>CACACI010000001.1 GCA_902530985.1 uncultured Alphaproteobacteria bacterium
TAAATTCTATAAACTCATTTTTTTTAAATATTCGGTAAACATTTTCATAAAAATTATTCATAAAATTACTTAACTTTTTCTTCCAACAAAGATATAGTTTTCTTAATTCCATACAACCTTATAAAAGACCCTAATCTTGGACCTTGATCTTGACCCAACACAACTTGATAAAAGGCTGAAAACCAATCCCGTAGATTTTCAAAATCAAGTTCCATGCCTATTTCATAAATTCTCGTTTGAATGTCTTCTGCTTCACAATTTTCATCTAATTCTTTGAGCACAATAATTATTTTTTTAAAACCATTTCTCTCAATTTCACTAGGAGGTCTATATTTTTTATTAGGTAATACAAATTTGTTATAATATTCCACACCATATTCCAATAATTGTTGAATTAACGGAAAATCTTCTCTGTCAATATCCTTATAATAGTTTTCTATGAAACCCCATAGAATATCAGGGGACTCAGCGTTGCATACGTTTGCTAAATTTAAAATCATATTAAAAGAAAAATTTTCCAATATATTAAATTTCAATTTGCTATTTAAGAACCAAATCGGGCTTTCAATTTTTTTTTGTTTGTCCAGAGTTTCATAATCTTTTCTTAATCTTAAATAATCATCGGTCATCTTAGGTATAATATCAAAGTATAACCTCTTGGCTCTATTTGGGTTTTGAAACATGAATAACTCTAGACTTTCACGAGGTGAAAACTTAAGCCAATCCTCTACTGATATACCATTACCTATTGACTTTGATATTTTTTCTCCCTTTTCATCTAAAAACAGTTCATACGTAAAATTATTTGGAGGTCTCCCACCAATTATACGATTAATTTTACTTGAAAGAACAAAAGATTCTATCAAATCTTTACCATTCATTTCATAATCTACATTTAACACATACCATCTCATTGCCCAGTCAACTTTCCATTGAAGTTTACATTCACCATCAAAAATTGAAGATGATTCATTTTTATTTGTTATTGGATTGAAATACTCAATTTTTTTGTTTTTTTTGTCTAAATTAATAATATTTACTTGTAGAACCTTTCCTGAAGTCCTGCAAATAGGCAAAAAAGGCGAATACGTTTTTTTCCTTTCATTACCTAGGGTAGGAAGTATTACATCAAGTATTTTATCGTAATTATCAAAAATAGCTTCAAGCCCAGAATTGAAATTACCACCTTTATAATTTTTAGTAGAAGATTTAAATTCAAAGTCAAAGTTAAATTTATTTAAGAATTCAATTAATTTATTGTTATTGTGTTCAGAAAAACTTTGAAATTTATCAAAAGGGTCTGGAATAGATGAAAGGGGTTTGTCTAAGTGTTCTTTAACTATATTTTTATTTGGGATATTTAAAGGAACTTTTCTCAGACCATCCATATCATCAGAAAATACAAACAATTTTGTAGGGATTTTAGATATTTTTTTAAAAGCGCTTATGACCATCGAAGTTCTTAAAACCTCTGCAAATGTCCCTATATGAGGCAAACCAGAGGGGCCATAACCTGTTTGGAAAACACACAGTTTTTTCTCTTTTTCTTCGATTCTTTTTTTTAGTTTTTTTGCTTCAATAAAAGGCCATAACTTAGAGTTTATTTCTTCCATAATTATTTATAAAATATTGAGTTTTTAAGTATTATCAAGTAGAAAAAAAAACAATAGTACACATTATTTGTGTATAAAATATTAATAAACATTTTTTTCTTGTAATATTTAAATTCCACTTTATTTTAAATATAGGAAAAATTTATTATGACCAAAAAACTTAAAGGAGATTTTTTTTTACTTTCAGCAAATGAGTTGCAATCTGGTAAAGTTGTTTTTTACACAAAAAAAGGCTGGCTACCAAATTCAAATAAGGCTATTAAAATACACAGAGATGATTTATCAAAATATGATGACATATTTAAGAAAGATGAAGAAAAATGTATTATTATATCTGCAAAATTTGTTGAACTTGATGAGTCTGGAAAGATAAAAACATTAAGGGATAAAATAAGAGATTCAGGGTTAACAATCAAAATTAAATAGTTTTATGTACAAATATTCAAATATAGATAAAAAAATTATAGCTGATAGAACAAAACAATTCCAGAACCAAGTTGAAAGAAGATTAAATGGTAAGTTAACTGAAGAAGAGTTTAAACCACTTAGACTTATGAATGGTCTATACCTGCAACTACATGCTTATATGTTGAGGGTAGCAATACCTTATGGAGAACTTTCCTCTACTCAACTCAGAAAACTAGCATTTATTGCAGATAAATTTGATAGAGGTTATGGTCATTTCACAACCAGACAAAATATTCAATTTAATTGGCCTAAACTCCCAGAAGTTCCAGAAATTCTTGATCAACTTTCTGAAGTTGAGATGCATGCAATACAAACATCAGGAAATTGTATCAGAAATATATCTTCCGATCATTTGGCCGGCTTAACAGCTGAGGAAGTCGAGGATCCCAGACCCTGGTGTGAAATAATTAGAAAATGGTCAACATTTCATCCAGAATTTTCTTTTCTTCCAAGAAAATTTAAAATTGCTGTAACTGGCTGTTTAGAGGACAGAACTGCTCTTCTTGTTCATGATATTGGGCTCAGGTTAATAAAAAAAAATAACGTTATTGGTTTTGAAGTCTTTGTTGGAGGAGGGCAAGGAAGAACTCCACATATTGCAAAAATGATCAGGAGTTTTTTGAGTAAAAAAGACTTACTAAATTATCTTGAAGCAATTTTAACAACCTACAATCAATTAGGAAGAAGAGATAATATTTATAAGGCTAGAATTAAAATCTTAGTAAATGAACTAGGAGTGCAAAAATTTAAATCTCTAGTAGAAAAGAATTTTGTAAAATTCTCAAATGAAAAGCTTAAGTTAGATAAAAATACAATTAATGATATCTTCAATTTTTTTAAACTACCAAAACTTAAATATTCTTCAAATAAATTACCTATATCAAAAAATAAAAAATTCAATGAATGGAAACAACAAAACACTTTACCTCATAAAATCTCTGGCTACTCTATAGTCTTAATATCATTAAAACCTCCAGGCAAGCCACCAGGAGACGCAGATAGCCGTCAAATGCAAGAGTTAGCAAATATTTCTGATGATTTTTCATTTGGAGAAATTAGGGTAACTCACGAACAAAACTTAGTTCTCCCGCATGTGAATAACACTCAGATCTATCAATTATGGCAGCAATTAGATATTCTAAAACTTGCCACTCCTAATATTGGACTAATCTCTGATACGATCTGTTGTCCTGGGATGGATTACTGTGCTTTGGCCACAGCAAGATCTATCCCTATATCTCAAAAAATTGGTAATAATTTTAAAAAGTATTTTGATCAAAAAAGTATAGGCGATATAAAAATCAAAATCTCAGGTTGTATTAATGCATGTGGTCATCATCATGTTGGGAATATTGGAATTCTTGGCTTAGATAGAAATGGTGAGGAGTTCTACCAGATAACTCTTGGAGGTTCAGCAAAAGAAGATGCTGCAATTGGACAAATCATTGGCCCTTCATTTTCTGAAAAAAAATTGATTAGTGCTATTAGAAGAATTATAAAAACTTATAGAAAAAACAAAAAGAATGCATCAGAAGATTTCCTTTCAGTTTTTAGAAGAATTGGCATAGAAGCATTTAAAAAAGATTTGTATGATAATACTAGAAAGAAAAACTGAAAAATTAAATAAATATAAAAGAATTACAAATGAATTTTTTTCTGCAAATGATTTTTTACCAACATCTTTATTAAGTCTTTATCAATGGCAGGAGATAAAGAAACAAGGGATAAAAAAAAACTTTCAACTTGCAATAGAAATAAATTCTGACGAAAGCTCTGAATCAATTAAAGATAGTCTAAAGAAATTTTCAATGATTCAATTAAACTTTAAAACTTTTAAGGATGGAAGACCTTTTACTTTAGTCAAAGAATTAAGAATAGAACATAAGTTTAAAGGTGAAATTAGAGCATCTGGTCATATTCTACCAGATCAATACGTTTTTCTCCTAAGATGTGGTTTTGATACTGTGGAAATTAAAAAAGAAGATAAAGAAATTTGGATTGAGCTACTTAACTTAGATAACGGATTATATTATCAACCATAAAAAAAAACCCAGTGACGAATAAACACACTGGGTTTTCAAAGACAATATTTAAGAATTTACAAAGAGCGTTTTAGGATTTAAAAACCCATATCTCCGCCCATGCCGCCCATGCCGCCCATTCCGCCCATGCCGCCAGGACCAGGCATTGGTGGCATTGCTTCTTTTGGCTCTGGCATTTCTGCAACCATAGCTTCAGTTGTTAAGAGCAATCCTCCAATTGAAGAAGCATTTTCAAGTGCCGTTCTTACTACCTTTACAGGGTCAATTATTCCTGACTTCACTAAATCTGTATAAGTTTCCGTTTGGGCGTCGAAACCAAAATTATTATCAGATTGTTCTAATAATTTACCAATAACAATCGATCCCTCAACTCCAGCATTCTCTGCTATTTGTCTTGCAGGAGCTTCGAGTGCTTTCCTTATAATATCTATTCCTGCATCTTGATCAGGATTAGCTCCTTTTAAACCATCAAGTGATTTTTTGGAGTACAGCAGAGCTGTTCCTCCACCTGGGACTATCCCCTCTTCTACAGCAGCTCGCGTAGCGTTAAGAGCATCATCAACTCTATCTTTTTTTTCTTTAACTTCAACTTCTGTAGAACCTCCAACATTAATTACGGCCACACCTCCAGAGAGCTTAGCTAATCTTTCTTGAAGTTTTTCTTTATCGTAATCAGAAGTTGTTGTCTCTATTTGAGTTTTTATTTGCTCGCATCTTGCTTTAACATCTGAAGAGTTTCCACTTCCACTGACAACAGTCGTGTCTTCTTTATCAATTCTGACTTTCTTACAAGTTCCAAGATCTTGGATTCCAACATTTTCAAGTTTTATTCCCAACTCATCACTGATAACTTGTCCACCAGTAAGAATTGCTAAATCTTCTAACATTGATTTTCTTCTATCACCAAACCCTGGAGCTTTAACTGCAGCAACTTTCAGGCCTCCTCTAAGTTTGTTTACGACTAGAGTAGCTAATGCTTCTCCTTCAACGTCTTCAGCTATTATGAGTAAAGGTTTTCCAGATTTAACAACTGATTCTAGCAATGGTAAGAGATCCTGAAGATTTGAGAGTTTTCCTTCATTTAACAAAATATAGGGATCTTCAAATTCACAGATCATTTTCTCAGCATCAGTTATAAAATAAGGTGAAAGATACCCTCTGTCAAATTGCATACCTTCCGTTGTTTCTAAGGTTGTGTCTCTGGTTTTTGATTCTTCTACCGTAATCACACCATCTCTTCCAACCTTATCCATTGCTTCTGATATTTTCATTCCAATTTCTTCTTCACCATTTGCAGAAATTGTTCCGACCTGTGCAATCTCGGATGAAGAACCTAATTTCTTTGCTTTAGTCTCCAAATCACTTAGCACTTTATCAACAGCTAAATCAATACCTCTTTTAAGATCCATTGGATTCATTCCTGAAGTAACTGCTTTCGCCCCCTGCTTTACGATTGCTTGAGCTAATACTGTTGCTGTAGTAGTTCCATCGCCTGCTGAATCTGAACTTTTACTTGCAACTTCTTTAACCATTTGAGCACCCATATTCTCAAATTTATCTCGAAGTTCGATTTCTTTAGCCACTGATACTCCATCCTTCGTAACTCGAGGGGCACCAAATGATTTATCTAAAATAACATTTCTCCCTTTTGGTCCTAGTGTTACTTTAACTGCATTAGCAAGTGCATCAACTCCTGAGATCATTAAATCACGAGCATCTGAACCGTATGATATTTTTTTTGCTGACATTTTATACTCCTTATATTTTTTAAATTATTCTAAAATTCCCATAATGTCTGACTCCTTCATTATAAGAAGATCTTGACCATCAAGTTTTACTTCTGTTCCAGACCATTTTCCAAACAAAATCTTGTCACCTGACTTAACGTTCATGGGTTTCATTTTTCCGTCTTCAGTAATTTCTCCAGGCCCAACTGCTAGGACTTCACCTTCACTTGGTTTCTCTTTAGCTGTATCAGGAATAATTATTCCACCAGCAGACTTTTCATCGGTATCTATGCGTTTAACGACCACTCTGTCGTGTAATGGTTTAAATTTCATAAAGAATCTCCTTTGTTAGACAATTCGCTAGGGAGAGTCTTGTTAGCACTCTTCCTACATGAGTGCTAAAATAATAATTTTTATGAAGTTGTCAAGTAGTTTCTAAAAACTAAATTCTTTAATGATATATTTCTCTAATTTAATTACACTTTCTTCGACTTTTTCAATTGTGGTATCGACAATAATGTTTGGTTTTTCTGGTTCCTCATAGGGAGAGGATATACCTGTAAAACTCTCTATCTCCCCCCTAAGAGCTTTTGCATATAGACCTTTCACATCCCTTTTAGCGCAAATATCAACTGAAGCTTTAACATATATTTCACGAAATAATTCAGGTCTAATATCACGAGCTTTTTTTCTTTCACTTCTGTAGGGCGATATCAGTGATACTAAGACTAAAAAACCTGCTTGTGTGAAAAGCCTTGCTACCTCGGCAGTTCTTCTTATATTTTCAGTTCTATCTTCAGGTGTAAAGTCTAAGTTTTTATTCAAACCTATTCTTAGATTGTCTCCATCAAGATTAAATACATTGAAATTCCTTTTAAATAATCTCTTTTCTACATTTTTTGCAATCGTACTTTTTCCAGCACCAGATAATCCTGTTAGCCAAATTATTCCTGGTCTGTGATTAAATTTGATTGATCTATCAATCTCCGTAATGGAGTAACTTTCTGGAGTAATATTATTTTTTGATATATATTTTTTTTCCCTCTGATCAGGATAATTTTTTAAATTTATAATTCCACCAGCAACAATCTCTTCACTGTCAAGAAGACAAAACCTTGCTGTAGACTTGTTAAAAGAATAGTCATCCATAGGAATAAACTGCGAAGAATGAATTACAAGTTCACATATATCGTTCTTTAAGACATTTGTATTTTTTTTTCTATCCAGACTTTCCGTATTAATAACATTTTTAATTTTGTTTATGTTAACTTCATATTCCCCAGTATTAATCTTCATAAAATATTTTTTGTCAAAAGAAATTTTTTTATCACTAATCCAGAAAACATTTGATTCAAATCTATTCATCAATTTTGGAGGGCTCTCTGTATCAGAGGCAAGATTACCCCTATCGACAAATATTTGATCATTAAGTGTAATGCCAATACAGTCCCCGGGACCATAGATTTTTTTTGCTTTTGGCCAGGCTTCTAATGAATTCACTTTAACTTTTTCATTAGAAGGTAAAAATATCAACTCTGTTCCATTTGAGATTTTTCCATTTTCAATCCTGCCTACAATCACTCTTTTATCCCCAATTTTATATATGTCTTGTATTGGAAATCTGATGAAATGTGAAATTTCATTGTCTGAAATATTATACTTGTCTAAGACTTCAACAAATACTTGCCCTTTGAACCATGGCATTTTTGTACTTCTTTTTACTAAATTGTCTCCAAATTTGGATGATATAGGAATTGAAGAATTAAATTTAATATTAATACTAGACAAAAATTTCTCTAATTCAAATTTTACTCTTAGAAATTTTTTCTCGGCATAATCAATCTTATCCATTTTATTAAATAGTATTATTACTTTTTCAACACCTAATAATTTGAGTAAATAGGCATGTTTTTTTGTTTGTTGTTTTATCCCCTCATGCACATCAACGATAAGAATAGCAATATCTGCTGACGATGCACCAGTGATCATATTCTTTATAAATTCTTTATGTCCAGGAGCATCAATAAAGACGTATTTTCTTTTTTTTGTTTTGAAAAAGATTCTCGTTGTATCAATTGTAATTCCTTGATCTCTCTCATCTTGAAGAGCATCGAGTAAAAAAGCAAACTCAAAATCAATACTTCTTGTCTTACTAGCTTTTTTTAATTCTGCAAATTTTTCATCAGGTATCTCGCCAATATCATATAAAAATCTTCCAATAAAAGACGATTTTCCATGGTCGACATGCCCAACCACCACTACTTTTGGGACCTCACTATCAATATTTAATTTCATTTTACATATACCCTTTTGATCTCAATCTCTCAAAAACATTTTCTTCCTCATGATCCATTGCTCTTCCTGAACGCTCTGAAGTATTACTATTCTGTAATTCTAAAATTATTTGATCAATTGTTTTAGCACTACTTTTTACAGGTAAAGTTATATCTCTATCTCCAAGCGATCTATATCTTTTACCTTTCTTTGAAAAATATAAATCAACAACAGGTATTTTTTCATATCTTATATATTCCCAGATATCTAATTCCGTCCAACCCAATAAAGGGTGAATGCGTACATGTACTGATTCTGGATAATTAAAGTTAGATTGGTCCCAAAATTCTGGTGGTTGATTTTTTATATTCCATACACCTGAGTCATCCCTTGGACTAAATACTCTCTCTTTTGCCCTTGTTCCTTGTTCATCTCTTCTAATTCCTGCAATAATACCTTTAAATTTTTCTTTTTTTATTATTTCTTTCAGACCTTCTGTTTTTCTTGCAGCAGATCTTGCTGCAGGTGGTAATGAAGGATCAATATCCTCTAATGGAGGACAAGATCCTTTTATAAAATTTACTTCCCATTCTTTTACATATTTATCCCTGAATTCATACATTTCTTTAAACTTTTTTCCGGTATCCACATGAACTAGTGGGAATGGAATTTTTCCTAAAAAAGCCTTGAAAGCAAGCCAAACCATAACGTTTGAGTCTTTACCAAGTGACCATAATAATGCTATTTTAGGTATTGATCTATAAGCTTGTCTGAAAATATAAATACTCTCATTTTCCAACTTTCTTAAATTTTTTTGCATTCTACTCCTTTTTATTATAGTGGATACCACATTCCGTTTTAGTTTTATTTGACCACCTACCAGACCTTGGGTTACTAGAATCTATTGATTTTTCTGTACAATTTATGCAACCTATCGATAAATAGCCTTGTTCAAATAAAGGATGTCTATTTATTTTGTTTTTTTCAAAATATGTATTAACAAAAGTTTTATCTATACTGGCCAAAGGATTTATAACTATCCTATCATTCAAACTTTCAAAAACTCTTAAATCTTTCCTATCCCCCAAATGAAATGCTTTCCTTCCTGAAATCCAGGCCTTATACTTTTTTAATTCTTTCTGCAATGGCTTAACTTTTCTAATATTGCAACAAGAATCTGGATTGCTTTTCCATAAAATATTATTTTTATCATGCAAATCTAAATCTCTTGGATCTGGAAAAACTTCCTTTAGATTTTTAAGATTTAATTTCTTAAGTAAATAGTTCTTATAATGAATTGTTTCTTCAAAGAGAAAGTTTGTATTTAACAAAATAATTGGAAAATTCTTCTCTATCTTAGAAATCATGTGAAGGATTATGGCTGACTCAGTCCCAAAAGAACAAACATAAACAATGTTATCTTTAAAGTTAACTTGAATGGATTTTCTCAGAATATCTAAAGGTGTCATACCTTTAGTGATTTTATTCAGAAAACCTATGATGTTCGAATCATTTTTCATAGTATTTATTAATTATAATATTATTAATTTGTCAATAAGATATGTAAATTAAATTATAGTACACAATATTTATGTATTTTAATTTTAAAATTAAGAATTATTAATTATTATATGGTTAAAAACATTAGGCAAAAAAAACTTTTTTGGCTTGGGGTCAACTTATGGATGGTTTTTTCTATGGTGCTAATTGGGGGCATAACGAGATTAACAGATTCTGGGCTTTCAATTACAAACTGGAACCTAATCCATGGAATAATTCCTCCACTAAATCAAACAGATTGGATCAATCTTTTTAGTTTGTACAAGCAATATCCCGAATATAATATTAAAAACCCAACCATGACATTGATAGAGTTTAAAGAAATCTTTTTCTGGGAATATCTTCACAGAATATGGGGTAGGCTCATCGGAATAACATTTTTCATACCTTTGATTTACATATGGGTAAAAGGTGGTTTCATAAAAAATGAAAAAAAACTTATCCTTTTACTATCAACTCTTGGTTTTTTTCAAGCTTTTATGGGTTGGTATATGGTAAAAAGTGGTTTAATTGACAGACCAGATGTTAGTCACTTTAGGCTCTCAGCACACCTTTTAATAGCCTTTCTAATTTATTCGTTATTATTGTATTTTTTTTGTAAAGTCTTTTCTGAACATAAAGTTAGATATATGAATGAAGTTTCCAATTTAATAACTCATAGAAAAAATTTTTTTGCATCACTTTTTTTATTACTTTCGACAATATCTGCGGGTGCACTTGTTTCTGGAACAGATGCAGGGCTAGCTTACAATACCTTTCCCTATATGGGCGATAGTTTATTACCTCCTATATTAGTGGATGAAGGAAAGGTTTATTTAGAAAAACTTCTAAACGATCAAGGTTTCTTGCAGTTTGTTCATAGAGTCTTAGCAACATTTACAGTATTATTCATATTACACACTATTTTTAAAGCCAGCAAGGATGGTTTATTTGATAATTTTAAAATAATGTTTAAGTTGCTTCTCAGTGCAATTTTACTTCAATACATTCTTGGAATAGTGATTTTAAAACTTTATGTTCCAATTTATCTTGGGTTAATGCATCAACTAGGAGGGCTTATATTACTAACTCTAATTATAATCTCCATCAGTGAAATACAGAGAGGTATTGAGGGAGCGAGAATCACTCGCTCCGCCAAAACCTAGGATTAAAAAAAATTAAAATTGTTAAAAGCTAGCCGAAACATAACCCACAACATGATCGCCACCAAGAGTCGTATCTGCATCTACTCCAGTACCGGCATAATCAGATGTAGTTGTATATTGAACACCCCAATCTAAACCAAAAGCTGAAGTTGATACACCAACTAAATAATCAGTAAAGCCATATCCAGTTACCGAGTCATCACCATCAGAATCTGTGAAACCCACTCCACCATATAAAGTAAATGGAGTTGATGGAACTGGAATTTCTGCTGAAATATTATGGTAGGTATAATCATAATTTTGAGCAAAACCTGTTGGTGAGTATCCAAAATAATATGAAATGCCTAGGTCTGCTGGCAAACCAGCGATACCTAATGATCCATACCACTCAAGAAATTCTAAACCCTGCGTTCCAGACCCACCATCAGGACCATTTCCAGCATTGTGCTGAGATGAAGCACCAGGATAGTCGTAATACAACATACCTATATCATAAGATAAATAGTCTTCAACTAAAGGTATGGCTCCAGTGAACCCTCCATAATAATCAAGCTCCATTCCAAAACCATTAGTATTTAAATTAGCAGCCCATGTACCAACATATGCATCAATATATGTTTCAAGTAAGTTTACTGAATAGTCAAACCCACCTTGAATTGCCAATCCTCCAGTTTGCTCCTCACCTCTCCAGATGTAATTTGTATAATAACTAACATTAGCAGATAACTCTCCAACTGGGGGTTTTTCAGGAAATTCGAAAGAATTTACTGGGTTTGCTATCACAAATGGAAGAGATAACGCACCAGCTAAGATAATTTTTTTTAACACAACAAGTCCTTTCCTATAACAAAAGCCTAGTTCTATAATTTATTGTATATATTTTAGGCATTTTAATTAATTGTTTAAAATTTAATCATATATATTAACCTAATATATAATAATCATATAATCAAGGTCTTTCGACAAAAAAATACTAAATTCTATATTTTGTGTTGTTTTTTTGCAACTACTTCACCCCTAGATACATTGCAAAATATAAATTTTTTATTATTCTGATAAACGCATATTATGGAATATCTTATTTTACTATCTTATTGTTCACTTCTATCATGGACTTATTTAATGTTTTTTCATGGCAGAATAGAGTTACTTAACGACAATTTTTTTTGGTCAAATAAAATTATTTTTGAGCACCAATTTAAATTTTCAAACAACTATATTCATAATGAAAAGGTATGTGTGATAATTCCAGCTCGCAATGAAGAAAAAACAATCATAAAAACCCTTGATTCTCTGGTAAATCAAAAATACAAAAACTTGGAAATAATAGTTATCGATGATAATAGTTCCGACAAGACTGCAGAAATAGTAACTCATTTTAAAAAAAGATTTAATAAAATTACATTGTTGCATGGCAAAAAACTTCCACCTAATTGGGTTGGAAAAACATGGGCATTGAAACAGGGTGTCGATCTGGCTAATAAGAAAAAGTTTGCATATCTTATGTTTATAGATTCAGATATTGCTTTAAAAAAAAATCTAGTTAATAACGTAATTTTTTTTTTAAAATCAAATAATTTGTTAATGATATCATTAATGGCTAAATTGAGTTGTAATTCAATTTGGGAAAAGATGTTAATACCTGCTTTTATTTTTTTTTTCCAAAAACTTTATCCATTTAATTTAGTAAAAAATAAAAATTCAAATGTTTCTGCTGCTGCTGGAGGCTTTATATTTTGCAAGGCATCTGTCTTCAGGCAGGAGAATTTATATAATAAAATAAAAGATAGAGTTATTGATGACTGTAATATGGCAGAACTACTTAAGCAAAAAGGTAAGATTTGGCTTGGATTAACAAATGAAGTTTTTAGCAAGAGAAGTTATAATAATTTAAGAAGTATCTGGAAAATGGTTTCAAGAACAGCTTTTGAACAGTTGAATTACTCATTTGCACTATTATTGATTTCATTAATTGGGCTTTCTTTAATATACTTATTTCCTATGACAAACCTAATATTCACTCCCTTCATCTACGAATCAAAAAAAACAATTTTGCATTTATTTATCCCTAATTGTATTTCTACATTGCTAATGATGATAATATTTTCTCCTACTTTGAAATTCTATAATGTAAGCAGGATATATTTACTTACTTTCCCTGTAGCAGCAATTCTTTATATTTGTATGACAGTATCATCAGCCATAAACCATTTCTTTTTTCAAGGTAATTCATGGAAAGGAAGAAAGTATTAAGACTATAAATCAAAAATATATTTCTCATTTATTATCTGGCAAAAGCTTTCAGGATGAAAACTTTCCTGTTGCTTCATTCGTTATTGACAAGAAAATAAAAAATTCCATCAGAAATTTTTATTTTTTTGCACGAACAGCTGATGATATTGCAGATCATCAAGATCTAAATTCAAAAGAAAAACTAAAAATTTTAAATTTCTTTGATAAATCTCTAAGAAAAGAGTCCAAATCCAATATAACTGCTTTAAAAAATCTTATAACAAATTTTGCAAGACTAAAGTTTACCAAAGATCACTCTAGAAGTCTTTTAGTGGCTTTTAAGTTGGATGCTAAAAAAAAGAGGTACGTGAATTGGAATGAATTAATTTTTTATTGCAAATATTCAGCTAATCCTGTAGGAAGATTTTTCATAGATTTAACATACTTTGAAAAAAAAAAAACATTAAAAAATAGAAAAAAAATATTGAAATGTTCAGATAATCTTTGTACTGCACTACAGATCATAAATCACCTTCAAGATTGTAAAGAAGATTATGAGCGTCTTAATAGAGTTTATTTGCCGATCAATTACTTTAGAAAATATTCATTAGATGTAAGTGTTTTGAAAAGTAAACAATCATCAGATAAATTTAATAAATTAAAAAATGAAGTCGTTGTTAAAGTTGAGCAATTACTAAAAAATTCTGTTGAGGGATTAAAATTAATCGAAATTTGGGGACTAAGAAAAGAAACTTTAATAATTTTTAATATTGCCAAAAGATTATGTTTTCTGATAAAACACAATGACCCTTTGAAAAAAAAAATAAAATTATCACGTATTGATTTGATTTTTTGTTTTATAAAAGGAATAATATGTGATTAGAATTTTTTTTTCTAAGCGAAAGAGTGTAAATTAAGATGAAACGTCAAACAAATCTTCTTGATAAAGTTAAATATCCAAAAGATCTTAAGAACTTATCTGACAGTCAACTTAAAGTTCTATGCAAAGAACTAAGGGATGAAGTTGTAGATGCAGTATCTGTTACAGGAGGCCATCTAGGCGCAGGTCTTGGGGTAGTTGAGCTAACTTTAGCAATCCACAGCGTTTTTAATACACCAAAAGATAAACTAATCTGGGATGTTGGGCATCAATGTTACCCACATAAGGTAATAACCGGTAGAAGAGAAAAAATAAGAACTATAAGACAACCTGGGGGATTGTATGGATTTACAAAAAGGTCAGAGAGTGAATACGACCCCTTTGGAGCAGCTCATTCATCAACCTCTATATCAGCCGGACTTGGTATGGCAGTTGCCAGAGACTTAAAAAAAGAAGATCACAATGTAGTTTGTGTTATTGGAGATGGAGCAATTAGTGCAGGTATGGCATACGAAGCCATGAATAATGCTGGTTCTATGAACGCCCGTCTAATCGTTATTTTAAATGATAATGATATGTCGATAGCACCCCCTGTTGGAGCAATGAGTGCATATCTCTCAAGACTTTTATCAACAAAAACATTCCAATCTGCGAGAACATTAGCAAAGCAAATGGCTAAGAAATTTCCAAAAAGCTTTCAAAACATGGCTGCTAAAGCCGATGAATATGTTAGAGGCATGGTAACAGGAGGCACTTTATTTGAAGAGTTAGGTTTCTTTTATTTAGGCCCAATAGATGGCCACAACTTAGATCATCTTTTACCAGTATTGAGAAATTTAGAAAAATCTAAATGGGATGGTCCAGTATTTCTGCACGTTGTTACAAAAAAAGGCTACGGGTATGAACCTGCTGAAAAATCTGAAGACAAATATCATGGGGTTAGTAAATTTAATGTTGTAACAGGTGAACAGGTTAAATCCTCCTCAAAAAACCCAAGTTATACAAAAGTATTTGCTCAAGCATTAATTAAGCAAGCAAAAAAAGATAAATCAATTGTTGCAATTACTGCTGCAATGCCATCTGGAACTGGCTTAGATCTCTTCCAAAAAGCTCATCCATCTAGAACATTTGATGTTGGAATTGCAGAGCAGCACGCAGTTACATTTGCTGCAGGTCTAGCATCAAGAGGAATGAAACCTTACGCAGCAATCTATTCAACTTTTCTTCAAAGAGCCTATGATCAGGTTGTTCATGACGTCGCCATACAGTCTCTTCCAGTTAGATTTGCAATTGACAGAGCAGGACAAGTTGGCGCTGACGGCGCAACCCATGCAGGTTCATTTGATTTGACTTATCTATGCACTCTCCCTAATTTTGTTGTTATGGCTCCAAGCGACGAAAATGAATTGTGCAATAGTATAGCAACATCAATAACTATAAATGATAGACCATCTGCTTTCAGATATCCAAGAGGAGAAGGTCAGGGTGTAAAAATTAATGATCAACCAGAAATATGGAAAATTGGTAAAGGAAAAGTTATTAGAGAAGGAAGTAAAGTATGTATTATATCATTAGGCACTAGGTTAAAAGATTCTTTGCATGCATCAGAGATATTAGCATCTTATGGTCTACCAACTACAGTTGTGGATGCAAGGTTTGCAAAACCAATTGATCAGCTTCTAATAACTCAACTTGCCAGAGATCATGAAGTGCTTCTTACTGTCGAAGAAGGTTCTGTGGGTGGTTTTTCTGCGCAAGTGATGTCTTTTTTATCTAAATCAGGTGCTCTTGATAAAGGTCTCAAATTCCGACCAATTTTCTTTCCTGATCAATTTATAAAACATGGAAAACCAGAACAGCAGAATATCGAATGCGGAGTCGACGTTGATAGTATAATAAAAACTGCTCTGGGAGCATTGGGAATTGCTTACCCTAGAAAATTCTCTCTTGAAAGAGCTTAATTTCCTTCAAGTTTTAAAAAATGTCAGTCGATGATCAGATCGCAGTTCGAAAAATAGTCAAAAAATCAGGTTCTTCTTTTTTTTGGGGAATGAATATTTTAGGCTCAGAACAGAAGCGAGCAATGTTTTCGATTTATGCATTTTGCAGAATTGTTGATGATATTGCTGATGATATTGAAAACAAAAAAATCAAAAAGGCTAAACTCAAAGAGTGGAAACAAAAAATTGCAAACCTTTTTAATTTCAAGAAACCGAATACTAGTATTGAAAAAGAACTAAAGTTTGCCATTGATAAATTTCAGCTAGAAAGAACTGACTTTTATTCCATTATTAATGGAATGATGATGGATGCTGAAAAAGATATAAGGTTTCCTTCCAAAAAATACCTTAACCAATATTGTGATAGAGTAGCTGTTGCAGTAGGGTATTTATCAATCAAAATCTTTGGGCTAACAGAAAAACATAAAAAGTATGCATTTTATCTTGGGAGAGCATTTCAACTTACTAATATTGTTAGAGATTTTTATGAAGATATTAGAAGAGGACGCTGTTATATTGCATCTGATTATTTATCAAAATACAACATGGACAGAAAAATTGATTCAATAATGAATGAACCAAAACTCCAAAATATTTTCCAAGATATCCTTGGTGAAGCTAATGAATATTACAAAAAATCATCAATTGAATCCAAAGATATTAACAAAAAAAAGATTATTGCATCTGAAATAATGAAAACTTTTTACCAAGCCATTCACTCTAAAATGTTTAAAAGAAATATTCAAATTAAAAAAAGAATAAGGTTAAATTCATTTGAAAAAATTCATATACTCTTTTTGTTTTTTATAAGGTATTAAAGTTTTGAAGAATGTATTTATAATTGGTGCTGGCTTGGCAGGATTGTCAGCTTCTGTACATGGAATAAAAAAAAAATTCAAGATTAATTTATTTGAATCATCAAATCTAGTGGGTGGAAGGTGTAGATCTTTTTTTGAAAAAAAATTAAACCAAGAAATAGATAATGGAAATCATTTGGTATTCTCTGCTAATGAGAATTTTTACGAACTATGTAAAATAATTGGCTCTGTTGAAACAATCAAAGTATTACCACCCAACCTTCAGTTTTATGATTTAAAGAAAAATTTAAATTGGAATTTAGACCTAAGACAAATAAATATCACTAAATTACTTTTAGGAAAAGTTAATTTAATTCCTGAAACAAACCTTCTTGACTATTTTTCATTTTTAAAATTTATTTATGTACCCTATAAAAAAACTGTATCTGATATTGTTGGTCAATCAAAACTCTTTCCAACCCTATGGGATCCTATTACTTTGGGTGTTATGAATACTTCAAGTCATAGCGCATCTGCGAGAGTTTTATCTAATGTTTTAAAAAAAACAGTTTTTAGAGGTGAAAAATACTGTCAAATCTACCAACCAAAAATAAATTGGAATAATACAATTATTAAACCATGCATGGATTTCTTAATTAATAAAGGTTGTAATATAAACTTAAAAAATAGGCTAAAAAAAATAGATGTAACTGATAATTTTGTTTCCAAATTATATTTCAATGATCAAGAAATAATTATTCATAAGAAAGACCTTGTTATACTTGCAATACCTCCATCAAATTTTTCTAAATTCTTTCACGGGTGCAAAGTCCCTGAAGATTATAATTCTATTATAAATATTCATTATAAGATGCCTAAAAAGATTAATAAAGAGTTTGCCAATGAAATAGTGGGTCTCTTAAATTCTTATTCTCAGTGGTTATTTATTAAAAAAAACTATTTGTCTGTAACTATTAGTAATGCAAATTATTTTAATAATATTGATTCTGATGAAATTGCAAATATTATATGGAAAGAAATTTGTTGTTATATGAAAATAAATTCTCCAATCCCAGATTATCAAGTTGTAAAAGAAAAAAAAGCAACCGTTGTTCAGTCTCCACGAAACTTTGAACTAGCTAAAAAATTAAATCATCTTCCAATCAATCTTGTAATTTCTGGGGATTGGACTCAAAGTGATCTGCCTAGCACAATTGAGGGTTCAATATTATCAGGTAAGAGAGCAATAAATTGAGGATAGAGAAATTTTAGATGGAAAATTTGAAAACTATAATAAATTCTAGTCATAAGAGATTCAAACAACTTTTGAAAAGTCAAAATAAAAAAAAGTTGAAAGAAGGATGTTATGTATATGAGTTAGAAGCAGATTCAACAATACCGTCTGAATATATTCTTTTAATGCATTATTTGGGTGAAATTGACATTAAACTTCAAGAAAAAATTGTAAAATACCTTTTGAGCAAACAGAACAAAGAAGGTGGGTGGCCTCTTTTTTTTGACGGAGAGTCTGATCTAAGCGCATCAATTAAAACATATTATGCATTAAAACTCTCTGGTTTAAGTGAAAAATCAAAATTTATGATCAAAGCTAGAAAATGTATATTAAATTTGGGAGGAATAGAAAAAGCTAATGTATTTACCAAAATATCTTTAGCACTATTTAATCAGATTTCATGGGATTCTATTCCCTTTATGCCAATTGAAATAATGAAGTTCCCTAATTGGTTTCCATTTAATATTTATAAAATATCTTATTGGTCCAGAACTGTAATTGTCCCTCTTTTAGTAATAATGAATAGAAAACCCATTGCTTCTAATCCAAATAAAATCTCAATAACAGAGCTTCTAATCAACCCTAATAATCGTTCACAAAAAATAAAATTACTTTCTGATAATAATTTTTTTTCTAAGTTGTTTATATATATAGATGATATTGGAAGGAAAGTTTTTACCCTTTTTACAAAAAAATATAAAAATCATTGTGAGAGACTTGCTATTGAGTGGACAATTAAAAGGCTTAATGGCACAGATGGTTTAGGAGGAATATTTCCTGCGATGGTTAATTGTTTAATTGCTCTACAAACTTACGACAAACAAAAATACTCCAAAGAAATTTTAATTGCTAAAAAGGCAATTGACAAATTGATTATTGAAAAGAAAGAATATGCTTATTGTCAGCCTTGTTTTTCCCCAGTCTGGGATTCTGGCTGGATGGGAATTATTAATATAGAGAATGGGGTCAAAGTTGATGACCTTGTGGAATGGTTTTTAAAAAAAGAAATAAAAGTTAAAGGAGATTGGTCTTATAATAAAAAAGATATCACTCCAGGTGGATGGGCATTTCAATTTAATAATGATTTTTATCCTGATGTTGACGACACGGCTCTGGTAGGTATGTTTTTAGATAGGTACAATCGAACTAAAAAGAATGAACGGGTTAAACTTGCAATTGAACGCACTAGAGAGTGGATTGTATCAATGCAATCAGAAAATGGAGGATGGGGAGCTTTTGATATTGACAATACACATTATATGCTTAATTCCATTCCATTTGCTGACCATGGAGCTCTTCTTGATCCACCAACAGCTGATGTGTCTGCTAGATGCCTTAGTTTTTTAAAACAATTAAATGATCATAGAGACAAAGATTGTATTAATAGAGCACTAAACTTTTTGATATCTGAACAAGAAAATGATGGTAGCTGGTATGGAAGATGGGGTACTAACTATATTTATGGAACTTGGTCTGTCTTATCTGCTTTGAACTTAGTTGATTTTAAAAATAAAGAATTGATAGTTGGCAAAGCCATAAGTTATTTAAATAATATGCAAAGAACTGATGGAGGATGGGGTGAAGACGGTAAGTCTTATTATAAAGGTTTCGAAAATATATCAAAAAAAAGCACCCCATCACAAACTGCATGGGCTTTGATGGGTCTTTTAGCTTCTGGCCAAATAAATAGTCGTGAGGTTGAAAAAGGACTGAAGTTTCTCACAAATAAAAAAATTAAATTTGAAGAAGAGTTTTATACAGCTGTAGGATTTCCAAGAGTATTTTATTTAAAATATCATGGATATTCTGAATATTTTCCTCTATTGGCAATTTCAAAAATCACAAATCAATTAAAAAAGAATTCAGTTTATCCAATACATGGAACATAAAATACGTAAAAAAAGAATTGGTGTTATTTTTGGTTTAAAAAAAGAAATGGATTTATTCTTTGTTAATGAGAATAATATTTTTTTTGATTACGGATATGGAAAATCATCTAAACTAACTGCCCATAAACTAATTGAGAAAAATGTAGATATTGTTTTTAATTTTGGTTTTGCTGGATCTATTTCTAATAAAATTAAGAACGGTGACATAGTTTTGATTGATAAAATCTACAATCTGAAAAAAAGAAAAGACGCGTGCGATGCCTTACCAGATTTTTTTCTAAAAAAATTACAAAGATTTAGATTTATAAAATCAAATCTGCTTACTGTAAATAAAATTATAACTGAAAAAAAAGAAAAACTTCAACTTTCCAATAAGTATGAACAGGTATCAGTCATAGATATGGAAGGCTATTTCATTATGAAAGAGTTATTAAAAAAAAAAATTCCTTTTGTTTCTTTGAAAGTAATTTTTGATGACCTTTCATTTGATATACCATCCTACCTCAGCAATTGTGTAAATGAAAAGGGTGATCTAAGTATAATTAATCTATTAATTAAAATTTCTTTAAAACCTCAGAGGGTAAAGACCTTGTTAAAACTTCAAAATAAATACATTACTAGTAGGAAAATATTGGCAATGTTGATTAATAATTTATTAACTTAATTGTTCTTCTTCTTTTTCACGATGAATATCGTTTAACATTTTTTGAACGTGCCCATCAAAAACAAAATCAGGGTCTCTTGATTTTGAGAGGTCAATTTCTTCTGCCATAGCACCCTTTGTTTTTGGGCCATTAAAAAAAACACCCATAGCTTTTAAGGGATTTTTAAAAGTATCTTCAACTGCCGAGGCTTCATATCCGCAATGCGCCATACAATCTGAGCACTTGTCATAGTTACCAGTTCCATACTTATCCCAATCAGTATCATTCATTAGTTCTTTAAATGTTTTAACATATCCTTCTCCAATTAAATAACATGGTTTTTGCCAACCAAAAATATTTCTGGTTGGATTGCCCCAAGGTGTACAGTGGTAGGATTGATTACCAGCTAAAAAATCTAAATAAAGACCTGAATGACTGAAATCCCAATTTTTAAAATTTTCAGATTTGAACAACTTTCTGAAGAAGTTTTTGGTATTTGACCTTTTGATAAAGTGAGCCTGATCTGGTGCTCTTTCATAGGCAAAACCTGGTGAAATGGTTATGCCATCTACTTTTAAATCCTTAGTTACAAAATCAAGAAAGTATTTCATACTTTCATCTTCTGCATAATCAAATATGGTACAGTTAATATTGCAACGAAACCCCATTGATTTAGCTTTTTTGATAGCTGAAACACATCTATCAAAAACTCCTTCTTGACATACTGATTTGTCATGCTCATCCTTTAGACCATCAAGATGAACAGACCATGTGAAGTATGGTGTAGGTTTATAATCTGATAATTTTTTTTCCATGAGAAGTGCATTTGTACATAAATAAACAAATTTTTTCCTTTTTATTAATTCTTCAACAATTTCTGGCATTTCTTTATGGATCAAAGGTTCACCTCCTGGGATAGAGATTATAGGTGCCCCGCATTCTTCTGCTGATTTAATACAATCTTCAACTGACATTCTCTGATTGAGAATTTCTTGAGGGTAATCAATCTTTCCACAGCCTGCGCAAGCAAGATTACATCTAAATAAAGGCTCTAGCATCAAAACAAGTGGATATTTTTGTCTGCCTAGGATCTTCTGTTTTAATATATAACCACCTACTCTAATTTGTTGTATTAATGGAATGCTCATAGGATTATTTCTAGATCAATTTTTTCATTATGTAAAGACTAATGTGCAGCCTCTATGTTGGTTAATTCTCTTGGTAATTTAAATACAATATTTTCTTCGATACCCGGTCTTTTTTCAATTTTTATTTCTCTGAAAGTTGAGATTCTATTTATAACTTCTTTTACAAGTTCATCAGGTGTCGAAGCTCCAGAGGAAATGCCAATAGATTCAACATTGTCAAACCATTTACTATCAAGATCATCTGCAGTTTCAATGAGATAAGTATCAACACCAGACTCTTCCCCTAAATCTCTAAGTCTATTAGAGTTAGAACTATTTTTTGCACCTACAACTAAAATTAGATTTACATGGTCAACCAAATCTCTTACTGCAGATTGTCTATTTTGAGTAGCATAGCAAATATCTTTCACATCTGGTCCTTCAATTAGAGGAAATCTTTTCTTCAAAGCTTCTATTACCACTTTAGTATCGTCTACAGACAGAGTTGTTTGACTAATATAGGAGATTTTTTTTGGATTCTTAACCTTTAGTTTAAATACATCATCAGTGTTTGAAACTAAATATACATCACCAGATATTCTTCCCATTGTACCCTCAACTTCAGGATGCCCCTCGTGACCAATAAGTATTACTTCATAGCCTTTTGCTGAATATCGTTGTCCTTCTCTATGAACTTTTGCGACTAAAGGGCATGTTGCATCAAGAATTGGGAGTTTTCTATCTTTTGCGGTATCCTCAATTTTCTGAGCAACACCATGTGCACTAAATACTGTAACTGCACCAGCAGGTATTTGGTCTAATTCTTGAACAAAAATAGCACCTTTTGAACTTAGATTATTTACTACTCTTTTATTATGAACTATCTCATGTCTTACATAAACAGGAGGTCCATAAATCTTTAGAGCTCTTTCAACTATTTCAATTGCTCTTTCAACTCCAGCACAAAAACCTCTTGGTTGAGCAAGAAATACTTTTAGTGGTTTTAGTACTTGTTTTGTGATGTTCATTTTAAAAACCTTTAAACCAATTAACTGAATCTTTTATAGCATTTTTAAATGATCTAGGTCTATAATGAAGTTTATTTTTTGCTTTTTCTGATGAAAAGAACATTTTTTTTTGTGACATTTTTAATCCTTCAACAGTTAATGAAGGGTTCTTATTTATAAAAAATTTATATAAAAATTCATTGATATAAGCAAATGGTAAAAGGTATTTGGGGTTAAGCTCAATATTAACTTTAGATTTTTCACCATATTCAGAAATATAATCCAGAAAATCTTTGAAATTTAAATTTTCACCACCTAATATATATTTTTCTCCTAGCTCACCATATTTTAATGCAAGGAAATGACCTTCAGCAACATCATCAACATGAACTATATTTAATCCCGTATCAACATATGCTGGCATTTTATTGTTCAATACGTCATAAATAATTCTCCCAGTTGGTGTTGGTTTTAAATCTCCTGGTCCAATTGGTGTAGAGGGGTTGACAATTATGGCTTTCATCTTTTTTTTACTATAGAACCCTAAAACTATCTTTTCAGCTAGATATTTTGACCTCTTATAGTGTCCGATCATGTCACTAAAACTTACAGGAGTATTTTCATCAGATACATTATTTGGGTTGATTCCAAGAGTTGCAACACTTGATGTATAAATAAGAGTTTTTTTTAATTCTAAAACTTTTAAACAAATATTTTCTGTTCCTCTAACATTTGAATCATAAAGTTCTTTAGGAACTCTTGTCCATAATCTGTAATCTGCAGCCACATGAAATATAATATCCGAATTTGCGATTGGAGATTCTAAACTATCTAAATTTCTTAGATCTCCATAGTAGAATTTAATATTAGATTTAATTTGCTCTAAATTCCTTATATCTGTATTTTCTCTAACTAAAACATTTACTTTATATTTTTTTTTCAGTGCTAGTTTAACTAATGAAGAACCTAGAAAGCCATTTGCACCAGTAATTAGAATTTTTCTATTCATTTTTTTTTTTTAGATTGTTTGTGTTATAAAATAGTAAATGAAAATTTTATTTTCCAATATTTTTAAAAATAATTACTTGATTTTTTTTGTTTTTGTTTTTCTTACTTTTCTAAATTTAATTTCAAAAGTTGAGTCTGAGCCTATAATCATAGAAAAATTAAATACACTTCACAATGCTTTATCAAAAATAAGTAATCAAGAAGTTAATTCTGATTCCTTCAAGTTTTTTCTGAAAATTATAAAAAAAACCTATGACTCAGAAAAAATGTCTAAAATGATTTTAGGTAAAAATTGGGTGAAATTAAACGAAGCTAAAAAAAAAAGATTTATTGATGTTTTTGAAAAATATATGACAGTAAATTATCTTAGACAATTTAGTAAAATCACAAAACTAAAGTTTGAAAACAAAAAAACAGAAAAAATAGGAGAAAAGTTTAGATTATCACAAGTAAATCTAATATTTGGAGCAGAAGAAAAAATAAAATTAAATTATTTGCTTCATAATAAGAATGAGAAGTGGAGAATATTCGATGTTTTAATAGATGGCTCAATTAGTAAAATAGCAACTAAAAAATCTGAATTTAATCAAATAATTAAGGATAAAGGCATTGACCAATTAATCTCGATATTAGACCAAAGAAGTAAAGTCTAATTATTCTTTTATAAATAATTCTCCAACTTCGTCAATCTTGCTGTCTATACAAAATCTTTTTAGCTTAACATCTTTATCAAAAAACTTAATTCCGTGTTTTTTTAAAAAATAATTATATAGTAGGCCAAAAAATGAATCTGACAAACCACCACTTTCTTTAAAACACTTATTAGAATATGATTTTCGATTTAAAAAGATAGTTCCTCTTTTCATGCCAAGACCTAAACTTTCACCAACATTTTTTTTAAGTATAACTGTACCTGCAACCATATTATTACAAGAGAAATTCCCAGCATCGCTATTCACATAAATTATTCCCCTTCTCATGTTTAAACCTAAATAATCTTTTGCTTCACCATAAATGATAATTGTTCCACCTGACATTCCCCCCTTACCTCCTGGGAGTGAGGCGCCAACAAAATCCGATACATTAAATTTAATAAATATAGTTCCATTTTTCATTTCTGAGCCAACATGATTTTCAGCTGAACCATTAACAAAAATTTTCCCTCCTTCCATTTTAGCCCCAAGGAATGAACCCACATTTGAATTAATTCTCAGAATATTTTTTTTCCATTTCCAACCAAGATAATTACAATATTTATTCAAACCACGAAATACTAATTCACATTCTTTTTTTTTTATATCTTCAAATTTTAAATCAAATAAATCTTTAAGTTTTTTTTCTCGGTTTTGGTAAAGAATTTTGATTGAATTAATTGAGTTTTTTTTTCCAAAATCTATATTACTCAAATTCCTGAGATCTAATTCAGATTGAATTTTAATTTTTGGTTGTAGAAGAATTCTTTTCATGCAATCACAGATTTTAATTTAAACAAATATGGGCCTAATTTTCCTCCATAGTTTCCTGCGGATATTCTATTAATGCCTGTTAATGATTTTGTACGTAAAATTTCTAAAATTCCTACTTTCATTGCTAATTCTACATCTTCTTTTTTTATACCATCAATAACAATTTCTAGAACACAAGCAATTTTTTTATCTAATTTTGATTTCACCATGCCTTTTAAAGTTGGACAATATTCAAAATTTGTTGAAGCTATTAGATTCTTGTATTTCGAACCAACTTTAGAACCAGATCTAACAATACCTCCTGGAAAGGGTAAAATAACACTTTTCAGCTTGTTGATTTTATTCACTGCTAATTCAGCTGCTTTAAGAACATTTGCAATATCTTCACCTAAAATAAGAAAGTTTCCTCCCCCTATTCCTTTCATTTGATATGCAAAATCTTCACAAATAAACTCGCCATCCATCACGGGTATTCTCCAATATCTTTTTTCATCAATCATTTTTGAAATTTGAAAACCATCACCAAAATACCTAAGTGCATTTCCGAGTGGGATCTTTTCTTCCCCTGAATTACCTGAAAATACTGCAGAGGTTGGACTAGTCATAATACATTGACCGGTTCTATTTAAGATTTGTTTAGCTAATTCTTTAGAAGACATTGAAAAAACTAATACTGAAACCCCAGGTCTTCCATCCGGTGTTTGATCTGCGGTCAAGTTTGACTCTATGCCTGCTTCACAGCCGCAAGCTATTACTGAAGTAGCAAATCCACAAAATGATTCTGCAGCTTTTATAGCCCAGCTCTGGTTATATGCTGTAATTATTAATCTAGACGCTTTCATTGAAAAAGCTTCTGCAAAAGTATCTTCTACTTTAATCATTTTTAGACATTAATTGATCTATCAAGTCGTTAATTCCAATATAATCAGACTCAATTCTTTTTTCTAATTTCAATACACCAGAACCATCAGACCTTACAACTAGTCCATTCGTATCAAATCCCGGCGTTTTGACAGGAATATAAATATCATACGCTACCTTATTTTTATGATTAGGGTGTCCAACAAAAATATTTTTCTTAAATTTTAAAACTTTTGGATCTGAATTTAGATTTGATATATATATTTGAGTTTTCTTATAATCTTTTTGTCTTATGGCATTATAATTTTCTGGATCATAAGAAACACCCCAATCTGTAAAACTGATTGAACCAGGAAATCCTGTTTTTGTAACACAACAATTTACAAATCCAGAGGAATTATTAAGACCTGAAATTCTAAACATTCTAACTTTTTTTAAATTGTTGTTGATGTATGCGAAATTCTTAAAAATCTGTTGAATTAAAATAAAGCTATTGCATGGATTAATAATAATAACAGGATACTTAGAAACTTTTATTTTTTTTTGTAATTGTTCATATCTACTCTCTGTTGTATTTTCCCCAAAAAGATTAATAAAAATATCTGCAGAAATTTCTAGATTCTTATATTTAAATTCATTTTTAAAAACTGACGGAAATTTTTCGCTAAACAAAAAAACTGAATTATTAGTCTTTGTTTTACCCCAATCAATATTTTTAATAAAACTCTCTAAAATATATCTATCAAAATTACCAATAAAGATTATTAAATCTGATCTTTTCCTTAATTCATTAAATGATAAAAGTGAAGCACCATATTTTTGGTATGCTGAGTAAAAGTTTTTTATTTCATCATTTTCAACATGATTTACAGATGATCTACTCTTCTCTGCTAGAGAAAGAATAGAACCTAATGAACCTTGATCACAAATCAGTCCATCGAAATGGACTGTTTCTTTTTTATTAAAAACTTCTTTAAGTTTTCCAATGGCTTTATCCAAAGAAACCTTTTTTCCTTGAATTAAGGGTGATGTTTTGAGTTTATAATTATTTTGCTCTGATTTTAAATTAAATTTTTGATTAGTATAACCAAACCAAAAAAAGTCATTAAGGTTAGTTTTCATTATTTATTATATTTTATATAAGCAAAACGGGGGTCAGAAGGAGTCCCTTCGAGCGATAAATCTTCATCATTTGGATTCCACAATATAAACTCATCAATCTTTTGTGCTAGATCAAAATCAAGTTGAGTTATTCCTTTCATAGCATGATTCATTAATTTCACCTCTACAAAAGCATACGAAATCTGTAAGTCAGGATGATGCCATGCTACCTCTGCTAGATGTCCAACTGCGTTTACAACCATCAATGTTGATTTCCAACTATGCGTTTTAAAAGTCTTACGGATCCATTTACCGTCGTATTCCCAACCATTTAATTTTTCTCCTAAAAAACTTTTTATTTCTGCTTCATTAAAAACTTTTATTTTTTTATTCACAAGATTTCCCCTGATTTCTTTTTTTAATATAAACTGTAAGTTAAATTAATATTATATTTTAAATTTATAATAATAAATAAAATTATTTTATGAAAAAGAATTTCACCATAAACGCACCTGCTAGAATACATATTGGTTTTTTAGATCTAGACAAAAATAGTAACAGGAAATATGGAAGTCTTGGTCTAACAATCTCTGATTTCTCATATAAAATTAAGATAGAGAATTCTAATAGAATAACTGTTAATTGTCGTAATCAAGAACTTAAATCAAAAATTAAAAAGATTATAAATGCTTTCAACAAAAAAAAAAAAATATTAGGTTGTAAAATTACAGTTTTAAATGAAATTCCTATCCATAGAGGTCTTGGGTCTGGAACTCAACTAGCATTATCTGTGGGATATTTAATAAGTAAATTAAACAAAATTAGAATTAATACAGATCAGATGGCAATTAATCTTAGTCGGGGAATAAGGTCAGGAATAGGAATCGAATCATTTAAATATGGAGGTTTTAATGTTGATGTAGGGAAATTAAAAGGATCTTTTACCCCCCCCCTAAATATATTAAATATTAAATGGCCCAAAAAATGGAAAATTTTACTGATTCTTGATACAAATCTTGTTGGAACTCATGGAAAAAAAGAAGATCAAGAATTTAGAGATTTAAAAAAAATAAATATAAGCCAAGTTAATTTAAATTGTAAATCATTATTAATGAATATTATTCCTGGTTTGATCGAAAAAAACTTTGACGAGTTCTCCAAGGGTCTTAGAGTTATCCAAAATAATATGTCAAAAATATTTTATGGAAATGTTAATAAATTTGCCAGCAACGCAATTGAACAAATATTTATGAATTTGAAAAAAAAAGGTATTATTAGTTTTGGTCAGTCCTCTTGGGGGCCGACAGGTTTCATTTTTTTTGAAAATTCAAAAAAAAGAAATCAGTTGTTAAAATATATAGAAAAATATATTAGTTTAAACAAAATTAGTGGTTTAGAACTTTTAAAAGTTGAAGGAAGAAATTCTGGTAAAAAATTGAACATAAAGGAAAATGTATGACAAAAAAAAATATTCTTCATATGATAAGTCCACAAGAAAATGTAAGTCCATTTGATGTAAATATGGCTTGTGATGCAGGTTATGATCTTGTTATCCCATACACAAATGTAAATCTAACCGATGTAAAAGGATTGGTTCAAGATGCAATATTCTCAAGATCAGTAAAAAATACAAAAAAAACAGGTATGTTTATATGTGGAAAAGATGCTTCTCTTGCGCTCGATATGATGGACATGGCAAGAAAATCAATGGTTCCTCCTTTTGAAATATCTGTATTTCCTGATCCTGCGGGATCATTTACAACAGCTGCAGCAATGGTCGCATGTACTGAACAAACCTTAAAAAATAAATTTAATACAGACTTTAATAACAAGAATGTTGTTATATATGGAGGTAAAGGTATTGTTGGGGGAATTTCAGCAATAATGTGTGCACAAAAAGGGTCAAAGTGTACAATTGTAGGGTATGATGGAATTGCAAATGTAAGAAAAAAAGCCGAAGAATATAAATCACGTTTTGGGGTTGATATAACTCCAGGCGATGGTTCCACAGATGAACTAAACTCTTCTTATCTCCCAGATGCAGATATTATTTTCTGTGCCGCACGAGCTGGAACGCAAGTTATAAGTAAAGATCAATTAAAACTTGCAAAAAGAACTCAAATTCTTGCTGATGTTAATGCAGTTCCACCAGCTGGTTTGGAAGGTATAAATCTTAAAGATGATGATAGCAAGCATTCTTGTGGAGCTCTATCAATTGGACCATTAACTTCTGGCGATATAAAAGTTAAAACACAATACAAAATGTTTGAAAAAATGTGTTCTACCGAAACCCCATTATATTTAAATTTTGATGAGGCCCTCGTTACAGCTAGAGAAGTATTAGGTATCTAATTAAAAAGAAAATATTACTAATTGCTTCCTCTTGTGAGGATTTAGCAAAAATTTTCTATAAATTAAATTATAAAGTATATGCAATATGTAAATATAACAGCTTGAGTCTCAAAAAGTATTGTTCTGAAATTCTCGTTGTCAATTTCAAGGATAAAAAAAAAATAAAAGAATTCACAAAACAAAAAAAAGTTTCAGGAGCTGAAATTCTTTTAGGTTCAGGTTTTGCCGAATTACTTGAAGAAGATTTATTTTATTTTCAAGGTTTTGATAGAGGTAATAATTTAAAAGTTCATCAAGAAATTAATTCAGAGAACTTCTTTTTTAATTTGCAAGAAAACAAAATCAATGTTCCACCATGGTCTCTAACAAAACCCAATTCCAAAGACTGGTTACTTAAGGATTTTTTATCTTTTGGGGGTAATTCTGTAAGTAATTTTTTAAAAAATCCAATATTAGGAAATTTTCAATATTTTCAAAAAATAATCCAAGGAGAAAATTTATCCATCCAGTTTTTTTCAAAAAATAAAAAAATAAAAATTCTTTCTGTTTGCAATCAATTTTTCTCTAAAAGAAATCATAAACCGTTTCTAATTGAATCTATTATTTCAAGAAAAACTAGTCCAAAACTTTTAAAAAGATTATTAAGAATATGTTATAAAATCTGTTATTTATATAATTTGAATGGGATAAATAATTTAGATATGGTTTTAGAAACTAGTTCAGAAAAAATTTTTGTGATAGAGCTTAATGCCAGACCTGGTCTAAGTACTAACTTAATTTATAAAATTCACAAGGATATTTTCACTGATTCTTTTTTTCAAGCTAAAAAAAGAATTCATAATTTTTATTATGGTACCCAGATTATTTATAGTGATAAGAAGGTAATTATAGATAAAAAGAAACTTAACTTTTTTAAAAATCTTGCAAATAACAATTCATTTTCAGAACTTCCACTTGGAAAACAAATAATAAACATTGATGAACCTATTTGTTTGGTTCACTTAAAGTCAAAAAAAAATCAAATACTAAGAGATAATTTAAAGAAAATATCGTATAAGGTCTTAAATAATCTAAGTAAATAAATCGTGAACTATAGTATTAATAAACAAACTAATATCCTTCTAAATAATTTAATTAGACAAGCAGATAAGCTTGGTTTGGCTTTAGAAAATGGGCCATTAGGGTGCAAAATTGTTGATGCAGGAATCAATACGCCGGGAAGTATTGAAGCAGGAATAAAAATTTCAGAAATATGTTTAGGTGGTTTAGGGGAAGTTAACATTTATCCAAGTTTTGATTTAAATTCATCTTTTAAAAATATTTCTGTGCATGCTTCAAACCCTGTATTAGCATGCTTAGGAAGTCAATACGCAGGCTGGAGCTTGAATTATAAAAGTTTCTTCGCACTTGGATCTGGTCCTGCTAGATCAATAGCTCAAAAAGAAGAAATTTTTTCAAAAATAAAATATAAAGATAACGATTCATCAACTTGCCTTATACTTGAAGTTGATAAAATCCCGCCTGAAGAAATTGTAAAAAAGGTTTCTATTGATTGTAAGGTTCCATCAAAAGATATTACTTTTATTTTAACTCCAACCACTTCAATATGTGGAACCATTCAAATAGTATCCAGAGTTTTAGAAGTTTCAATTCACAAAATTCATGAATTAAACTTCCCATTGAATAAAATTCTTTATGGATATGCTTCAGCTCCAATACCACCAATTGCAAGTGATTTCATATCAGGAATGGGAAGAACTAATGATGCAATTATTTATGGAGGAAAGGTAAGCCTTGGCATAGAAGATGAAGAAGATAAAATTATTGAACTTTCAAGAAATCTTCCAAGCTTTAATTCCAAGGACTATGGGAAACCATTTAAAAAAATTTTTTTAGATTATGAAAAAGATTTCTATAGAATAGATGGCTCACTATTTAGTCCTGCTTGTGTATTAATAAATTCAAAAAATTCAGGTAAATCATATATTTCTGGAAAAATTAATATTGACCTAATTGAAAGTTCATTCACATCTTAGTATGTATTCAATTGCTATAATTGGTGATATCCATGACTGGCATAGTCAACAAATAGAATCTCATTTAATTAAAAAGAAATGTAAAGTTGTCAAAATGAATTATGACCAATTACATGCCTTATTTAACAAAAAAAAAAAAATATTTATAAATCCAGAATTAAAAAATATTGATGGCATGTGGGTAAGATTTATAAATAATGGATTATTGGAAGAAATAACAACAAAATTAACTTTTTTGCATCTCCTTGAAGAAAAAGGAGTTTATATACATAACTCTGCGCAAGTCATAGAAAAAACTGTTGATAAAGTAAGAACCACTGGACTACTTGATATCAATCATATTCATTCACCTGAAACTATTGTTAAGATAGGTAAGTTAGAGAATTTTAAATTAAAAAAAGATTATCTTTTAAAACCAATTTTTGGATCTCAAGGAAAAAATATTGTATTTCTTAAAAAATCTTCTGAATTAAAAAAAATTAAAGCAATTGGTAATGTATTCTATCTTCAAGAATTTATTGGAGATCCAAGTAAAAAAGTATTTTCAGATATTAGAGTCTTAGTCAGCAATCACATACCAATATCAATAATGAAACGTTCTTCTAATCAATTTTTAACAAATGCTTATCAAGGAGCCTCTACAGAAAAAATAAGGTTAAAGAAAGAAATAGATGTTATTTCCAGAAAAGTATCAAAATTATTTAAACTAGGTTACGGAGGAATTGACATTAAATTTTTCCAGAAAAAATATTATGTTTTAGAGGTAAATAGCATCCCCTCTTGGAAAGCAATTCAAAAAATAGAAAAAAAAAATATTTCTGAAATTTTAGTTAATGATTTTTTAAAGAATGTAAAAAGATGTCGTCTGAAATCTTAAGAAAAATATATTATGAATCTTGTTGCGAGGAATTGATGGTTCTTAAGCCAGGTAACCATAGTTCTTTTTCAAAAATTATTGGAATGAGCGAATCAAAATTTAAATATGCTGCCAAAATCTCATCAAACTTTCTAACTGACAAAAATTTAAGTTTAGGAGAGGCTGTATATAATTCAGCCAAAATATGTAAGGTTGAATTAAACGCAAACTATAACTTAGGAATTATTATTTTATGTGCTCCAATCATAAGAGTTTGCATGAATTCAGTGAAAAGTTTTAAACTGGATTTACATAAACTACTAAATACAATTTCTGAAAAAGATGGAGACCTTATAATTAGTTCAATAGAGTATGTTAAACCAGCAGGGATAAAAAATTATCATGGCGCAGGTAATATATTTGGATCAAATAAGAAACTCAGTTTTTCAAAAATAATGAAAATTGGTTCTAAATGGGACAGGATATCAAGGTGTTATAATCAAGATTTTAGGGAAATTCTAGAATTTGGTTTACCACTTTACCAATCATTAAAGAAAAAAACATCAAAAAGAAGAGCTATGGAAATTCTATATATTAATTATTTGGCTTACTCAGAGGATAGTCATCTTTTAAGAAAATTTGGAAAATATAAAGCTAGAATAGTTGTCAGAAAAAGTGAATTCATAAAAAAAAAATTGAGTATTTTTAAAAAAAATAAAAATTTATTGGTTAATTTTGACAGATATCTCAAAAAATTTCATTACAATCCAGGTACTTGTGCCGATTTAACAGTTACAACCTTGCTAATAGATAAAATTAGAGATATATTCAAGTTTCCATTATAATTTTTCGTTATGATGGATTTATAGTAATCTTTATATGGAGGAAATATGGCTAAAATTACAAAGATGCTTGTTGGAGAATCATTAGTTGGTGATGGAAATGAAGTCGCTCACATTGACTTAATAATTGGTCCAAGAGGCACTCCAGCAGAAACAGCGTTTGCAAACAGCCTAACTAACAACAAAGATGGCTTTACTGCACTTCTAGCTGTTGTAGCGCCAAATCTAATGACTAAACCTGCCACATGTATGTTTAATAAAGTAACAATTAAAGGTGCTAAACAAGCTGTTCAAATGTTTGGTCCAGCACAACATGGTGTAGCTAAAGCTGTTATGGATTGTGTAGCAGAAGGAACTATTCCTGCTGATGAAGCTGATGATTTATTCATCTCAGTTGGTGTATTCATTCACTGGCTTGCAGAAGATGATAAAAAGATTCAAGAATATAATTATCAAGCTACAAAAGAGTCTATTGAAAGAGCAGTATCTGGGGAGCCAAAAGCTAAAGATGTTGTTTCTCAAAAAGATTCTGCAGAGCATCCTTTTGCAGCCAAATGAAATTCATCCGACATGGAGCCATCAACAAAAGCTAATGGTGGCGGATGGCTTTCAAGGTTGTTATCTTTTTTTAAAGGAAGTTAATATCTAGGGACTCAAAACTGTCCCTAGATAACATTTTGTGTAAAAGTGATGAGGATAAAACATTTTGCACCCCTACTCTAGATAGTTGAGCTATCTGTCCTTCTGTTTTAACCCCTCCTGCAACTGTTAAATTGTGAGAGGTTAAGCAACCTTTTAGTTTTTTAATTAATTTAAAATCTAAACCTCGACCACCAACTTTATCTAAAAACATTAAAATAATATCTAAACAAATCTTTTCTTTTTTTATTCTTTTTATCCAATTATTTTGTTTTCCATTAAAATCAATCGATATTTCAGTTTTTTTTAAAAAAGTATAGGATTTAAGGTTAAAATTCCTAAGTGTCTCAGTTCCTAAAACAATTTTATAATTATCCAGTTCCTGATTCTTTTTCCTTTTATGGTAATAATACACTGATAAAGGATAATCAAAACCAGCATCTATAAGAAAAGTTATGTCAGGGAAGTTGTAAAGAATTTTTTCAATTAATCTATTGTTTGTTCCAAGCTTGCTAATGGAATCAAGGTCAGCAATATATACTTTTTTTAAATCTATTTTTTTTTTTATATTGGATATAAGTTTTATTGGATCGGAATAATCTTTGTTACCTAAAAATAAAGGTTTGTAATTTATTCTTACACCAGCAAAAGCTTTAACTACTTTACCATTTATAATATCAACTGCTAATATAATATTCATAAATACTTAAATGAATGAAAAATTTGATATTGATAGAATATTTCACGTCTCAATCAACTTTTGATTTAAATAAAGATAAAGAAATCTTCAGAGAAGCATTAAATATGACAAACTCAATAATTAAAAATTTTATTCAAATAGATCAAATAAAAAATTTAATTGTCATAAGAAATGAAAATCTTAAAATAATTAAATCAAAAAAAATTCAATATTTCTTTACTAATAAAAATCTATCTTACATTGATATTTTAGATGATTTCAAGATAAATGATGAAGTTATTTTGATTGCTCCAGAAATTCAAAAAATATCTTTGAAAATATACTCTAACTTGAGAAAAAAATTTGTTGTTTTAGGATCAGATCTTAAATGTATGCAAACTTTTTCATCCAAAATTAAGACATTACAAACTTTAAAAGAATTAAAATTACCTGTTGTTGAATTTAACCAAACCTTATCATCTTCTGAAGGTTTATTTATAATAAAACCAGATTACGGAGCTGGTTCAAATGACATAATTTTAACCAATAAGGTGAATGTTTCAAAAATTAAAAGGTCCTCAATCTTACAAAAATTCTATAAAGGCAAAAAAGGAAGTTTTTTGATGTTATGTAAAAACGGTACGTCTAAAGTAATTAGTTGCAATGAACAAATTATCAAAATAAATAAAAAAAAAATCAAACAAATAGGTTGTATAATGGGTGGTTTAGAGGACCACAGGAAAGAAATTGAAATTTTAGCTAGAGAAATTACTAACAAATTTAAAGGTCTTTTTGGTCTCATAGGAGTCGATATAGTTAGGGAGAAAAAAAAATGGCTTATTCTAGAAATTAATTCACGGTTTACGAGCTCTTATTGCGGTTTAGAGCACTCCTATAGTTCTAAAACTATCAAAGAAATTACTAATTTTTATATTAAAAAAAAGATTGGGAATGCAACACCAAAAAATCTGAATAGACTTGAGTATATATTTTAATGCACAAGGACATTTTATATATAGGAATCGATATTGGTGGAGCTCATTTAAAAGTCATAGGTATCACTAAAAGTGGTCAAGTTAGATTTATTAGTTATATAAGTTGTAGAATCTGGGAAAATTTTGAAAATTTAAGAATCAATTTTAAAAAAATAAATAAAGTTTTTTCTAACAAGTCAATCAAATGTGCAATTACAATCTCAGCAGAGCTTTGTGATAATTTTAATAACAGAAATCATGGAGCAAAGGCATTAAAAAATGAATGTAAATATTTGAAATTTGAAAACTATTTTTATATTAAATCTGACAAAGTTTTTTCTAAAAGCCCTATACATTCTGATCTAATATCAATGAATTGGCACAGTATAGGAAGGTTCTTAGAAGGAAAAATTGATAATTCTATTTTAATAGACTTTGGCTCAACAACTACTGATTTTATATGTATAAAGAATAAGAAAATGGTGAATATTTTTTTTGATGATTACGCAAGACTTAATAATTTTGAACTTCTATATACTGGTTTTTCAAGAACTCCAATTTTTGGAATAGCTAATAAAATTAAAATCAATAATAAAACCCTTAACATTATTCCTGAGCTCTTCTCAGAAACATCTGATGTATACAGAGTTCTGGGTCAAATGAATAAAAAATTTGATATCGATAGAACTGCTGATGGTACTAATAAAAACTTACATAACAGTTTAAAAAGGATATCTCGAAGTTTTGGTTTTGATTATGTCAAGGGTTCTAAGAGCAAAGTTCAAAATATTTGTGAAGAACTTTGTAGAATTCAACTTAGCCAAATTGTTTTAACAATAAGCAGACTACAAGATAAGTTTTCTTTGAAAAAATCAACTTTAGTTGTTTCAGGAATCGGTCAAGATATACTGGCTGATTTTTTAAAAAAAAAAAAGATGCATGTAAAATATTTTGAAGAATTCTTTATAAAATCTCCATTAAACAAAGAAGCATCTTTTCATGCACCAGCTCTTTCAATAGCTTCACTTCTACACAAGTTAAAATAACTTGAAACTCTTTTAATTTTTTTTAACTGTATTGATGAGTTTCTTTTGTTTTTCAAACAAACTGCAGATCTAAACCCTAATATATTGGGCTTTAAATTAATAATACTAGAAATCTGGTTTTCTTTTAATCCACCGGCCAAACCAACTTTTATATTATACTTTTTACATTCAAATATAAGATTTTTCAAAAATGAAATTTCACAAAAATTAAGAAGATCCCCTTTATCCTTATTGTAAGTATCAAGTAAAAAAAATTTTACACCGCAGTTATTTAAAAAATTTAATTTATTAATGATTAAATTTTTTGTTTTTTTGTAATCTACAAATCCCACACAAACGAGAGGTGTTTTATATTTTTTCATTGATATCAAATTTATTTTTTCAAACAAATCTTCCTCCTTATTTGACAGTAAACCAAATTTTATGAAGTCCAATTTCAATTTATCGAACTCATCCAACCTTTTAAGAAATTCATTATTATCAAATATGTCTCCTAACGTAGCAGAAATTTTGACCTTAGATTTGTAGAGTGATACTGCTTTCTTTATTTGAATGAGCTCCCATGAACCTATAGATCCATTTAATGGATCTTTTAAGTCAAGAATATCAACTTCATTAATAATATCATCAGAAATTTCACTCAGGCTTTTTAAACTAACCAAAAAGTTTGTGATACTATAATCATTCAAATTACTATTTTTCTTCATCTAAAATATATCGTTTAATTAATTTCCAATTCTTTTTTTCATTTTTTCCACCTGTCTTTGCAACAGAATCAATAAGATTATTCAGGCCATCCATTATCTGTTTTTTTTTTAAAATTTTAATTCTTGATGCCAAAATACAAGCTTCAATTAATGCTCCATGAGCCCTGTTAAAACCCTCAAATCGTCTATGGTTGACTTTCTTAATTATCCTACATTTAAAAGTTGGCCTTATTTTATCCTCCCTAATTGATTCAACAATAATTTCATCATGTGCTAGAGCATTTTTTAAAAAATACCCATTTATTTTTATACATTTTTTTTTTTGAAATTTCTTTCTACCTACTATGCAATTTACAAAAAATGAAGAGTCATCAATGTAATTAACAGTTGCTTGTTGTGTTGCCCTTAAATTTTCTAGTGTGGTCGAAGGTATGTATGGTGAAAGAAAAATAAAACCTTTATTCTTTGTAATGCCAAAAGGAGCAAAATTTACTTCTCCTTTTTTGTTGACAGTAGAGATTATAGTTTCAAATATCATTTTTTTTTTTGAGTTGATTTAAGCTTTGGGTGTTTTTTAAGGCTTTTAATAATAGTTTTTGAAGCAACACCCCATTTTAATTCGTTATCTTGGTCATAATTTTTCCCTAATTCCCAAGCAATTTGTGCCCTTGCCAGTTCTATACCCAAATAGAAAGCATGACTAGCATCATTATTTACCTTTAACTTATCATAAAATTGAAATGGATCTGTTTCAATAATATGAACTTCAGAATTGAATACATTAATTCCATTTTCTCCTATATAAATTCTAAAGTTTTTATCTTTAATCAATTGCTTAATCTCATTAACTTCTTTTTTTGTTTTTCTTGAAGGCTTTCGTTCAGACGTTGCCATTAAACTATTATCTATTCTAAATGGTAATCTTTTATTTTTTTTGGAGTAATACATAATCTTTCGAGCCGCATCAGTTTCTTTGATAGAGTTTTTGCAATGACCACTCACTTGCACTACTAAAACTGCATCTATCGATAATTCAGAAACTAAACCCATCAAAGTTGCATTTACTCCTGCAGAGTCGCAATCTGTAAGTTCAGTTAAATTTCCTGTACCCATAAATAATTTGATATCTGGAAAATCTTTTCTTAATTTTACATATCTTTCGACTGAATCAGCAAAACCATAATGAATTGGATCTAAAATGGGGTCTGCTAAAAAATCCCTTCTTTTATCTTGGGTTATTTTTATTATCCTTTTTAAAGAATTAAGGTCACCGGGGCTTGATGGAATTAATATTGGAACAGAATGGACATCATCTAAAATATTAATATTGCCTTCATTTAAACTTAAAATATAATCAGCACCTGATCTAGAACCTCGAATTAGTTCATTTGAGTCAGCTGAATCAACTGAAACTTTAAATCCTTTAGATTTAAGGGCAATTATTGTCTCTTCTAAATGTTCAAACTTTGTATCTGGCATACATCCTAAATCAATCACATTTGCGCCATGTGCTTTATATTCTCGCGCTATGTTTAATATTTTCCTTGTACTTAAGTCAGCTGCATCAACAATTTCTGCAAATATCTCACATTCATATTCTTCAAGCTTTACATCTGGCTTTTTTAATCCAAAATAATCTGGCAAGTGATTAATATCATCAGGACCTCGTTCTACTGGAATGTTAAAATATCTACTTAATTTTTTTAAATTTCCTCTAAACTTTCCCGGAACTATAATCCTATCTGCATCTTGCTCTTTTTCTAATCTCCTCATAATAATATTTTCTGACATAAGTGCAGCAACATTAACACCAATTTGATTAATTCTATAACTAAACTCTGGCTTCATTGAAGATAAGATTCTCTTTAATTGACGTTCAGCTAATTTTCCAGTTAAGAACAAGATTTTTTCAGACATTTATCTCTTTCTATTATTGCTTTTTTAAGTTTCTTAAAACTAGTTACCACATTAGTTAATGAAAATTTTTTTAGTTTCTCTACATTTTCTAAATCAATTTCCCTAGGAAATACGTCTACTAGACCACTAGGTGCCATTGTTTTAAGTTCAGGAGCTGTATCGCATGGAAAGAAGATGCAATCCACTTTACATTTACCAGATTGAGCGAAAATATTTGTAGCAAGACTATCAGAAATTCCATATACACATTTAGCAACTGTATTACTTGAAGTTGGCGCCATTACAACTGTATGATAAGCTCCTTTATAAAACTTTCCAACAGACGCTGAACTTGCAGAGTTATCTTGGTATATTTTCACATCCTTTGAAATTTTTCCTTTCTTTTTATACATTACAAGCACCTCTTCAGCTGCTTTTGAAACAAATAAATCAACTTCTTTCAATTTATTCACGAGGTCAATTGTTTCTGTAAAAAAATGTCCTGACCCCGTTAAAACCCAAGCCCACCTCTTTTTAAGGATACTCTTTGTCAAAGTTCAACCTCTTTCAATTGTAAAAAAAAATTGCTCCAATTTTGTGATTTTTTTAATAAATCAACAACATCCGGTCCTATAATTTTAATGTTTTTTTGTCCAAAAAGATATTTATCTACATTTTTATCTAATATATTTTTCTTTTGTAAATAATTTAACTTGTATTTTTCTTTTTCTAGAATCAAAGACTTTATAAATAGTAAACCCTTAGCTTTTAATTTTGCGTGAAGCCAAGCTGCAACAGAATCTGATGTGGACTCCCATGTTTTAATGAATGTTGGTTCTTCTTTTAAAACTAGTGAAGGCATCCAAACCTTTATTTGATTTTTTTTTTCTTTTAAAGAGCTAATTTTATAAATTAATGAGATATCTTTATTAATTTGATTTAATAGATGAGCAAACATCTCTGTAGCTTTCAGTGCTATAAAATTACCTGTTTTGTCTGACATTCTACTATCGGAATAAACCAATCTTACTGAGTCAGAAAAACATCCACCGCCGACAACAACAACAATATTTTCAAATCTAGTTTGTCGACTTAAAAGGTTAATTAATTCATTAAGTTTTGGATTTTTTATCCAACTGCCGCCTATTTTTAAAATCCACATAATTACATGGAATTATTTTTTTTTTATTTTAGTAATATTCATTGTTTTTTTTTTTCTGCCAATATAATCGATCTTATCTCTAATTATTTCAACTCCCACACTTTTTGCATCATCAAAGACATCAAGCTTTTCTAATCTCATCCAAATAGATAAAATTCTTGCATCTTGAAAGCACATTTCAAAAATTTTTTCAGACAAAGTCTCAAGAAGTTCAATGTGTCCTTTAGATAAAAGTTTTTTGAGTTTATTTATAATGTGTTCGTAAGATACTACATTTGTTATTGACTCATTGACAGTTTTGAGGTTATCAACAACCTTTAAAGACAAAGATATACAAATTCTCTGTTTCTTAATCTTCTCGTGTTTATGAATGCCTATCGATGTCATTAAGATTAATTCATTTATTTGAACATGATAAAAACCTTTATTACTTTCTAAACTAGTAAAACTGGATGGGACCCATGATCCAGTTGAAATTACAGAGATATTTTTATATTTGTTTGACATAATTTAAAATCTTAGTTGAAAAAAACATAATAATAAACCATAAATATATCGCAATGAATATTATTAACAAATCAATTTCTTTAGTAAGTCTTATCTGTGTTAGCCTGATATTAATATTTTTAAATATTTCACACCCATGGGCTAATTCAAATGAAAATGAATTAGAAGACTTTTCCAATGCAGAAAATGCAGAGGAAAAAAGAATAAAATGGGGTACTGAAGAATTTAAGCTTGAACTAATAAAGGAGATGTCCAGCGCTAATATTGCTTTATTTATAGAAGAACATTTAAAATCAATCAAAGAACCATCACGAATTTATTATAAATTTCAGAAAGAATCTACACGCGAAGATAATTTTATAGGAAATGTAGTTTTAAATATAGTTAAAGTTGATGAAGATAACACGAAGCATATAACTTTTAGGTACCTTAAAGGTAGAAATAAAGTAAGATTCCCTCCGCAAATTGGGGCCAAAGGAAACCCAGTTTTTATGCTTTTCTTTGAAAGAGATTCAAGAGATATGCAAAGGCTTACAGGAGGCAATGCTCTTTTTTTTAGAAGTAGAATCAGACATACAATAGCAGCTACAGAAATAAATGACATTAACATTCAATTTGGTAATGAAAAGATTTCTGCTAAGGAAATATCATTTCAACCATTCACAGAAACTGAACTAAAAAATAGAGTTTCCAGATACAAGACAAAAAAATTTGTTATAATAATGTCTGATGAAATACCAGGATACATATATAAAATTCAAACTTTTATAAAAGATTTAGAAGATCCAGATGATATGGTAAAAGAAACATTACAGTTTCAAGGAATTAGGACTAACAAAGAATTAAGAGAAGAATATAAAAAAAGAAAGGAAAAAGATAAATCATGAAAAACACTATATTAAGAAATTTTTGTTTGCTTTCATTGGTTGTTATTTTATTTGATAGCAAACTTAGGTCTAATGATTTTCCAACATTAGCAAGATCTGAGTTTGTTTTTGCATGTATGAGTTCAAATGCTTCAAACCGTGATTTCATGGCAAAATGCTCATGTGCTATTGATGAAATTGCAAAAAGGATAAATTACGAAGAGTATTCTCAAGCAGAAGCTATTGCTAGACTCCAATTAGGTGCTAGTCCAAGAGAAGAGGCATTTAAAAGTGTAGGCTTATCAAAAGAAAGAATGGATAAGTTGTATAAAGCTCAGGCAGCTTCCGAACTAGAATGTTTCTAATTTTCCGAAAATAATTGAGAAGAGGAAAATTTACTTGAAAATGATTGACCTTCGCTGTCCTTAACACTAACAGTCAATGGTCCTCCGCTATTCAAATAATTAAAAGTAATTGAGGGGTTTTCAGATAAAGAAATGTCAGGTGAAGCTTCGAGAATTAATTCACCGTCTTGTTCTATTCTTATATGATTGACGAAATGAGCAGGAATTTCTGATCTCGTAAGCGAATTAAATTGTAAACCTGAATAGTTTGGGTGACTCATCAAGAATTGGGCTTTATTAATGTTATTAGAGGAATCTGATGTCTCAATAAATTTCATTTTCATCTTACCTAATCTAGCCATAACTGCATCCATGTCAGACAAACTAGGGGCAGAGCAACCACCAGCAGCCTTAACAAAGTTAGAAATCATATATTTTTTACCATCATTCGTTTCAGCAATTGCTCTCACGTAGGTGTATTTGTCGATTCTGATTCTTGTTGTCAATGTTGCATTTCCAATTTTAGGTGAGAAATCAAACTTTCCTACAACAGGGGATGGGTTCTCATCAACAACTAATGTTAATGATTTTATGAAATCATTTGGATTTTGATCTTTCTTGAATTTAACTGTAATAGGAACCATTGCTGCATCTAAAGCCCTGTAAGGTGTTTCGAGCTGCATTAATTCGGTTCCATCATTTAAAATAATATTACTATCATATAAAAGAGGTTTAACATTTTCTTTCCATGTAATGTCTTTTGGTTTTGGATTATCTTTTGCTAATGATTCTGCATAAACAAGAAAAACTGCTGAGTAGATTATTGTGGTTAATATTTTTCTAAACATTCCAATATTCATAAAATTTATTTATAATATAGGGATAACAAATATTGTATTTAAGGGCAAACTTTTTATTATTAAGAGATATTGGATTATTAATTTTTTTGATAAAATAATATGATTCCTAAGTTATTGAAATTATTGATTTTTTTAACTTTCTGAACAAAAGTTATTTTTTACATTCATCTACTGTTCATATGTCATATTTTTTATATAGTTATCCACAACTTTTTTAAGAGCTTTTATATTTCTTAAACCATTGATTTAACTGTTAAAATAATAATAATGAACAATAAAATTATAAATTGTTCATGTTACATTCATATTTTTGGCTTGAATTTACATTATTGATACATAATATAATGGTTGGGAGGAAATCAAATATCCTAAATTATTCGTATTAAGGTTTTTTGATTCCAATCAATAACCGGGCATCCGCCCAAATATTAATAGTAAAAAAGGAGAAATACTTTATGAGTATTTTGAAAAAATCTATCATTGCTTCAGCTGCGTTAGCTCTTCCATTTGCGGTAAGTGCTAATTCTAAGCTGGAAAAAATGATGAAAGATCCAAGTCAATGGGTACAACAGTCTGGTGACTACGCTGGACACCGTTACACTAACTTAGATCAAATCAATAAAAGTAATGTTGGTAGCTTAAAAGTCGCTTGGACTTTTTCTACTGGTGTACTTAGAGGTCATGAAGGTGGTCCACTAGTTATTGGTGATATGATGTATGTTCATACAGCTATCCCTAACATAGTGTACGCTTTAGATCTTAATGATGATCAAAGAATCGTTTGGAAATACAACCCTGTAAAAGGTGGTAAGTTTCCAGGTGGAGAAACTATGGATAGAGTTATCTCAGTTATGTGCTGTGATAACGTAAACCGTGGTGTTAACTACCATCCAAACGGTACTATTGTTTTACACGCTGCTGATACTTCAGTAATTGCGTTAGATGCTAAAACTGGTAAAGAGAAGTGGATTACTACAAACCTACACGCTGGTACTGGTAAATATGGTGTCTCTGCATCTACTGGTTCAGGTCAACCTTTCATTATCAAAGATACTGTAGGTGTTGGTTGTTCTGGTGCTGAATTTGGTGTTAGATGTAACTGGACAAGTTATGACATCAACAGTGGTAAGAGACTTTGGAGAGCATACAGCATGGGTCCAGATAAGGATATGCTTGTTGATCCAAACAAAACTACATCTATGTTAAAACCAATTGGTAAGGATTCATCTTTGAAAACTTGGCCTGGTGATGCATGGAAAATTGGTGGTGGTTCAATTTGGGGTTTCTACGGTTATGACTCTAAATTAAACACTTTGTACTACGGTACAGGTAACCCATCAACATGGAACCCAGTTGTTCGTCCTGGTGACAACAAATGGTCTATGACTATTAACGCTCGTAACCCTGACAACGGTATGGCCAAATGGTTGTATCAAATGACTCCTTACGATGAGTGGGATTACGACGGAGTTAACGAGATGATTCTTGTTGACATGAAAGTAAAAGGTAAAAATCGTCAAGCACTTGTACACTTTGACAGAAACGGTTTTGCTTACACAATGGATAGAGCTTCTGGTGAGCTATTAGTAGCTGAGAAGTACGATCCTGCTGTGAACTGGGCAACTCACGTTGATATGAAAACAGGTCGTCCACAAGTTCAAGACAGATATTCAACTGCACACCAAGGTGAAGATGTTAACACTACTAACATCTGCCCAGCGGCTCTAGGTTCTAAGGACCAACAGCCTGCTGCTTACGATAGACTTTCTGGATTATTCATGGTTCCTACAAACCACGTTTGTATGGATTATGAGCCATTCAAAGTTGATTACGTAGCTGGTAACGCTTATGTTGGTGCTACATTATCTATGTACCCAGCTCCAGGCGGAACACATCTTGGTAACATGATCGGATGGGATGCTGACAAGGGTAAGATCGTATGGTCTAACGAAGAGCCTTTCTCTGTATGGTCTGGTGCAATGGCTACAGCTGGTGGTATTACTTTCTACGGTACACTAGAAGGTTATGCAAAAGCTGTTGAAAGTAAAACTGGTAAAGAACTATTTAAGTTCAAAACACCTTCTGGTATTATCGGTAACTTCATGTCTTACTCTCATAAAGGTAAGCAATATGTTGGTATCCTATCAGGTGTTGGTGGATGGGCTGGAATTGGTCTAGCTGCTGGTCTTACTGATCCAACTGCAGGTTTAGGTGCTGTGGGTGCATATTCTGCATTACACAACCACACTGCATTAGGTGGCGTATTAACTGTCTTCGCTCTACCGTAGTAGCTTAAACAGTAAATCTTTAAAAGAGCCCGGCTAGTTAGTCGGGCTTTTTTTTTGAAAAATTTAGTTAAAATTCTTGAGATTTTGTTATAATTTACAATATTAATAATATATATTTATTTAATGATTAATTAGGACTTTGAAATATGAACTTAAATTTTAATAAATACTTGCTTGCTATTTTTTTGACAGCAAGCTTCAGTGCAAAAGCAATTCCAACACCGGAGGCAGTGGAACCTCAATTTGATGCAGATGATAATCCCACCTATATAATAAAATACGGCAAAGGTGATCGATTAAAGGAAGATGGTACGCCTTTGAATCTTATACAAATCGAATGCCAAGGAAAAGCTGTTGATTTCGTTACAGATGAAGAACTTGATCAATGTAGAGGTGACGATAGTCTTGTCGAAATGAAATATGGATGGATGGATTTCTCAACTTATAAAGGATGGAGAGCCTATCATGCTGAATGTCATGTATGTCATGGCCCTGATGCTATGGGAAGTACATATGCGCCATCTTTAATGGTTTCTATCCAAGAAGGTTTATCTTATGATGATTTCTTTACTGTTATTATGAATGGGCGAGGTGAAGCTGAAGGTGCTCAAAAGGGTAATGTTATGCCAGCTTTTGGAGCTAATACAAACGTTGCTCCTCATGTAGAGGACATGTATAGATATGTTAAAGCTAGAGCTGATGGTAAAATTAGAAGAGGCGTTAGATTACCTAAACTTCCTAAATTTAAAGAAGTAGAATAATAAAACTTCTTAATCAATGCCCATAATATTCACTTTAACTCTTGCGCTGTTCTTATACACAGAAGCGAGCACAAGAGAAACAGCAATTGAGGCTGTAGATACAAAGAATTTACGAGTCTGTGCTGATCCTTCAAACCTTCCTTTCTCAAATGAAAAAGGTGAAGGTTTTGAAAATGATATTGCCGAATTACTTGGTACAAAGCTAAATATACCAGTTGTTTACGAATATTTTCCGCAGGTTATAGGTTACGTAAGAAATACCCTTAATAAAAAGAAATGTGACATTATTATTGGAATAACAGCAGGTAATGAATTGGTTCTAAATACAGTTCCCTACATGAGGTGGTCTTATGGCATGTTATATCTTAAGGATAATGGCATTGAAGTAGATAGACCTAATCATCCTCAGCTTGCTGAATTAAGCTTAGGTGTTCAAGCAGGAACCCCTCCTACATTTGTGTTACAAAGATATAATCTAATGGGAAGAGTAAGACCATATAATTTAACATATGACCCTCGTAAAGCTGTTATAGGTGAGTCAATGATTGAAGATCTAATTGACGGACTTGTTGACATTGTATTTATGTCTGGACCTATTGCTATTTATTACCTTCAAAAGAAAGGCTTAGACAAAAGTAAATATACATTTATACCTCTTGAAACAACTGATCAAGGATGGGGTAGAATGGATTATTATACAACTATGGGCGTAAGAGATGGAGAGACTGATTGGAAAAAAAAACTTAATAAATTTATAAAAGAAAATCAGAAGGAAATAGATCAAATTTTAGCTAAACATAACATTCCAACCTTAACCCTAAGACCTGGTAAAAGAAAAAAGTCTGATAGCACCACTGATGCTCTTATAAAAGGCCGAGCCCCAGTAAAATAATCAATTCATAAACTTTAAAATATAATTAAAAAAAAAAGGCCCGAAAAATTATTTCGAGCCTCCAAAATATTTGTTTTGATTAGATTAAATTTCTGTAAGAAGTTTATTTCTTTTTTTCTTAGATTTACTTCCTGTTACTTTCTTAGACTTAATTGCTTCCATGTTTGAAGTATCACCGCCAACAACAACTATTCCAATCATGCCCATAGCAGCGTGAGGTGAACATTGATATAGATAAATACCTGGTACAGTAAATTTTATATTTACTGCTTCGCCAAGCTTTGTCTTTTTAGGCATATCGTATCCTTCTGGGCCTGCAAGCATTTCAACATTATGACCTTTATCGGTTGGCACCCATTCAATAGATTGACCTACGTCGATCTTAACTAATTCTTGACTATATACCATTCTTTTTTTTGTTTCTTTATTCTTGTTAAGCATCTCGACAGTAACGTCAGCAGAAAATGCATTTGCTGAAAACAGTACAAAAAACAGTGTTAGAAAAATCCTTTTCATTTTACTTCCTTTTAATAAATATTCCTATAATACATTATACTTAATAATTTAATCAAGATTTGTCAATCACAATGATATCAGGAATAACCAACTCTTCTTTCGATAAAATTTTGTGATTGTGTAGCTAGATTGGAGAATTAAATCTTACACCATATCTTCTATAAATGAAGTCTGGCGGAGCTCGATTGGCTTCTTCTGCTGCCATAGCGAAAATTTCACTATGCAATGGAGAAATAGAACATGCAGGGTCAGTGTTTTTAGCATCACCAGTTAAAGCCATTGCTTGACACCTGCAACCACCCCAATCAATCTCTTTCCTATCACAAGATTTACATGGGTCAGGCATCCAATCTGTGCCTCGATAGAGGTTGAAAGCTTCTGAGTTTTCCCAAATCCACTTTAAACTTTTTTCTCTTACATTATCAAATTTCAAATGAGGAATTGTTTCAGCAGCATGACATGGAAGAACTTCTCCTTTTGGATTCATATTTAAAAATCTTCTTCCCCATCCACCCATACAATTTTTAGGATGTTTTGCGTAATAGTCAGGTATTACATAATCTATAACCAATTTACCTTTTAAATCGACTCTTGCCTTCTCTACAATTTCAGTTGCATGATCTAATTGTTCTGGTGTTGGAATAAAAGCTGCCCTGTTTTTTAATGCCCATCCGTAATATTGAACCTGGGCTATTTCAACTCGTTCAGCATCTAAATCAAGTGCCATTTGGATAAAGTTTTCAAGGTTATCAATGTTTTGTCTATGAACAACACAATTACAAGTGAGTGGCAACTCAACATCTCTTACCCATTTAGCAACTTCTAACTTTTTGGCGTGCCCGCCTTTAAAACCACCAATTCTGTCTGCATTATCATTATCAGTATCTTGAAATGAAAGTTGAACATGCTCAAGACCAAGTTTTTCAAGTTTTTTAAGTCTATCAGGATTGAGTAAAACTCCTGACGTTATAAGATTTGTGTAAAGACCTTTTTCAGTACAATGCCCAACAATATCCTCAAGGTCGTGCCTAACTGTGGGCTCACCTCCAGACAAATGAATTTGATGCATCCCCATTTCAACAGCTTGATCAATTACTGATTTCCACTCATCAGTAGTTAGTTCTCCTGTTTTTTTTTCGAGTTGTACAGGGTTTGAACAATAAGGGCATTGCAAGGGGCATCTATGCGATAACTCGGCTAATAATGCGAGAGGAGCTTGAATTCCATGCTCAGAAGCTGTTTTTAGTTTTGTTTTGTTAATATCATCCATTTTCTTCAATAAACCCTTTATCAGATAGATCTTGCAACATATTAATTACATCGTTCATTATAACCTCTTCAGGTGCATTAAATTTTTTCGATAGTTTCTGAGATATTTGGTCAACTGAACAATTACCATCAACAAGCTTGAGAATTTCAACAGCAACATCGTCAAGTTTGACAAGTCTCTCTGGTGCCAAAATAACCCACTCGTCTCTGGCTTTATTGTGCCTAAACTTGACATGTTTTGGAAATTTAGGCTTAATTTTTTCATTGATCTTCAGTATATCTGTCATTAAAATCCTCTGGCATAAAGGCTCCCGGGGGAACATGTCCATTTATATAAGAATGATACAATGCATCTTGCATAACCCATAAAACATCTGTTTTAAACTTTAATGCCTTACAAACAGCTTCTTGTTCATCTCTCGTTCTTGCGTTCTTTATTGCATAAGCTAGAACAAAGTCTGCATCATCAGTAGCTTGATCAACTCTTTTTTTAAAATAAGCCATTGTTATATCATTTATAAAATCATAATTTTCAAGCATACCCACGATTCTTTCTTTGTGAATTCTCGGCGCAAACAGTTCTGTTAAAGATGAAGTAACTCCCTCTAAGATTGATTTTTCTCTAACAAAAGTTACATAAGCATCTACAGCAAATTTTGTGGCTGGCAAAACACCATCTGTTGATTTAATATAATCTCTGTTTAAACCAAGCCCATCAGTTAATTTATACCATCTTTCAATTCCACCTTCATCACCTTGTCTTCCATCATGATCTAAAATTCTTTTTATCCAAACCCTTCTAAGTGAAGGATCTTTAATCCTGGACATTAATGCAGCATCTTTAATTGAAATATTTATTTGATAATAATACCTATTTATTGACCAAGCCTGAACTTGTCCTTTATTTAATTTTCCAGAATGCAGAAGATGATGAAACCTGCAATTATCATGGTACCTTTCAGCACCTATATTTCTTAGTTTCTGCTCAAATTGGTTTTCTGACATCAGTGTTTTAGAGTTAACTTGTTTTTTAGCTAGATTTTTCATAACTTAATCTCCATTCCATCGTAACTTACTTCCCATCCATTTTCTTCTACAATCTTTCTTTCTTTTGATTCTCCTAGAAGAATCGGGTTAGTGGTATTGATATGAATAAAAACTTTTCTTTTAACATCTAAATTTTTAAATGCCTCAATTGATCCATCTTCACCAGAATTGTTCATATGGCCCATCCTTTGACCCGTTTTCTCACCAACCTTACTAGATGCCATTTCATTGTTTTTCCAAAGGGTTCCATCAAATAAAACAACTTCAGACCCTTTAATTCTATTTGCAAGTTCATCAGTCATTTTTGCACAAGCAGGAATATAAAAAAATGACTTATTATCAATCGAAGAATAAATTTTTAATCCGATTGTGTCCCCTTCTTGTGTTCCAAAGTTTTCTCCTTTTGATTCATCTTCAAGCCAGAGTGCAATTTTCCCTGGAACCTCAAAAGCCTCGATTTGCAAACCAACACCTTCTCCTTCTTTATTTTTTAATTCAAACTTCTCATTCATTTTCAACTCTCTTCTATCTACGTACTCAGAGTTTAATACATTGAAAATAGAGTTTGAGTTTAGGACTGATTGAACTCTCTTGTGAGCGTAAATTGAAAGGTTTTGTCTCTCTCTTAAGGATAAAAGACCAGCAACATGGTCTACATCTCCATTGGTTAAAACAACACCACTAATTGGACTATGTCTAAGGTCTTTTTTAGGATGCATTTGTTTATTATTAAGGATCTGTGCACCTAGGTCTGGCGATGCATTAAATAAGATCCATTCCTCATCGTTGGAGGTTACAACAATCGATGATTGGGTTCTGGGTGAGGTTCCGGTTTGACCAATTCTTACGGCTTTACTTACTTCACTATTGCAGTTCCATTGAGGTGAACCACCTCCAGCAGCTGAGCCTAATATCAAAATTTTTAACATCTTTAAACTTCAAACTGCCCCTTAAATCAAATTAGACTCAAGGGGCTAGTTGCTATTGCTAAGATTACTTCTCAGCGCAAGCGTATGAATTGATTTCTAGACCTACAGAGATCTCAGAAATCATTGGTTTTGTCCAAGCCATAATTTACTCCTTTTTATGGGTTAGATTAAGTAGCCCACCTTGGGCTATGATATTTATACTTAATATTTTATTAAAATAACCTGATTTTTCTATTCATTAAGGATTCATTAAGAACCAGCATTCTTTTAGGCATTTATTTCAAATACGTAAGAATCTTTCTTGCTTGATAACCTAATCTTTGAGTATTAAATACTGGCTCCTCACAAACGTATTCGGTCAATCTTGTTCTTTGATCAAAAACTCTTGTATTCCACTCTAACTGAGCGTTTGCATCAATAAATTTTTGATCTTTTTTATCTAATTTTTCTTTTCTATATTTTCTTAAAAGTTTCGATGATTCCCCAATAGCCTTTCTAAGGCTCTCTTGTCGTTCAACAAATTTAATAATACCCTTATATTGCCTACTTCTTCTATCCTTAGCCTTTTGATAAAGACCTGAAAATAAAAATACCATTTTCTCTTTCTGTTCTGACTTTTTAATTATTCCAAAATAAGTATATTTCTTGGCAAACTCCTCAATGATGGCTGTACCATCCTCTTCTTGTAAAGTTGGTTCTGCAAGAATATTAACATATTCAATAACATCATCGTTTTTCCACCAATCCTTGAGAGATTGATCTATAGAAGGTCCTTGCCAAATTGCACTTAAATTTAATTTAGGATTATATACTTGGTCGCAAGGCCATTTTTTTGGCGAAGTTTCAGGTGGATTTGCTTTCGCAGTCAAGCTGATGAAAATGCAAATTTTCAAAAACAAACAAACACAAATAAATTTTAAATACTTCATATTTTCTCCTTAATAATTTAACTATTTAACAATAAACTTTCCAACCATTCCTTTACTTTGTAATCTTTCAATTTCAAAATCATATTCACCAGGTCTAATGGGGACAAATTTTATTTCAATTTCACCTTCCCTCTCAAACTCTATTTCATTTATAATAGGTGCATCTATTTCCACTCCCTCTATTTCAATTGAGCGAATCCATATATTTCTAAAAAAATCTTCTGCTTCTAATTCATATTCTTTAAAACCCATACTCGATATCTCGAGTCTATAAGCTTTTCCTGTTTCCATATTAAAAACCTTTTGTGACATATCATAATCACTTTTATCAGAGCCTAGCTTAAGCTCAAGCTTCTTTGATCTAATAGACAAATCTCCTTTAGCAAAACTTTCAGAAGCAATTAAAAAAATCGTACATATTATTGTTAAAAATATTCTCATGTTTATTTTCCTCCTTTTTTCTGCATGTTTCCTCTCGCAGGATCATATCCCAAAATTGATAAAAATAAAAATAACAGCGTAAAAATTAAAATACCAATTGTATACTCTATATTTATTTGTGAATAAAGGGAAAATCTTATTGATTCTACCGCATAAGTAAATGGATTGTAAAAACAAACATAGTACAACCATTCACTAGTTTCTTCGATCTTCCATAACGGATACAAAGCAGACGACGCAAAAAACATTGGAAAAATAACAAAATTCATAACTCCTGCAAAATTTTCTAATTGTTTAATTGCCGAAGATAAGAACATTCCCAAAGAACCGAGCATTAAACCAGAAACTATTAAAGCTGGAAGAATTGTAAAATATCCTGAAATTGGAGGAATAATATCCCAAAGCGATGCTATTAATAAAAAGGCATAAACTTGAAGTATAGATACAAAAACACCAGCAAGTAACTTTGATATCAATAAAAACCACCTTGGAATTGGACTAACCAACATAGTTTTCATGCTACCCATTTCTCTGTCATAAACCATTGAGAGAGAACTTTGCATACCATTAAATAACTGGATCATAGCTATTAACCCAGGGGCAATATAAACCTCATAAGGGATATAAGTTTCGTAAGGCGGAATTATTGCAACTCCAAGAACTGATCTAAACCCTGCAGCAAAAATTCCCAACCAAACTAACGGCCTAACTAGTGCAGAGAAAAAACGTTCCTTTTGATGGATAAATCTTAATGCTTCTCTTAGGACAATCCCTTTAAAACATCTTGCGTATATTATAAGTTCCATGGTTAATTAAATTCCTACTAATTTGTTAAATGCATCACGAATATTTTTTGTTTTAGTTTTTTTTATAATTCTCGAAACATCCCCAGACTCAATAACTTTTCCTTTATCAATAATTATTACTTTCTCTCCCATATCAATTTCATCAATTAAATGAGTTGCCCAAAGAACTGCCATGTTATTTTTCTTACATAAATTTTTGACATGCTTCAATATCATTTGCCTTGAGCCTATATCCAAACCAACTGTTGGCTCATCTAAAAGCAATAACTTAGGTCTGTGAAGAAGTGATCTTGCAATTTCAACTCTTCGTCTTTGTCCTCCAGATAAGGCTCTAACTTTACTTTTTATTTTATCATCTAATTTTATTCTTCTAATTTCACTATCAATTCTTTTTTTTGCCTCAAAGAAACTTAAACCATGAAGCGATGAGTGATATTCAAGATTCTCTTTAATACTCAAGTCTAGGTCTAATGTTGGTTGTTGAAAAACAACTCCAATATTTTTAAGTGCACTAACAGATCGTTCTCTTACATCAAATCCATGAATTTTAATTGATCCAGAATTGTTATTATAAAGCCTTGTAATTAATGAATAAAGAGTTGTTTTTCCCGCTCCATTTAATCCTAATAATACAGTGAAGTCCCCTGAACTGATATTCAAGCTTACATCATCAAGGGCAGTAAAGTTTCCAAATTTATGAGAAACATTTTTTATTTCTAACGCGACAGTCATTATGTAGGTTAATTAATTAAGGTGTTATTAGTTAGGGCTTATAACAACTCCCCAAGGAAATCTTCCAACTTTAACTGATTTTTCAACTTTAAGTTTTTTAACATTTATAATAGACACATCATTACTAACGCCATTTGTACTTAACAAAGTTTTTTCATCAGGAGTAAGTGCAAGTTGCCAAACTCTTTGTCCAACGAGCAAATATTTGATTAGTTCTTTAGTTTTTTGATCAACTACCGCAATTCTGTTAGCCGGGCCAAGTGCTACAAATGTGTATTTTCCATCTTTTGTGTGTCTTACTCCTACTGGCTGGATGCTTTCCTCGTTTACCCCTGGTATTTCAAATCCTATTGTGTGGGTAACCTCTTTAGAATTTGGATTTATGACTTTTACCGTACCTCCTATTTCCGCAGATACCCATACCTCACCATCATCTGGAGTAAACATTGCAACTCTTGGTCGTGCATCAACCAGAACGTTCTCAACAATCTCAAGTGTTTCTGTGTCTATGAAATGTGCCATATTAGTTGTTTCAGAAGTATTAACCAAAATTTTACCATTATTTGTTAGTCCCATACCTTCGGGCTCTACACCTACTGGAATATCATCTATTATCATTTTATCTTTCATATCAACTACTGTTACCATTGCATCATCTTCATTCGCGATGTATAGGACGTCATTCTTAGGTGAAAAAATAAATAATTCTGGATCAGGTCCAGACGGCAAAAGATATTTTAATTTCAATGTTTCTGCTTCTCTTACTTCAACTCTATCGTCATCGGAAGCACAAATAAGAACAAGTTTTCCATCATTGGACATGATGATTCCTCTAGGCCTTTGCCCAACTTTGACTGTATTGACGACTTTTTTTTTTTTTATATCTATAACACTTACAGTGTTGTCTTTCTCATTAGTAATGTATGCCAGATTTGCTTTGACGCTGGATAGACTATTGGTTAAACAAAATGCTATTAAAAATATAAAATTTCTCATCATAGTAATGTATTAAAAATTTTAAAATTTACAAGTAGATTCCGGTTTGTCTTTTCCTAAGGTATCAAGCTCACTTAATGGATGAATATAACCTTCCTGCGGAGAAACTGAAACCATTGATCTTGGTGCTGCTAATAAAATCGGTTGTCTAAGCTGACCATTCCATGATCTGAAAGAAACCTTTACACCCTTGTATGCACCCAAACCAAATTTGTCGCTTAATAAATATTTTTGAACTTTTTTTACATCATTACTTTGAGCCCTAGTAATTGTTTCTCCCAATGCTCTAACTGCCGTCCATGCATGATAGTCAACCTCTGTCATCCATCTCCCGCTTTCTCTCCTAAATCTATTTTGCATTTGAGTAGCACCCCACTGCTCATGAGTTCGGTGCCACGAAGTTGGTTTTAATCCTTGAGTTCCAACAACTGGTCTTGGGTCCCATGTTCTATATACAAGATATTCACCAAATTCACCATCTTCGTCAGCAACAACAAGAACGTCATATTTTGCAACCTTTGTAAAAATTGGAACTTCTTTACCAGCTGTTCTCCTCAAATCAGCAGTAAAATCCCATATTTTTTCTTCTTTTATTTTAACATTAAATTTTTTTGCTGATTTTTTTAGTGCATCAGAGTACAACTTGTCATTTTTATCCGGTCCTGTTACTAGAAACCATTTTTTCCATTTTTTTTTAACTAAATACTGAGTTAGAGCATCAGAAAGTATAGAATAACTAGGTGGAATATGAAAAAAGTTTTTTTTGCAATTCTCATTTCTTAAAGAATCATTTTTTGCTCTTACATTAAAAACTATTACATCTTTTATTTCTGGAATAAGCATTAGAGATAATAATTCATCTTCGTTCAAATCTACGATAAAAAATTTTATTCCCCTTTTAATTAATTTTTCAAACTCAGTATTAAGGTCTTCTTTCAATAGAATTCTGTGAAATTCAGCCATATAATCATGACCAACAAACCTTCCAGTTGTTAGATTATCTTCTATTGCTAACTTAACACCATAAAAACCTTCATCTTCTATTATAGGATCCAGATTAGAGAGAACCGGGGGTGTTTCTCTTTCTTTTGAAATAAAGGCTATTTTATTTTTAATTGTGATTTCTTTTTGAAAAGCTTTTTTTCCTCTTTTGTCTCTTTCTTTTTTTCTCTCCAGATCAGCTTTTTTTCTTTCTTGTAATTGCTTAATAGAAAGCTCTCTTGCATCAACAATTAAAGAGAAGTTAATTAACAAAATGAAAAATATATTATAAAATATTTTTAAATTCATAACATTACTAATATAAATTAAATCTAGAAAATGTTAATCGAAAAATTATATGAAAAAAAAAAATTCCACTAACCTCATTCATGCAGGAATTAATAGAACCAAATTTATGGAAACAAGTGAACCACTTTTTCTTACCTCTGGTTTTATTTATAAAACTGCAGAGGAAGCAGAACAAGCATTCAAGGAACAAAAAAAAAGATTTATGTATTCTAGATTTGGTAATCCAACAATTGAAATATTGCAAAAAAAATTAGCAACTATTGAAGGAGCCGAGGCTTGTTGGGCAACAGCTACTGGTATGTCAGCTGTTTTTACTATTTTCATGTCTTACTTAAAAAAAGGAGACAGAATTGTAGCTGGTAGAGCACTTTTTGGTAGTTGTCATCATATCTTAAATGTAATTCTTCCAAAATTTGGTATTGAGGTAGAACTTATTGATGGCAAGGATATTAATTGTTGGGAAAAAGCACTTAAAAAAAAAACAAACATGATATTTTTTGAAACACCTTCAAACCCTTGTTTGGAAATAATAGATATAAAAGAGGTTGCAAAATTAGCTAAGAAGAATGGAGCTATAGTTGTGGTTGATAATGTATTTGCAACGCCTATTCTTCAAAAACCAATTAATTTTGGAGCAGATTTGGTGATGTACTCAGCAACAAAACATATTGATGGACAAGGTCGAGTTTTAGGAGGTGCTATACTTGGTAAAAAAAAATTTTGCAACGAAGTGATCAAACCTTTTATAAGAAATACTGGGCCATCAATTAGTCCATTTAATGCATGGGTATTAATTAAAGGTCTTGAAACATTAGAGCTAAGGGTAAAAAAACAGAGTGAAAATGCAACAAAAATTGTTGATTACTTACAAAAATCCAAATTTATAAAAAAAATTTTTTTTCCTTATCTAGAAGAATCTCCACAATTTAATTTGGCAAAAAAACAGATGCTAGGCGGTGGAAATATAATATCGTTTGAGTTAACTTCCAAAAAGAATAATGAAAAAGAAAAGTCATTTTCCTTTCTTAATAATTTGTCTTTAATAAATATTTCTAATAACCTAGGGGATACAAAATCATTAATCACTCACCCAGCAACTACAACACATCACCGATTAAATAAAACTGAAAAAATGGAACTAGGTATTACTAAAAATTTAATTAGGCTTTCGGTTGGTTTAGAGGATGCTCAGGATATTATTGATGATATCGAAAATTCACTTAAAAAAATTAATATATAGGAAAAAGATGGTAAAAAAACACAAAGTCTCAGTTTTTGTTGAATCAATCTATTTAGAAGATCACTCAGACCCCTTGGAAGACTCATACTTATGGGCATACAAAGTGAAAATTAAAAACAACGGCAATCAAAAAGTTAAACTTATTAGCAGGCATTGGAAAATATTTGATGCTAATGGAAATATTAGAGAGGTCAAAGGAGATGGTGTTGTTGGAGAACAACCTACTATAGAACCAGGTGATGAGTTTGAATATACGAGTGGAACTCCACTTAATACTAGTTCAGGTATGATGCATGGGAGTTATTATATGCAAAGTTTCGATGGAAAAAAATTTGAAGTACCAATACCAGCTTTTTCATTAGATATTCCCAACACAGATAATAAATTTAATTAAAAATGGAAAACCTAAAGTCTTCTCTCTTTATAATTGGGAATCTATTAGTATTCTTTTCATTATACACCTTCATACCTGGAGTTGTTGATTATTTTTATGAAGGGACAGATTGGGTGGTTTTCTTTGTTATCTCAATTGTTTGTCTATTCACAGGTCTAAACGTTTCATTTATTTTCAAAAGAAAAGATAAGGATGTTGAAATTCTCTCAGCTTTTTTACTAACCTTAATATCTTGGATCCTTTTAACATTTATTGGTGCTTTACCATTCTTTCTCGGCACAACTAGCCTTTCTCTTTCAGATTCTTTTTTTGAATCCATGTCTGGTCTTACCACAACAGGTGCTACAGTTATTCAAAGCCTTGATACTACATCTAATTCTATTTTAATTTGGAGAGCAATGCTTCAATGGCTCGGCGGGATTGGAATAATAGTAATTGCTATTGCAATTTTCCCAATATTGAAAATTGGAGGAATGCAACTTTTTCAGAGCGAATTTAGTTCAAAGGAAGAAAAAGTTCTACCTAGAACAACTAAAATTGCAACTGGAATAGGTTTTGTTTATTTTTTTCTAACTATAATCTGTTCTATTTTATTATTTTTCTCTGGGATGAGTTTCTTCGATAGTATTGCTCACGGAATGACTATAATTGCAACAGGGGGGTTTTCAACCAGAGACATGTCAATTGGATTTTTTGACTCTTTATATACTGAAATAATTACAATTTTTTTTATGATAATATCATCTCTTCCGTTTATTTTATTATTTCAAACTTTGAGGGGTAAAGTAATGGACTTAATAATGAGTTCACAAGTCAGGTTTTTTTTGTTTTTGATTTTTGTTGTAACAGTTATAGTTGCATTTTGGTTAAAAAGATACTATGAAGTAGACTTTTTTCAATCATTGAGAATTTCTGCTTTTGCTGTTGTTTCGATTTCTACTGGAAGTGGATTTAGCACTTATGATTTTAGCGTTTGGGGCTCATTTACTACGTTATTATTTCTTTTTCTTATGCTTGTTGGGGGATGTTCAGGTTCATCGAGTTGCGGATTAAAAGTTTTCAGAATTCAAATTCTAATTAAATCTTCTGTAACATTAATAAAAAAAATAATTCAACCAAGAGGTGTTTTTCTACCAACTTATAATTCCAGAGAAATAAGCGAAGATGTTTTGTCATCTGTGACGGGTTACTTTTTTCTATATATTTTCGTTTTTGTCTTTTTAAGTTTAATTCTAGCTTTTGATGGACAAGGAATAATAACTTCCGTTTCGGGTGCGGCTGCTGCTCTAGCTAATGTAGGACCTGGTTTAAACGAAGTAATTGGACCTAGTGGTAATTATTCTTCAATTTCTAATTTTGCAAAATTTTTTCTATGTTTGGGAATGCTTATTGGAAGATTAGAACTCTTTCCAATCCTTATACTGCTTTCACCACAGTTATGGAAAAGATAAATTAATCAAATTAAATTCATGCACCACAATAAAATAGCTTGGTGAGCATACAATCTATTTTCAGCTTCAGACCAAACAAGAGATTTTTTTCCATCAATCACTTCGTCTGTAACTTCACATCCACGATGTGCAGGAAGACAATGTAAAAAATATGTGTCCTTATTTGTTTTTTCCATCAATTTTTCATTAATTTGAAACTTCTTGAATTTTTTCAATCTTTCTGGATCATTCTCCATACCCATTGAAACCCAAGTATCAGTGATTATAACATCTGCATCCTTTACTGCTTCATAGGGATCTTCATATAGTTCTATATTGGACGAGCCTATCCTTTTCAATAATTCTTTTTTTGGAAAACTCCCAGGAGGACATGAAATTTTAAAGTCATAATTAAAATGAACACATGAATGTATCCATGAATTACAAACATTATTTCCATCACCAACCCAACATATCTTTAATTCATCTAATGAATCAAAATTTTCTTGTAAAGTCATTATATCTGCCATAATTTGACAAGGATGGCTTTCGTCAGTTAATCCATTGATTATTGGTACTGTTGATAACTTTGATAAATCATAAAGTTTTTTTTCATTAGAACCTCGATAAACAACAATATCCACATATTTTGATAAAACTTTCATTGTGTCTTCAAGTGATTCACCTCTTCCAAGTTGAGTGTCAGCATGATCTAAAATCACCACATCTCCATCAAGTTGTTTCATCCCTACTTCAAAAGAAACTCTCGTTCTAGTTGAAGGTTTTTCAAATATCATTGCTAGTATTTTTTTTTCATTGAATTTTTTTTTTTTATAATTTTTCTTTATCTTGTGGCTCTCAGATAAAATCAAATTCATATCTTTAATATCTAGCTCATTTAAATTTAAAAAATGTCTGAATTTTTTTTTCATTTGCAAACCTACAATTTTGAAAAAGCTTTATCTATTTTTAAGATTGCTTCTTCTACATGCTTCATTTCTAATATAAGTGGAGGAAGCATTCTTATGACATTTTGACCAGCTTTAACTGTTAAGAACTTCTCTTGGACTAATGATTCTATTAAAATCTCATTTTTTTCTACTGCCTCCAACCCTATCATAAGGCCTATACCTCTAACTCCTGAAACTAGATGTGGAAATTTAGAAATAATTTCATCTTTTAAAAGCTTCCTTAAATTATATCCAATTTCTCTCACATGATCTAAGAAATCTTTGTTTAAGACAAAATTAAGCACCTCATTTGCAACAGCCATTGCTAGTGGATTACCCCCAAAGGTCGAACCGTGTGAACCCTGAGGCATCGATTTTGTTGTTTTTTTATCTAACAAAAGAGCACCTGTTGGAAATCCTCCACCGATTCCTTTAGCTATTGCAACTAAATTTGGATTTAATTCTTTAACCCATTCAGTTGCTAGAAACTTACCAGTTCTTCCTACACCACATTGCACTTCATCAAAAAACAATAAAATTTCATTATCTTTTGCTATTTTCTGAATATCTTTTAGGTATTGTTTCTCTGCCGGTGTAATTCCTCCTTCTCCTTGAACTGTTTCAATCATTATTGCGGCAGTTTCTTTATCAATATTTTTTTTTATTTCTTTACTATCATTAAAACTTACTTGTTTAAATCCTTCAAGCACTGGCTCAAAGCCCTGGGTAAGTTTTGATTTTCCACTAGCAGATATGGCCCCATAAGTTCTTCCATGAAAGGCGTTTTTTGCACAGATTATTTTATATTTTTTTTCTTTCCTATCATTAAAGTACATTCTAATTACCTTTATCCCTGCCTCAATCGCCTCAGTTCCAGAATTACAAAAAAAGACCGATTGAGCAAAAGAATTTTTAGTTATCTTATCTGCAACTATCTGTTGCTTTTCTATATTAAAAAGGTTTGAGCAATGCCATATTTTCTCAGCTTGATCTTTTAATGCTGAAATTAATGAAGGATGACTGTGTCCAAGGCTTGTTACACCTATACCACTAGTGAAATCTAAATATCTAGTCCCATCTTTTGAGTAAAGATATACACCATCACCATGATCTACATCTATATTTAAAGGGTTATATACTCCTAAAATACTCATTTAAGATCTCAGTCCATAACCATTTCTAAAAACATAAATAGTAATAATTAAAAAAACAAAGTTACTGCTTAACATGATTATATAGCCAACTAATAAGTTGCTGTCAGCTTGTCCTAAAAATCCATATCTAAAACCATCAATCATATAAAAAAAAGGGTTCCAACTCGCCAAGAAATTCCAAAATTCAGGCAATCTATCTATTGTATAAAAGGTACCTGAAAGAAATGTCAGAGGCAAGATAATAAAGTTTGTAACTGAAGCCATATGATCAAACTTTTTTGCCCATATTCCGCATAAAATACCTAATAATGATAACAAAAGAGAAGAAGAAACTGCAAAAAAAATTATTATTGCAAAATTGTAAACTTCGATTGGTATGAAAAAATTAATTAGAAGATATACTGCCAAACCAACCAATAATCCTCTTGTTACACCTCCAAGAGTATAAGAAAAAGTTAATTCTAGTTCAGACATCGGTGGCATTAATACATCTACTATATTACCTTGAACCTTTGAAATCAAAATAGATGAGGAAGTGTTTGCAAAAGAGTTTTGCATTATTGACATACAAATAAGTCCTGGGGCTAAAAATTCAGTGTAAGAGTAATCTCCAGTGGCTAAGTAATCTCTATCGATAGACAAGGTAAATATCAAATAAAATAAAATCGTAGTAATTGCGGGGGCAAGAATAGTCTGAGCTAAAACACTATAAAACCTTTTTACTTCTTTTTTATAAAGTGTGTAAAAGCCTATCCAATTGAATCCTTTAAAACTTTTTATATTATACATATTCTATATAATTAAATTTAATTTACTTATGATATCTGATTATTTAAAAAAATATTCAACCTACTATTTATCAAGATATTCCGTAACCAAAGGAAAATTCGAGGATATCTTAAAAAAAAAAATCACCAAGGATTATTTAGAAAAAAAAATTAGTAAAGATGATTATAATATTTTCAATTTGGAAATAAAGAATGTGATCAATTACTTCAGCAAGATTGGTGTATTTAATGAAAAAAGATTGCTAGAATTAACTTTCCAAAATTATGTAAAGAAAGGTTATTCCAAAAAAAAAATCAAATACAAGATTTTAAATTCCAAGTTTAACGACTCACTTATTGCTGATTTCTTTAGAGATGAGTTAACTAACGAGAATCTTGATGAATTACTAATTAAAAATTATTTAAATAGAACAAGAATTATTGAAAAACAAAAAAAATTAAATATTTCAGATAAACAACTTTTTGATAAGATGTTAATCAAACTGACAAACCAAGGTTTTAATTATGAAAATTCGAGGAAAATATTAAAAAAGTTTATACTATAATAAATGGAATCTATTTTTAAAATATATGAAAAATTAATTGTCTCCAACGATTTTATCCTTTTGGGTTTGAGCCTTTCAAATCTTTTGTGTTCATTGGTTGTTTTCTTAGTATTTGTAATTTTCAAACCTACAATTAAAAAATTATTTTTAAAAAAAATTTCTATTTTTGCTAGATTCTCAGATAAAAAAGTTAAAGACTCATTCTTGCATTCTATAGAAAAACCAATTGGATTTTTTGTAATTTGTTTAGGATTTTTTTCAGCATCTAACGTATTAAATTCACCAGAAAAAGTTAACATTTTTCTAAATAATCTTAATCTTTCGTTGTTTACGATATTAATTTTTTGGTTGATTAGCAAAATTATAGAACCATTAAGTCACAAAATTAAAAACATTAGATCTATTGTTTCTAAGGATTTAATAGATTGGTTAATTAATGCAATTAAAATTATTGTTTTTATTCTAGGGTTTTCAGCAGTTTTAGAACTATGGGGTATAAGAGTAGGTCCGATAATAGCTGGTCTGGGTTTATTTGGAGTTGCCGTTGCTTTGGGTGCGCAAGATTTATTTAAAAATCTTATCTCAGGAATATTAGTTTTAGTAGAAAAAAGGTTCAAAAAAGGCGATGTAATTAATATTGAAAATGTAGTTGAAGGGAGTGTGGAGAAAATTGGATTTCGTTCAACCGCTATAAGAAAGTTTGATAAATCTTTATGTTTCATTCCAAATTATCAATTTGCTGAAAATGCTGTTACTAATGTTACTGCAATTTCAAATCGAAGGATTAACTGGATTATAGGTGTGGAGTACAAAAGTTCTATTACACAGCTTAAAAAAATTTGTAATGATCTAGAGAACTGTATTCGCTCAAATAAAAAAGATTTTGTAGTATCGGATGCAACCCCAGTCATCGTTAAAATAAATGAATTTGCACCAAGTTCTATCGACATACTAGTTAGATGCTTCACGAAGACTAATGATTATACAAAATTTGTTGAAGCTAAAGATAGGTTGGCGGTAGATATTAAAAGAATTGTTGAAAAGAGAAAAGGATCTTTTGCTTTTCCATCTCAATCATTATACATTGAGAAGTAAAAAATGATCTCTATCCAAAACTTTTTACTTTGTCATCAAAAGTTGACCAAACTCCATCTTTACCGTCCCAACTTCCAGAAGTAGCAACTTTTGAATATTCCGTTGCTCTAGCTTCAAAGAAATTAGCATGTTCTACTCCATTTAATATCTCTGTTAACCAGGGTAAAGGGTGTTCTTTTATTCCAAACATAGGCTTCAAACTTAGTTGTTTTAATCTCCAGTCAGCTATATACCTTATGTACTTTTTGATATCTGAGGGTTCCATTCCTTCAACTGAACCCATTTCAAATGCAAGGTCAATAAAATTATCCTCTAGTTCTACAACTTTTTCACAACACTCTATTATTTCTTTTCTAAGCTTTTGAGTCATACACTTGGTTTCTTTCACAAATTCATGAAAAAGTTTTACCATGCCTTCACAATGAAGAGATTCATCTCTCACTGACCATGTTACAATCTGGCCCATTCCCCTCATTTTATTATGCCTAGGGAAGTTCAAGAGCATTGCAAAACTTGCAAAGAGTTGAAGACCTTCCGTAAATCCTCCAAACATTGCAACAGTTTTTGCAATTTCATGATTTGAATCTACTGTAAATTGTTGCATATAATCATGTTTATCAGACATTTCCTTGTATTTCAGAAATGCAGAAAATTCAGTATCAGGCATTCCAATTGTTTCCAGCAATAATGCGTATGCAGCAATGTGAACAGTTTCTATATTAGAAAAAGCAGACATCATCATTTTTATCTCTGTTGGTTTGAAAACTTGGGAGTACCTTTCCATGTAATTATCATTTACCTCAACGTCAGATTGAGTAAAAAATCTGAATATTTGAGTTAGAAGGTTTCTTTCGTTATCATTAAGTTTTACAACCCAATCTTTACAATCTTCACCCAATGGTACTTCTTCTGGCATCCAATGAACCTGTTGCTGTCTTTTCCAAAAATCATAAGCCCAAGGATATCTGAAGGGCTTGTAAGAATGGGAAGAAGTAAGTAAGCCAGGCTTTTTTATATCAATTTTTTTATCGTTTCCGTCCATTTATTTTCTCCTTATAGTTGTTTCAGTCTTACTGACATGACAAGCATTCTTCATAATCAGTTTTTTCGTCTACAATGTTTTTCTGCGGCCATTGTTTTGTGTTGTCAGCTTCAACTCCAGCATAACTTGCTCTTTGAATAGATTTTGATCTACAATAATATAGACTCTTTATACCAAGCTCCCAAGCCTTCCAATGAAGCATCATTAAATCCCATTTATCTATATCTGCGGATAAATATAAATTTATTGATTGGCTCTGACAAATAAAAGGAGTTCTGTCTGCTGCCATTTCAACTATCCATCTTTGATCAATTTCAAATGCCGTTTTATAAACAGCCTTTTCATTTTCATCAAGTTCTTTGATGTGAGATATAGAACCATCATTTTCAAGTATACTTTGCCAAACTTCATCATTATTAAGCCCTTTAGAATCAAGTAAAGCTTCAAGATATTTATTCTTTACAGTAAATGAACCTGACAAAGTTTTGTGAGTATAAATATTAGCTGGGATTGGTTCTACACAGGCGCTTGTACCACCACATATTATACTTATCGAAGCTGTAGGAGCTATAGCTAATTTATGACTAAATCTTGCCTTTACACCTAACTCATTAGCATCTGGGCAAGCTCCTTTCTCCATAGCTAAAATTAACGATGCTTTATCTGCTTCTTTTTTCAAATGCCTAAAAAATTTAGCATTCCAACTTTTTGCAACAGCACTTTCAAATGAAACACCCTTTTTTTGTAAAAAACTGTGAAATCCCATTGCTCCTAGGCCTACAGATCTCTCCATTTTTGCAGAATATACAGCATTTTTCATAGATTCTGGAGCTTTTTCTATAAAGTCCTCTAAAACATTATCTAAAAATCTCATTATATCTTCTATAAACTGTGGCTCACTGGACCATTCATCCCATTTTTCAAGGTTAACGGAAGACAAACAACAAACAGCCGTTCTGTCTTTACCGTGATGGTCTAAACCTGTATGAAGCATAATTTCACTGCAAAGATTAGATGTTTTAACTTGCATCCCGTGTTTTTTTTGATGCTTAGCCATATTTTTATTAACTGTATCCATAAAAACTAGGTAAGGTTCACCAGTTTGCATTCTTGTTTCTAAAATTTTCTGCCAAAGTTCTCGTGCATTAACTTTTCTTAATGTTTCATTAGTTTTTGGACTTCTTAAACAAAACTCCTTGTTATGCTTAACGCACTCCATAAATTCATCAGTAATATTGATGCCGTGGTGAAGATTTAAACTTTTTCTGTTAAAATCACCAGATGGTTTTCTAATCTCTAAAAACTCTTCGATTTCTGGATGATGAATATCAAGATAGCATGCTGCAGAACCTCGTCTGAGTGAACCTTGAGAAATCGCCAAAGTCAGAGAATCCATCACTCTAACGAAAGGAATTATTCCTGAAGTTTGTCCAGACTTTTTAACTGTCTCGCCAATTGACCTAACCTCACCCCAATATGTTCCAATTCCTCCACCATTTGATGCAAGCCATACATTTTCGCCCCAAGTTGTCAGAATACCATCAAGACTATCATGTACCGTATTTAGAAAACAAGAAATTGGCAAACCTCTTTTTGCACCTCCGTTGGACAATATTGGTGTTGCAGGCATAAACCATAACTTAGAAATGTATTCATAAATTCTTTGAGCATGAGAATCATTATCACTATATGACTCTGCTACTCTCATAAACATATCTTGAAACTTTTCATCTGGAAGCACATACCTATCAATAAGAGTGGATTTTCCAAAATCTGTTAGAAACCTATCTCTAGAATAGTCAACTTTTGGACCTGATTTATTTTCTTTTAGATTTTTTTCTTCTAACTTTTCATCTGCTAGATTGAGAACATTTACATTTAATTGTTTCATTAAAAATTTCCTACCTTAAATTTACAAACACTACATATAGTAATAAAAGTATAAATATTGTCAACCTATAGTAGTTAAAGTTGTTATTTTTTGTTGGCGTGCCCGGAGAGAGTCGAACTCCCAACCTTCTGATTCGTAGTCAGATGCTCTATCCAATTAAGCTACGGGCACCAATTATATGTCTATTTTAATTGAAAAAAAATTATTTATAACTCTATTTAGTAAAATACTTAATTTTAATAAAATTTTTTTTTGTTTATTTTAAGAATTTTATACGCTATAAATTATAAAATCGAACTTTTGTTAACAATATAAATAATTATTTATTACGAATCATGATCAAAAAAAAATTCCATTACCTAACTCTTTTATCCGTCCTCTTTGTTTACTCTTGTACAGGCGTCCAAGAGTATGTTTTTCCATCATTATCTGATGAAGAAGTTGCAGCACCCCCAGCACTGGAAGACGTTCCTTCAGCCGTTGAAGATATAAATCAACAAGCTGCACAAGAAATACCTCCTTCACAATATGCTCCACCGCCAGCTATGAGTCCTCCTCAGGTTGTAAACGACACTGGCCCTACTGGTACATTTGTTGGAGGAAAAATTAATCAATTTCGGGCAGACCTAACGAGCATACAAAATGCCATTTCCTCTCACAATAATGATTTTCTCCGATTCAAAGATTTAGTTGATGAGCAAACATCTGTTTATCAAGGTTTATCTAGTGCAATAAGGTCAAGGCTTCAAATTGGAACAACTCCAGGCAACCCTATATTAGTTGGTCAATGGAATGATGCTCAAAGAGCTTTGGAAGATATACAAAATAATGTTAATAACTTACAAATTGTCAATAATAGAGTCACAGCTGATGCTGCACTAATAGGTCATCTCAAAAGTGCAATTGATTCAAGTTTTTATATATCAGGTGCTATCGATGAGGATCACAATCAACTTAAAGTTCTTAAAGATGATGTTCAAAGAACCTCAGTTCTATATGACCGCCTCATGACAGAACTTGAAGATAAAATATCAAGAGAAATCCAGATTTTAAATGATGAAAGACAGTATATGAAGCAACTTGCTGAAGATGTTGAGGTTGGAAAATTTGGAGGTAGAGTTAGCACCCCTCCAACTAAATCAAGCTCCTCTGGAGAAATACAACAATCTGACTCTGACATGCCTAAACAAATAAAAGTTGCTCCAATTAATTATGATAATGCTATTTTAGTTATTAAATTTGACGATTCAAATTTTGATTATTCTACAGCATTATTTGAATCAATATCCGGTGCATTAGAACAAATGCCATCCGCAGGGTTTGAGGTAGTTGCTGTGAGTCCTTCCGGAGGCTCTAGTTATGCTGACCAAGCAAGAACCAAAGCATCAGAGGTTTTCTCAAAGATAGTCGAAATGGGTGTTCCTACAGAAAGATTATCAATTGCATCCTCAACAAGTTCAAGCGCTCAAGCTGAAGAAGTTCATATTTACCTCAAGAATTAATTAACTTCAAAATATTTCTCACCTAATAATCTAACCTTTTTTTTTATACCCATATTATCAATTAATCTTACACTATTTATCGTTACAGAAATAAAAACTCTGCAATAGCTAAAAATTTTATCAGGCTTATTTAAATTTCTTTCTTTTAAAATTTCCAGATAATTAACTTTATCTATACCCTTTTTTTTTATAGATTCTTTTAATTCATCAATTCTAGATAAATTAAAATCTCCGTTATTTAGCTCCTTTATAATTTGGCTTAGAATTGATGGTATAAGTTGAGCCAATACAAGTTTTTTTCCTAAAATCTTGTTCCTTGAGGAAAGGGCAATTTTATTTTTATCTCTAACGGTTGGCACCACTACTACTTTTGTATTAAAATTTAAGTCTTTGACAATTTTCTTAATTATAAGTGTTTGTTGAAAGTCTTTTTCCCCTAAGTAAATGCAGTGGGGATTAATAATTCTTAAGAATTTTATAATGACCTTTGCAACACCCTGAAAATGTCCTTTTCTATCTATTCCGCACAGTTTTTTTGAAATATCACCCAAGGAATATGTAAAATTATCCTTAGAGACCAATTCTAAGTTTGGCAAATAAAGTAAATCCACCTTTTCTTTAGAAAGTAGTGATCTATCAAGTTCTTCTGTTCTAGGATATTTTTTATAATCATTAGAATTATTAAATTGAAGGGGGTTTACAAAAATACTAACAAGACAAATGTGTTTATCTTTTTTTGCTTCACGCACCAAACTTAAATGTCCAGCGTGCAAATTTCCCATGGTTGGAACAAAATTAATTTTTTCACCAAAATTTTTTAATCTTAAAATTTCAGATGAAAGATTTTTGGATTCATTAATTAATAACATTGATTTTTGTTAGGATATTTTTTATTTTTAACATCAAGAGTGAAACGTTTTATTGATTTGTTTGCTTCTTTTAAAAACTCTAAATACTTTTTAGAAAATTTTGTATTAAACTCTGTCATACCCAAGATATCCTCTGTGACAACTATCTGACCTCTACATTTTGGTGAAGCTCCAATACCTATTAATGGTAATTGTGTGCGCATTATAAGATCATCAACTAATTTCTTGATTGTACATTCTATTACTATTGAAAAAACACCTGAATTCTCTAATAAAGTCATATCTTCAAAAATCTTTTTCTTCTCGTTGCTTTTATAACCATAAACTTTAGGCTTACCTCTTAAGGATTGTGGAAGCATTCCCAAATGTCCCATTACATTAATTTTGTTTTCGGTAAGAAACTTAATTGTGTTAGATATTTTCTTGCCACCTTCAAGTTTAACAGCCATTGCTCCTGTTGAAGAAATTATTCTTTTAGCATTTTTTAATGCTTGATTCTTGGATCTTTCATATGACCCAAAAGGCATATCTACGACAACAAAAGCTTTTTTCGTATTTTCAACTACTGCTTTTGCATGTTTTATCATCATTTCTAAATCGACATCTCTTGTCGTTTTATAGCCATAAAGAACTGGTCCAAGCGAATCTCCAACAAGCACTATATCAGCAAATTTATCAACTATAGCTGCTATTGGCGCAGTGTAAGCAGTCAAACATACAATTGAAGGTTTATTTAGTATTTGTTTTAAAGGTATTCTTTTTTTTTTTTTATTCAAACTTTACCTAATAAAAATTTTGTTTAACGAAATTTCTTATAAACTATACTTTCATTATGAAAAAAAAAATAATTGTTTTTCTTATAATTAGTTTGTTTACTTCTATTGGCAACTCTTATTCTAACGATATATATCAAACAATCCAACCGGAAAAATCATCAGAAAAAAAAACTATAAAAAAGTCAAAATTTGGGGAATTTAAAAAATTTGTTGTTGTTACAGCAAATGAATATGCCACTAAAATAGGTTATGACATTTTAGATAAAGGCGGTACTGTTGCAGATGCAGTTGTTGCAATTCAATTAACATTAGGCTTAGTAGAACCACAATCATCAGGCTTAGGTGGTGGACTATTTATTACTTACCATGACAGTAAAACTAATAGCACAATTAGTTTTGAAGGAAGGGAAAAAGCGCCAAAAAAATTAAATAGTGATGTTTTTTTAAAAGCTAACGGAGAACCTATAAAATTTTTTGAGGCTGTAATTGGTGGAAAGTCTGTTGGTGTTCCAGCAACATTGAAAACTTTATACGAATTCCACAAAAATTACGGAACATTAAAGTGGGAAGAGATAATTAAACCAGTTATTAATTTGTCCTCAAACGGTTTTGTTCCACCCAATAGATTAATTAATGCTCTAGAAAAGGAAAAGTTTTTATTTGATCTCTATCCAAACTCTATTTTTAAACAAATACTAAAAAATCCTAAAAAAAAATTCTTTAATAATAATTACACAAAAACTCTAAAAAAAATTTCTCAAGATATTTCAATATTTTATAATAAAGAAATAGCAAAAAAAATTGTTTCAACTGTAAATAACTCAAAAAATCCAGGTAACTTGTCATTAAAAGATATGAAAGAGTACGAAATAATTAAAAATAATGCACTTTGTTTTAAATTACAAAATGGTTTTAAAATCTGTGGGCCAAATCTTCCTTCTTCAGGAACAATATGCATTATTCAAGCATTAATCTTATATCAAAATTTATTTAACAACGAATTAAAATCAAAGCCAAGTTTAGAAGAACATTTAAATATCCTAAATTATATATATTTTTTAAGAGACAATTTTCTTGCTGATCCCAATTTTATATCCATTGATATTAAAAAGATACTCGATCAAGATTATATTATTAAAAATTATAAAATATTTAAAGAAACCACTATCACTTCTAATATGAATAATATCAATGAAATATTTAGCTCTACTTCGCACTATACTTTGATTGATCGTTACAATAATATATTATCAGCAACTTCAAGTATCGAAAGCTCCTTCGGTTCTAGGCTTTTTACCAATGGTTTTTTCTTAAACAATCAACTAACTGATTTTTCATTTAATATAAAAGATCGTTCTGGACGACTTATTAACAATCGTCCAGAACCTGGAAAAAGACCTCTAAGTTCTATGTCCCCTCTTATTGTTTTTGATAAAAACAATAGTTTTTTTCTAACCATTGGGTCTCCAGGTGGAAAAGCAATAATTTCTTATATTTTCAAATCATTAGTTTCCTTACTTTATGAGAATCAAACCGTACTAGAGGCAATTGAAAGTCCAAATTATATAAGAATACACAACAGAACATTCGTTGAAAGTGAAAAATTAAATCAAAAACTTGAGAATAAAGGCCAAAAGAGAGATTTGACTAGTGGTTTAGCAATTATAAAAAAGGAAAATGGAAAATTAATAGCAGGTGCAGATTCAAGAAGAGATGGAACTGTTAAAGGAAATTAATAAAATATTTTACAAAACCATCTTTGTGTTATAAAAATAAAATCAGGATAAAAGTTATGAAAAGAACATTTCAACCAAGCAACCGAGTCAGAAAAAATAGGCATGGTTTTAGATCAAGAATGGCTTCCCCTGGTGGAAAAAAAGTACTTACAAGAAGGCGTCAAAAAGGAAGAAAAAAACTCTCCGCCTAATCACGTTTCTAATTTAAAGAAACGATCTGAATTTCTCTTTCTGAGAAAGAAAGGGAAATCGATTAAAGGTAAATTTTTGATAATTAATTATTTGAAAATAGAAAGTGATGAAAAAAAGTTTGGTCTAACTGTTTCAAAAAAAATTGGTAACGCAGTTAAAAGAAATTATATTAAAAGAGTTTTGCGTTCCATTATAATGAAAAATCTAGAAAAAATACCCTTGGGTATGAATTTTGAAATAATTCCAAAAAAAAGATTTGAAAAAAATTCTTTCGTTGATTTAGAAAGTGATTTTTTAAAAACTTTAGAATATTTAGTAATTTAAATATATTGAATAATTAAGTACTATCCTATATTAATATTATTTTCGCTCATGGATAATCAAAAAAACTTATTACTCGCTGTTGTTTTTTCCCTCATTGTTTTAATAGGATATGATTTCTTTTTTAATCCAAAGAAAACAATTACTAACCCAGAAAAAAAATCTAATGATAGCTCAGTGAAACAAAATAATGATCAAGATGTTCCAATATTAGAAAAAAAAGAAGTTTCAACAGAAAAAAACCGTAAAGAAAAAAGAATTAATTTCAAGTCTGAAAGATTGGAAGGTTCTATTAATTTATATGGAGCTACTTTTGATGATTTATTGTTGAGAGATTATTTTGAGACAATCGAAAAAAAAGAAAATATTAAAATTCTTAAAAATGAAAAATCTTTAAGCCCATACTTTTTGAGGCTTGGATGGGCTTCAACTGACAGATCTATCCTAATGCCAGACAAAGATTCACTATGGACATCAAATAAAAATAATTTTGCTAAAAACGAAGAAATCAATATCTCTTGGGATAATGGGAATGGGTTGCAATTTAACAGAAAAATAAAGATTGATAAAAACTTTATGATTCTTGTTGAAGATGAAGTTATTAATAAATCAGGAAAAACAGTTGAATTAACAAATTTTTCTTATTTAAGAAGAAAAAATTACAGGCCACAGAATAAATTTTTTATCCTTCATGAAGGTCCCCTTGGGGTGTTTAATGATACGTTAAAAGAAGTGTCTTATGAAGAAATAGAAGAAGCAAATGAAATTGTAGAAACAACGAAGAATGGGTGGATAGGTTATACAGACCATTATTGGCAAGTTGCAATTTTTCCAGAAAATGATCAACCTTTTAAAGCTAGATTCAAAAACCTTAAAAATGATCCTAATTCTGTTCAAATTGATTTTATAAATGATTCAATAAAATCATTACCAAACATGGAAAGTTTCAAAGTAAAGTCATTTATTTTTGCTGGTGCTAAAGAGGTTCCACTAATTGACAAATATATTCAAGAACTAAAGATTAATAAATTAGATCTATCAGTAGACTTTGGATGGTTTTATTTTTTAACTAAACCACTATTTTATGCTTTACATTTTTTATCTGGTTTATTTGGAAATTTTGGTATTGGAATTATAATTCTCACTATTTGTATAAGAATAATTCTTTTTCCCCTTGCAAATAAATCATTCAAATCAATGAATGCCATGAGACTTATAACACCTGATATTCAAAGATTAAGAGAAAGATACAAAGATGATAAAGCAAAAATGAATCAAGAAATGTTTGCTATGTACAAAGAAAAAAAAATAAATCCTGCTTCTGGTTGCTTGCCTATTCTTGTTCAAATCCCAATCTTTTTTGCTTTATACAAAGTACTGTTTGTTTCAATAGAAATGAGGCATGCACCTTTCTTTGGCTGGATAAATGATTTATCTGCGCCCGACCCCACTAGCATGTTCAATCTTTTTGGATTAATCCCATGGGAACCTCCACTTTTTTTAACTATCGGTGTTTGGCCGCTTTTAATGGGCTTGTCAATGTATCTACAACAAAAATTAAATCCTCCACCACCTGACCCAATTCAAGCAAAAATATTTATGATGTTACCTATTATCTTTACATTCTTGCTTGCAACATTTCCATCAGGGATGGTTATTTACTGGACTGTAAATAATATTCTATCAATAGCTCAACAGTATTATCTTTTGAAAAAGCAAAAAAGAAATGTGTGAGACAAAACTAAAGTAATGACTGAGTTTTGGGAATTTTTGAAGGAAGTACATGAATTTAATCATCTTCCTTCAGATAATGTTCCGGAGGTGATCTTTTGGGGTCGTTCTAATGTCGGAAAATCATCTTTAATAAATTCTATAACAAACTCAAAGATTGCAAAAACATCAAAAAATCCAGGAAGAACTAGGGCTCTAGTTTTTTTTCAACTACAAAAAACCTTGCGAATAGTTGATTTTCCAGGATATGGATATTCTAAAATACCCAAACTTGACGAATATAAACTAGACAAATTAATTGATAAATATCTTCAAAAAAGAAGGAATATTAACAAGTTGTTTTTATTAATTGATTCAAAACATGGTTTTAAAAAAATAGATCAAATTATTATTAACCAACTTAATGTGCATTTAAAAAATAAAATTTTCATTATTTTTACAAAAAAAGACAGACTAAAAAATAAAAAAGAAAAGGACCTTTTAAAAAATTATAATAAATTAGTGGATGAAGAATTAGATAAAAAATTCTTTAATACTAGTATTAAAGAAATTAATACGATAATTTTATTGAAAAAATTCATATTAAATTCTTTATAAAAATGAAAATTTCCAAAATAAATACAAAAAAGTTAATTGACCAGGCGACTATCTTATCTAAAGCACTTCCGTTTATGCAGAGATATTCCAGTAAAAATATAACTGTAAAATTTGGAGGTGCAGTTTTAGGAGAAAAGAACTTATCTAGCAGTTTTGCAAAAGATATTGTGCTTTTAAAGCAAGTTGGTATTAATCCAGTTGTCGTGCATGGAGGGGGGCCTAAAATAAAAAAAATGCTAGATAAATTAAAAGTTAAAACTAATTTTGTTAATGGATTGAGGGTTACAAACAAGGAAACTATGGAAATTGTAGAAATGGTTTTGTCAGGTTCGATAAATAAAGAAATTGTGATGGAAATAAATAAAGAAGGAGGTAGAGCAATTGGGCTTTCTGGAAAAGATGCGTTCTTAGCTGAAACGTCAAAAATAAAAATTAGTAAAGATAATGCAAATAAAATAAAATCTAGAGATCTTGGTTTTGTTGGACAGCCAAAAAAAATTAATGAAGATCTTCTGAACTGGTTCTTGAAGTCTCATTTTATCCCTGTGATTTCCCCAATTGGATTCGATCAAAATTATGACACTTTTAATATCAATGCTGATACCATGTCAGGAAGTGTTGCATCATCTATTTCATCGGAAAGATTAATACTATTAACCGATGTAGATGGAGTTATTGATAAAAATGGCAACTTATTAACTGAAGTGTCAATAAATGAAGCAAAGAAACTTATTAAGAATGGAATAATATCTGAAGGAATGATACCAAAGGTAGAGACATGCATTAATGCAGTAAAAAATGGTGTTAAAGCCGCAGTTATATTAAATGGAAAACTTTCTCATGCTATTCTCCTGGAAATATTTACTGAACGGGGCGTAGGTACTTTAATAACCAAATAATTGTGACAAGTAAATTTGATAATAAAACAACTTGGTTGTTTGATTTAGATAATACTCTTTATTCTCCAGATCTAGGAATTTTTAAACAGATTGATGTCAAAATGAAACGGTTTATATCAAAAGAACTAAAAGTTTCAGAAAAACAAGCTTTCCAAATACAAAAAAAATTTTACAAAAACTATGGAACAACACTCTATGGACTAATGAAATATCATAATACAGATCCTGAAGAATTCTTAAAATTTGTTCACAATATTGACTTTACCAATCTAAAAAAATGCGAAGATCTGAGAAAAAAAATAAAAAACCTCCCGGGTAAAAAATTTATTTATACAAATGGCAACTATGAGTATGCAAAAAAAATACTAAACTCACTTGGTATAACAAATGTATTTTCAGATATTTTTGATATTAGAAAAGCAAATTTCTTTCCCAAACCCATGAAGACTTCTCTTAACAAATTAATTAAAAACTATAATTTAGTACCAAAAGAAATAGTTTATTTTGATGACTTGGATAAAAACTTGAAATCTGCTTTCTTAAAAGGAATTACAACCATACACATATCTAAAGATAATTCTAAAAAGAGCTCTTACATTGATTTTAGATTTAGAACTATAATAAATGCATTAGATATGATAAGAAACAAACTTGAACATTGAAAATAATTATGGAACCTAAAATTAAAGAAGATATAGAAAAATTCTGGGAAGAAAAAGATAAGCTTAACTTTTCAGATGAAAGCATAAAAAAAAAGATTCTAACTGTACTTGAATCCCTTGACTCAGGTGAGCTAAGGGTTTGTGAGAAAATAAATAACTCTTGGACAACTAATGAGTGGTTGAAAAAAGCTATACTTTTATCATTTAAAACCCAAGAAAACAATATTTTCTCAAGTGGGATATCTAATACCAGAAGAGGACAATATAGTTGGTTTGATAAAGCGTATCTAAAAACTTCGGGTTGGGTGGAAGATGAGTGGACGAAAAGAAATTTTAGATCTGTGCCTGGTGCAGTGGTGAGATATTCTTCTTATATTGGTGAGAATGTTGTACTGATGCCTTCATTTATAAATCTAGGTGCTTATGTGGACTCTGGAACAATGGTTGATACATGGGCAACAGTTGGTTCTTGTGCACAGATTGGGAAAAATGTTCATATTTCGGGTGGTGCAGGAATTGGTGGAGTGCTAGAGCCACTCCAAGCAAATCCAGTTATTATAGAAGATAATAGCTTTATAGGGGCAAGATCTGAGATTGCTGAAGGAGTTATTGTTAAAGAAGGTAGTGTGATATCAATGGGAGTATATATTGGTGCATCCACAAAGATCGTTGACAGAGAGACTGGAGAAATTTCCTATGGTGAAGTTCCTGCTTTTTCTGTAGTTGTTCCCGGTTCTTTATCTGGTAAAAAACTAAAGAATGGCGAAATCGGTCCTAACCTTTATTGTGCTGTAATTGTAAAAAAGGTTGATGCAAAAACAAGGTCTAAAACATCAATTAACGATCTACTTAGGTCATAATGGATACAATAGAGTTATCAACAAAACTGATAAAATTTAAGAGCATCACTCCTAACAGTTCAGGTTCAATAGAATATATAAAAAAGCTATTAGAAAAAAAAAAGTTTCAATGTCATTTTCTTGAATTTGGAAAAGACAAAATCAAAAACTTATACGCTTCACTTAAAGGTGGTAAGGGACCAGTAGTTTGTTTTGCTGGGCATACAGATGTTGTTCCTCCTGGAGAAATATCAAAATGGAAAACTGATCCATTCAAAGCGGTTATTAAAAATGGCAAATTATATGGAAGAGGATCAAGTGACATGAAAACAGCTATTGCTTCATTTATTGTGGCAACTATGAATTTTTTAGAAGAAAAACAATCGGTTTTTAATGGAACTTTATCTATCCTATTAACTGCGGATGAAGAAGGTGAAGCAGAATTTGGAACAAAGAGTGTAATAAAATGGTTAAAAAAGAATAATAAAAAAATTGATTTTTGCATAGTCGGAGAGCCGACAAATCCAAAAAATTTAGGAGATATGATCAAAATTGGACGTAGGGGCAGTATTAACTTCTCACTTGAAATATTAGGCACTCAAGGGCATGTTGCTTACCCTGAAAAAGCAAAAAATCCTATCGATGACCTTTTTTTGATTTGTAAAGAAATTAAAAAACCTTTTGATAAAGGTTCTAAAAGATTCCAACCCACTTCGCTAGTAATAACTTCTATCGATGTTTCTAATAATATTTCAAATGTAATTCCAGAAAAAGTTATAATGAAATTCAATGTAAGATTCAATGATAATTTTAATTCTTCTAAAATTAAAAGTATAATCCATCAAAGAATTAAATTTGTTACGTCAAAATATAAATTAACATCCAAAGTTTCAGGTGAATCTTTTATAAATCACTCTGATGTTCTTACAAATGCAATTGTTAAGTCTATTAAGAAGGTAACAAATATTAAGCCTCAATTAAGTACATCTGGTGGAACTTCTGATGCAAGATTTATATCAAAAATATGTCCTGTTCTTGAATTTGGTTCTATAGGAAAAACAATGCATAAAACTAATGAAATGGTAGAGTTGAAAAATATTGAAAAACTAACAGAAATCTATTTTGAATTTCTTAAAAATATTTTCGATTAAAATTCAATAAGTGATTTTTTCTAAATATAAACCACAAGCAGGGGCTGTGGGTCCAGCATTTTGTCTGTTTTTAGATTCTAATATAGTTAAAGTTTTTTTTTGGTCCCAAACACCTTTACCAACATTAACTAGAGTTCCAACAATTATCCTTACTTGGTTATGTAAAAATGATCGCCCAATAACTCTGATCTCAATACAATCTTTACTTTTTTTTATTTTTATGTCTTTAATGGATCTTTCTGATATTTTAGCTTGACAATGAATAGATCTAAAAGCATTAAAATCAAATTTTCCAATTAAAACCTTAGATGCCTTTTTCATTAGATCTAGATTAAGTCTCTTAGCAATAAACCAGACTTTACCTTCTAAAATGAATGAAGCGGTAGTTCTATTCAAAATTTTATACAAATATGTTTTTTTTTTTACAGAAAATCTTGAATCAAAATTTTGAGATATCTTTTCTGAATTTAAAATTGAAATTTTATTTTCATTTTTCTTCAACAAGTAGTTTATGGCTAAAGAAATCTTTTTTTCGTCAATGTTAAGATTATTTAAATCAAAGTGTGCAACTTGCCCAAGTGCATGCACACCTGCATCTGTTCTACCAGCACCATAAATGTTAATTTTTTCTTTAAACAGTTTTTCTAAGCAATCTTCAATTTGTTGTTGAACAGACCTCCCATTTTTCTGTTTTTGCCATCCCACATAATTACTTCCATCATATTCTATTGTTAATTTAATTCTTATCATTACGTGAAAAAAAATTCTTCAATTTTATTGCCATTTATGAATTCCTTAGCCAAAATAGGTTTTTTTCCTTCTTTTTGCAAAATTTCAATTTTCAGAAAATTTTTTGCACACTTTACCACAAAGTTATCTATTATTTGGCCAGTCTCATACTTAGTCTTTTCTTGCTTCTTATTTTCTCTAATGACCTTAGCTTTTAAAATTTTGATTCTTAAATTAGAATTCTTGAAACTTGTCCATGCGCCAGGATATGGGCTAAAAGCTCTGATTTTTAAATTTATATCCTGGGCGTCACTATTCCATAAAATTTTACATTCTGATTTTTCAATTTTCTTTGCATAAGTCACATGACTATCTTTTTGATATTTATACTTGAAATCTTTATTTACAATCTTCTTTATTGCCTGTTTTAATAATTCTTTACCGTAAAGTATAATTTTATCATGAATTGTTCCAAAATTATCTTCCTCTTGAATTTTAAATTTCTTGTCTAGAATAATTGGACCAGAATCTAGCTTTTCATCAACTCTCATAATACAGACTCCAGTTTCTTTATCATCTGATAAGATTGCCCTTTGGATAGGAGCAGCTCCTCTCCATCGAGGCAGTAATGAAGCATGAATATTAATACTTAAAAGATTTGGAAGATTAATTAGTTCTTTTGGAAGAATTTTTCCATACGCTACAACTATATTTAAATCGACTTTTTCAACTATAATCTGTTTCATGAAATTTTCATCATTTATACTTTGTGGCGTAAAAACTTTGATGTTTTTACCTCTTGCCCATTTATGAACTGGTGAAAAATTTAGCTTCTTACCCCTGCCTGACTTTCTGGGTGGTTGCGAAACAACATAAGCTATCTTAATATCATTAAGAAACAAATCTTGAAGAAAATTCAATGAAAATTCTGGCGTACCATAAAATCCAATATTAACTTTACGGAGTTTTTTCATTGTTTTTTTTTTGACTTTTCTTTACTTTTTCATAAGCTCGCCTTCGCTTCAAATTAGATAAATAATCAATAAATAATATTCCATTTAAATGATCAATCTCATGCTGAATACAAATTGATAATAACCCAGAAAATGATCCTTCTATTTTCTTACCTTTTAAATCATTCCACTCAACATCTACAAACTTTGGCCTTTCAATATCTGCATAATACCCTGGAATAGACAAACAACCCTCTTCATTGATTGCATGATCCTTTGATGAATTAATTATCTTAGGGTTAATAAATATTTTTGGGGAAGACTTTCCATCCTCTTTTAAATCAATCACTACTATTCTCTTTTCAATGCCTACCTGCGGTGCAGCCAACCCTATTCCATTACCAGATGCATATAGGGTATCAAACATATTTTGAACTATATGTTTCAAACTCTCACCAAAATTTTTAACGGTAGATGAATTGTGCTTCAACCTCTTATCGGGTATAGTTAATATTTCTAGAACACTCATATAATTTTTTTATGATTATTGAAAATAATGTTTTATATCTGATTCTGATAGTAATCATAATATTTTTATTTTTACAATTTTTTCTATCAAACAACAATACCAAAGACAGAATTAAAACATTACTTGAAAAACAATCTATAATAGAAAAGTCTATTTCCGAACTAATTGTTAGAAACTTTGATAAAATAGATTCAAAATTTGATAGATCTTCATCAGAAAATATAAATAACCTAAGTCAGATCAGAGAAAAAATGTCCTTGATTGACAGAGCACAACAAAATATAACTAGCCTTACTGAAAATGTAGTCGATTTAAAAAATTTCCTTTCTAATACAACTCAAAGAGGAAAGTTTGGGGAAATATTACTAGAAAATATTATTAAGGATTATCTGCCAAATAATAATTACGAATTTCAGAAAACTTTACCTAATAATTCAAGAGTAGACTGTATGCTTAGGTCCTCAGGATCATTGGACAGACTTTGTATTGACTCAAAATTTCCAAAAGAAAATTATGACAAATTTCAAAGATCAACTTCGAAAGATGAAAAAACAAAATATTTAAAGATATTCAAATCTGATATCAAAAACCATATTACAAATGTAAAAGAAAGATACATCATTCCCGGAGAAACTGCAGAAATTGCATTAATATTTATTCCAAGCGAACAAATTTTTTTAGAAATTTTCAAATTATTTCCTGAATTAAGCGATACATTTTATCAAAGTAAAGTATTCTTAATTTCCCCTACAACATTATGGATTATACTAAATTCCGTTGAAAGTTTAATTAGAGACAAAAAAATAAAAAATAATTCAACTTTTATTTTTCAGCAACTCAAAGATCTAGATACTGAATTATCAAGGCTTGAAGTTCGTGTAAAGAAAATGGACAACCATTTTTCAAATGCCCAAAATGACCTAAATGACATCCTTGTAACAACAAAAAAAATCTCAAATAAAAAAGACAAACTACTAAAACTTGATGATATTAATTAGTATTTTTAACTTCAGCTCGAGAGGTAAATGCAGCTGACATAGTATTATAATCTAACAAATCAAGTTCTCCTCCAATAGGAATACCTTGGGCTAATTTAGTAATTAAAACTCCTGAATTCGAGCATTTGTCTGCAATATATTGTCCGGTAATTTGACCTTCTGTTGTTGCATTTGTGGCAATAATTACTTCTTTTACATTACCTTCTTTTAATCGCTGAAATAATGGAGTCAAATTTAATTCATCTGGCCCAACCCCATCCATAGCAGACAATACTCCACCTAAGACATGGTATTTTCCATCAAATGCATTGCTCTTTTCAATTGCCCAAAGATCACCAATATCTTCAATTACGCAAATCTTATCATGATTTCTTTTTACATTTATGCAAATATTGCATGGGCTAACTATATCTACATTTCCGCATTTTTCACAATAAACTAGCTCCGATCTAACCTTCTCCATTATAGAAGTAAGTGCAGGTATAACTCTATCTTTATTTTTCAAGAGATACAGCACTATTCTTCTTGCTGACCTGGGCCCTAAGCTTGGTAATTTTGAAAAAAGATTAATTAATTCGCCAAGTGATGTCATAGATTTTTCAGAAAGGAAGTTTCATACCAGGAGGTAAATCCATACCGCTAGAAAGCGAACCTAACTGATTACTCATATTTTCAGCAATTTTCTTATTAACATCATTGATAGCTGCAACTATTAAATCTTCTAAAACTTCAGATTCATCTGGGTTCATAAGTGAAGCGTCAATATCAATTTTTTTTAATTCATGTTTTCCATTCATCACTACTTTAACAACTCCGCCACCAGAATTTCCTTCGATTTCCATTTCTTCGATTTTTTTTTGCATTTCTGCCATTTTGTCTTGCATAGCCTTAGCCTGCTTCATAATTTGTGACATATTATTCATTATTATCCTTTTTTTTTGAGATTTCTATATTACCTAACTCCATAATTGAAACTACTTCAGATTCGGGAATGATTTCAAGAATTTTTTTAACAAAACTATCTTTTTTTAATTCTGTAATTTTTCTTCTGTCAAGTTCTAGCTCATATTCTGCAAGAGTTTTATCTCCCGTTTTACTTGACAGAGAAATCATCCATCTCTCTTTAGTTTCCTCATTCAATAATTTTGCAGCCTTCCATAAAATTTTTTTGGAATCTTGACTATTTGAAATATTTTCTAACTCAATCTCTTTAACACTCTTATTATCAATCAAACTTACTAGTCTAAAAGAATTCTTGAGATGGTAAGATACTAACATTTCTGAATTCTTTTCAATCTTATCAACTAAAAATTTAAATTTTGATAAACTAGATTCTTCTTTTTGAGTTTTTATATCAACCTTATCATTTGTATTTTTTTTTAAAGCTAAATTATTATTAAAAACATCTTCTGTAATGTCAGATGCTGATTGAGTATGGTTTGTAGCTATTGTTTGATCTGTTGGAGGTTTTGTATTTTTTTGTTTTTCTTGGTCTTTTATTAAATCATTATTATTCACCAACTCAAATGGGGTTGGTATTAAAGAAGCATAACATAGCCTCATTATTAACATTTCAAAGCATTGTTTTTCATCAAAACATTTATTTATCTCATTTATATATTTTTGAATTAATTCCCAAAATCTAACCATAAAATCCATTTCATAGTTTGCACAGATTAATTCTATTATTTTTAATGTTTTAGAATCAATTACCAAGCTATCCTTGTCTATCTGGGTTTTTATTCTCATTGCATGATATGTTAACTTCATCAATGTTTGACTCAACATTTGGATTGAAGCCCCTTTTTTGTATAGATCTTCAAATATTTGTATTGAACGAATTACATCTCCTTCAAATAATAATTGGAATAGTTGAAGGACTAGTCCGACATCTGACAACCCCAATACACTTCTTATTACTTCAATTTTAACTGGATTTCCTCGAGTAAGAACATTGTCAAGGATAGAAAGTGCGTCTCTGACTGACCCTTCTGAAGCCTGCGCAATTAAATTGCAACCCTCTAAATCAATTTCAAAACCCTCTTTACCAGAGATTTGCATTAAAAATCTTGAAATCAAATCAGCATCAATCCTACTTAGTTGAAATCTTTGACATCTTGATAGTATGGTTAAGGGTATTTTTTCTGTCTCAGTTGTTGCAAATATAAAAATCACATCTGGTGGAGGTTCCTCCAATGTTTTCAAAAGAGCATTAAATGCTGCTTTTGATAACATATGGACTTCGTCAATAATAAAAATCTTCTTTTTTGCTGATACTGGCCTGTAATTTACATTATCTATTATTTCTCTTACATCGGAAACTCCAGTCCTACTTGCAGCATCAATTTCTACAACATCTAAATTATTATCAGAATTAATTGATTTACAATTTCCACAATTTTCACATGGTTCTATCATTTCTTTTTTTAAGTTCGAACAATTAACTATTTTGGCTAGAATTCTTGCTAAAGTTGTTTTTCCAACACCTCTTGTTCCCGAAAATAAAAAGGCGTGAGCAATTCTATCCAACTTAACTGAACCCTCAATTATTTTGCAAGTTTCTTCTTGACCAATTATATCAGAGAGTTTTTTTGGTCTATATTTTCTAGCGAGTACTATGTAATTTTTAATATCAGTCATTAGGGTTGGAAGGAGTTGAAATTTAACCCAATAGAAAACGTTACGGCTGCTTCTTCTCAGTCCTGACCGGCTTGGCGAACCTATTGCCTAAATTCAACTCCCAAAATAATCTAACATTTTAAAAAACAATTTTAAATACAATATTATTTTCTAAAAGACGAAGCTTTATAATAGCCAAGAATCCTTACTTTAGTCGAAAAATATTTAAGAACTTTAAGTGCTTTTTTAAAATTTTGTATTTCTGGGTGAGATTCAACATCAACAATAAATGAAAATTGCTTGAATTCTTTATTAACAAAAAAACTCTCTAATCTAGTAAGATTAATTCCATTTTCAGCAAATCCACCAAGGGCATTGTAAAGTGATGCTGGTAAGTTTTTTGTATTAAAAACAATTGATGTAATAATTTTTTTTCTTGTACTAAATTTATGACTAGTTTTTGAGAAAACAAGAAATCTAGTTATATTTTGTCTTTTGTCCTCAAAATTTTTTTTAAGTATTTTTAAATTATAAATTTTTGATGCTAATTTAGATGCTATAGCAGAAATGTCATCTTTGCTATCGCTAACAAATTTTGCTGCTCCTGCAGTATCCATATAATTAATAGGATTTAAATTAATTTTCTTAATGTTATTTTTACATTGTGAAAGAGCATGCGCATGGCTGTACACATTTTTAATGTTCTTTAAAGTGCTATTTTTCTTTGCCATTAAATAATGTTCAATTTTATGGTAGTGCTCAGCAACAATTTTCAATTTGATATTCTCTAACAAAAAATGCATATCAGCAACTCTTCCAGCTATATTATTTTCAACTGGAATTATAGCTAAATCAGCATCCCCATTCGTTACAACATCAAGAGTTTTTTGAAAAGTATCGCATGCAAGTGTTTTAAAGTTTTTGTATAACTGTCTACATACCAAGTCAGAATAAGCTCCCTGAAGGCCCTGAAATGAAACTATTTTTTTTGACATTCTTAATCTGATTAAAGATTATTTTTTTTAAAATGCAATCTTATTTTTTTCAAATCGTTTTCTGTATCAACACTAGGTGGAAGATATGGAATTTTTACAAGTTTAATTTTAAAATTATTATCCATTGCTCTCATTTGTTCTAAACGTCTATTTTGCTCTTTCTTTGTTTGGCTAAGATTTACAATTTTTCTTAATACACTTGGTCTGTAAACATAAATTCCAATATGGTGATACAAATTTTCTTTATGCTCAAAAGTTCTGTTAAAATCTTTTGCAAAACCAGTATTATTTTCATCTAGTTTTACTTTTGCTTTTACAACATTTTCATCATTAAACTCATTCTGAGTTAAATCACAAATTGCTGAACCTATATCTACTAAATCATCAGAAAATAAATTAATTATTTTTTTAAATAATTCTTTTGTAAAAACTGGAAGATCCCCTTGCAAATTTATGATCAAATCAAATTCTTCTTTGATCAAACTATAAACTTCATAAACTCTATCTGTTCCACTTTTATGTATTCTTTTTGTCATCAATGTTTCGACATTATAATTTTTACAAACATTGAAAATTTCAAGGCTATCTGTTCCAACCACAACTCTTCCCAATTCTAATTTTTTAGCATTTTTAGCTACCCTTATTATCATTGGCAGAGAATCTATCTTTCTTAATAACTTCTTTCTTAATCTTGAAGATTTTAGACGTGCAGGAATGATTATTACTATTCGAGGTAGTTTTTTATTTTTGTTGATCACAATATTTGCTAGTTTATATATAATAACTTTATTGTTGATTAATTATAATGAATAAATATTTTTTGTCTTTAATGTCAATTTTGATTTTATTTCAGTCCTTCAGGGTACTTGATGAGATATTTTATAATGACAAAGATAATTTCCAAAAAAAAACTGTAAATCTTAAAACCAAGATTGAAGAACAAAATACTCCAGAAGAATCAAATCAGATTATTACCGACATAGATACTCTATTTAAATTTAGTGATATTGCAAAAGGTACAAAGATAGCTAAACAATGCAGTTCTTGCCATGATTTTAGTAATAAACTAAAAATTAAGCTAGGTCCGCCTTTATGGGGTGTTGTTGGTAGACAAAGTGGAATTATTGCTGATTTTAAATATTCCGATGCTCTTTTGAATTTTAAAAAGGAATGGTCAAGAATAGAGCTTTTTAATTTCCTTGAGGAACCAAAAAAATATGTAAAGGGTACTAAAATGATATATAACGGTATTAAAAAACCAGTTGATAGAGTAAATCTGATTACTTATTTAGAGTCTTTAAAATAAATGAAAGAACATGTTAGGAATTTGTTAAAATTTGCAAACATATTTGCGGATGTTAGCAATAATATTCTTAAGAAAAAATATTTGAAACCTCATAAAGTTGAAGAAAAAAATGATGGATCCTTTGTAACCAATGCGGATAAGGAAATAGAATCCAAATTTAGAGAAAGTCTTAAAAAGAATTTTCCTGGTCATGGTATTGTTGGAGAGGAGTTTGGTTCAGAAAATGAACAGAATGAATATGTTTGGGTTATTGACCCTTTAGATGGTACACACAATTTTATTGCTGGAAAACCACTTTTTGGAACTCTTATATGTTGTATTAAGCATGGTCGTCCTATATTGGGTGTTATTGATATACCAATTTTAGATGAAAGATGGCATGGAGGAAAAGGTGTTGGTGTGAAATTAAATTCGAGAAAATGTAAAAATTTTTCGCAAAAAAAACAATATAGCCAACTAATAGTTGCTTCCACTTCACTGCTTATGTTTGATGAAAATTATGAGAAAAAAATCAAAGAAATTTATAAAAAAGTTAGTATTCGAATTTTTGGAAGTGATTGCTACTCATATGGTTTACTCCTTTCAGGGAGGGTTGACCAAATAATCGAGGCTGATATGAAACCATGGGACTTTTTAGCTCAAGTGGCACTTATAAATGAGCAAGGAGGAATTATTACAGATTGGCATGGCAAAGAACTTAATCTTAGTTCAGATGGAAAAATCATTGCATCAATTGAAAAAAATCACCATAAAAGAACATTAGAATATCTTAAAAAATAAAGGTGATTTTTGAAAAAAATAAGTAGATTTTTATTTGTTTTACTCTCTTTGTGTTTTAGCAATTTATATAGCTTAGAGTATAATCATGGTATCGCAATGCATGGTGATTTGAAATATTCAAAAAACTTCAAAAAATTTGATTATGCAAATGAAAATGCTTTCAAGGGAGGGAAAATAAAAAGATTCTCCATTGGAACGTTCGATAATTTAAATCCATATATCTTAAAAGGGGTTGCAGCATGGCAGGCAGCATATCTCTTTGAAACCTTGATGAAATCATCATTTGATGAACCTTTTAGTCAATATGGTTTAATTGCTGAAGGAGTAAAAGTTCCCAATGATAGATCTTGGGTATCATTTAAAATAAGAAAAGAAGCAAAATTTTCCAATGGATCAAAAATTACTCCAGAGGATGTTAAATTTTCATTTGAAACTATAATCTCAAAAGGACATCCCATATATAAAACTTACTGGGGTCAGGTTGATACAGTAAAAAAAATAGGTGAAAATGAGGTAAAGTTTTTTTTTAAAGGAAAACCCAATCCTGAGTTACCGCTAATAATTGGATATCAGCTTCCAATTTTTTCAAAAAAATACTGGGAAGGTAAAGATTTCAGTAAAACCACTTTGACACCCCCATTAGGTAGCGGTCCATACCTCATTTCAGACTTTAAGGCCGGAAGAAGTATTACTTTAAAGAAAAATCAAAACTATTGGGGTAAAAATTTAAATGTAAATGTTGGTCGTTATAATTTTGATACCATTCACTATGACTATTACAGAGATGAAACCGTGGCACTAGAGGCATTTAAATCGGGAGCTTATGACTTTAAGCAAGAAAATTCATCAAAAAACTGGGCAACTTCATATAAATTTGATGCTGTAAAAAAGGGAAAAGTCAAAGTTGAAGAAATAAAATATTATAGACCGAGTGGAATGCAAGGTTTTGCATTCAATACTAGAAAATCAATTTTTCAAAATAGGAATGTTAGAAAAGCGCTTACTTATACATTTGATTTTGAATGGTCAAACAAAAATCTTTTTTATGGGGCTTACACTCGAACAAAAAGTTTTTTTGATAACTCCGAACTTTCCTCTCAAAGCCCTCCAAGTAAAGATGAACTTGCTATTCTAAACAAATATAAAGGTGAAATTCCTGAGGAAATTTTTACAACTATATATAAACCTCCAAATACTGATGAAGAAAATGGACTTAGAAAAAATCTAAGGATTGCTAGAAGAATTCTAAAAAAAGAAGGATGGGTTATAAAAAATGATGTTTTAAAACACAAAGAAACCGGTGAAACTTTTAAATTTGAAATCTTACTTCGTTCTCCTCTCTTTGAAAGAATAGTTCTTCCAATGAAAAGAAACCTAAACAAATTAGGTATTGAGGTTTCTATTAGGACCGTTCAAGACGATTCTCAATACATAAGGAGACTTGAGGATTTTGACTATGATATGGTAGTTGTAAACTATGGTTCTATTATTTCACCTGGAAATGAACAAAAAAATTATTGGGGTTCTATCACAGCTGACCAACAAGGAAGTCCAAATTATATGGGTGTTAAAAATCCGGTAATTGATGATATTATTGATAAGCTTATAGCTTCAAAATCAAGGAAAGAGCTTGTGACTTACACTAAAGTCTTGGATAGAATATTATTATTTAATTATTATCTCATACCTCAGTTTCATATTGGACACTATAGAGTAGCATACTGGAATAAAATTACTAGACCCTCTGTTTCCCCCAAATATGATTTAGGTTTTGATTTTTGGTGGTTTGATCCAGAGAAAGCTCAAAATATTGGCAAAATAAATAAACCTGAACATCAGGAAAAAAATAAAAAAAATAAAACAATATATTATTTGTTTTCAATATTGTTGTTGTTTATTTTGTGGAAAATTAAAAAAAAAAATAGCTAATGTTAAATTATATTATTAAAAGAATTTTTCTGATAATTCCAACACTCTTTGGCATACTAGCTGTCAATTTTCTAATAATTCAGGCTGCTCCAGGTGGCCCTGTTGAAAAAGCAATAGCTCAAATCAAGGGTACAGAAGTATCTGTTACTGAGAGATTTACATCCTCTGGAGGAGAGCAATTATCAAATAATCAGACAAAACAAAATTTTAATCCTAATGAAAGTAAATACAGAGGTTCGCAAGGTATTGACCCTGACCTAATAAAAGAATTAGAAAAACAGTATGGATTTGACAAACCTCCTCTTCAAAGATTCTTTGAAATGCTTAAAAATTATTTGGTTTTTGACTTTGGTGAAAGCTTTTATAAAGATAAGACTGTAATTTCATTAATACTCGAGAAACTACCTGTTTCAATTTCATTAGGCTTATGGACAACTTTATTTGTTTATCTAATATCAATTCCGCTAGGCATAAAAAAAGCTGTCAGAGATGGTTCAAAATTTGATATTTATTCTTCTTCTTTGATTATTATTGGTTATGCCATTCCAGGTTTTCTATTTGCAATTTTTCTTATTGTAATCTTTGCAGGAGGAAGTTATTTAGACATCTTTCCTCTTAGAGGGTTAGTATCAGACAATTGGGATGAACTATCAATTCATAAAAAAATTCTTGATTATTTTTGGCATTTGGCTCTTCCAATTCTTGCAATGGTAATTGGAGGGTTTGCAAGTTTAACGATGTTAACTAAAAACTCATTTCTTGATGAAATAAACAAACAATATGTTGTCACTGCTAGAGCAAAGGGCGTAAGTGAAAAAAGAGTCTTGTATGGACATGTTTTTAGAAATGCAATGTTGATTGTTATTTCAGGTTTCCCTGCTGCATTTATTAGTATTCTTTTTACTTCTTCTTTATTGATAGAAGTAATTTTTTCTTTAGATGGTCTTGGACTTCTTGGGTTTGAGGCTGCGCTTGGAAGAGATTATCCTGTTGTTTTTGGAAGTTTATATATTTTTACATTAATTGGATTGATTCTAAGATTGATAAGTGACTTAACTTACGTTCTCATTGATCCAAGAATAGACTTTGAAAGTAGAGGAAATTAAATTTTGCATTTTTCACCACTAACAAAAAGAAGGCTTGATAATTTTATTGGCAATAAAAGAGGTTATTATTCTGCACTGATTTTTTCTTTTATTTTTATTGCAACATTGTTTGCTGAATTTCTTGCGAATGACAAGCCAATCTTTGTGTATTTTGATAGTAAGATCCATTTCCCAACTGTAGAGAAAATTCCTGAAGTTTATTTTGGAGGTGAATTTGAAACAGAAGCAGATTACAAAGATCCTTTTGTAAAAAAATTAATAAATCAAAATGGTTTCTTTATTATGCCTTTAATTGAATATTCTTTTGATACCATAAACTATGATTTAAAAGTACCCTCACCTTCACCTCCAACTTTTGAGAATCTTCTTGGAACTGATGATCAAGGTAGAGATGTTCTTGCTCGATTGATCTATGGCTTTAGAATTTCTGTTTTTTTTGGACTTATTTTGACTATTCTATCTAGCATCATTGGAATAATAGTAGGAGGACTCCAAGGTTTTTATGGAGGGAAAGTTGATTTACTAGTCCAGCGATTTATAGAAGTTTGGTCTGGTCTTCCTGTCTTATATCTTCTTATAATAATTTCAAGTTTCATAGAACCTAGCTTTTGGATTTTACTTCTCATAATGTTATTATTTAGTTGGATGTCACTTGAAGGAGTTGTAAGAGCAGAATTTCTTAGGGCTAGAAACTTTGAATATGTTAAGGCAGCAAAAGCTCTTGGTGTAAAGAATCTAGTAATAATGTATAAACATGTACTTCCAAATGCAATGGTAGCTACTCTAACTTTGATGCCTTTTATACTTTCTGGTTCTATAGCAACACTTACCTCACTTGATTTCCTTGGATTTGGACTTCCTCCTGGCTCGCCATCCTTAGGGGAAATGGTGGCTCAGGGAAAAGCAAATCTTCAGGCACCATGGCTAGGTATTTCAGCTTTTTTTACATTATCTTTACAATTAAGTTTGCTCGTTTTTATCGGTGAGGCTGTAAGAGATGCATTTGATCCAAGAAAAGTTTTATAAATGAAAAGAAGAATTTTAAAAATAGAAAATCTCAATGTTCGTTTTTACTTAAATAGAAATGAACTTCAAGCAGTAAAAAATAGTAGTTTTGATATTTATGAAGGGGAATGCTTAGCTATTGTAGGTGAAAGTGGTTCTGGAAAATCAGTAACAGCTCTTTCAATAATGAAGCTAATAAATGAAAATGCTGGCACGTTTATAAATGGAAAAATAAGTTTCGAAAATCAAAATATACTTAAATTAAATGAAGAGGCTTTAAGAAAAATAAGAGGAAAAAGAATTTCAATGATTTTTCAAGAACCTATGACTTCATTAAACCCTCTTCATAATATTAGAAAGCAAATTAAGGAATGTTTTATTAATGAATATGAGGATGATCAAAGACTTATAGCTTTGTTGAAAGAAGTTGGAATTGATAATGCTAAAGAAAAACTTGATCATTATCCACATCAGCTTTCCGGAGGCCAAAGACAAAGGATAATGATTGCTATGGCAATAGCAAATAAACCCAACCTTTTAATTGCAGATGAACCAACCACAGCTTTAGACGTTACTATTCAAAAACAAATATTAGAACTTTTAGATAAATTAAGAAAAAAATTTAATATGTCACTGTTACTAATTACTCACGATTTATCAATAGTAAAAAAAATTTCTCACAGAGTTTGTGTTATGAAGAAAGGCATTATTGTTGAAAACAATACTACCAATTCATTATTTATTAATCCCAAGCATCCGTATACAAAAAAATTACTTGATTCAGAACCTAAAAAGAAAGAATTTAAAAGTAAATCAAGCAAAATAATATTGTCTGCATCAAATTTGAATGTTTTCTATGATTCAAATAGAAGCTTCTTTTTTAAAAAAAAAAGTGATTCTTTCCATGCAGTAAAAGATATAAATTTCAAGGTAAAAGTAGGAGAAACACTAGGAATTGTAGGCGAAAGCGGATCAGGAAAAAGTTCTGTTGCTCAAGCTATTCTTAAATTAATAAAATCAAGTGGAAATCTATTTTTTCATGGCAAAAATATATCTAATTTAACAGATAATAGATTTAGGGAAATACGTAAAAATATTCAAATAATCTTTCAAGATCCATTCGCTTCACTGAGTCCAAGATTAACAATTGGTAAAATAATTGGTGAGGGACTAGAAGTTCACAGAAAGAATTTATCAAAAGAAAAAATTGAAAAAGAAGTATTTAAACTTTTACAGAAAGTTAACTTAGAACCTGAAATGATAAATCGTTATCCGCATGAATTTTCAGGTGGTCAAAGACAAAGGATTGCTATCGCAAGAGCTCTAATACTCGAACCAGAATTGATCATACTTGACGAACCTACAAGCGCACTAGATATGACAGTTCAATTACAAATAATAGATCTTTTATTAGAACTACAAAGAAATCTGAATCTAACATATATTTTTATTAGTCATGATCTTAAAATAATAAAAGCAATATCTGATAATATTTTAGTAATGAAATCTGGAAGAATTATTGAAAGTAATTCTTCTAAAAAGATTTTTTCAAAGCCAAAAAATAATTATACAAAGAAACTTCTAGATTCAGCATTTTTTTAAGAAAATCTTTTTTCAATAAAATTTGCCAAAGCTCTAATGCCCATGGCTTCACCTCCCTCATAATTATTTAATTTGTTAGGTTTCGACCATGCCATCATATCCACATGAATCCATGGTATTTTTTCTCCAACAAATTTCTCTAGAAAAAGTGCTGCCGTAATAGCACCACCAAATGGTCCACTTCCAATATTTTTAATATCTGCATGAATAGAATTTAATTGATAATTATAATTTTGCCATAATGGAAGTTGCCATATTGGATCCCCAACCTCTTGCGAAGAATCAATAAGACTCATTGACAAATTATCGTCATTTGAAAAAAAACTTGGAACATCTAGACCCAAAGCAACTCTTGATGCACCTGTTAAAGTTGATATATCAATTATAATATCTGGATTAAATTCTGATGCATAACTTAGAGCATCAGCCATGATTAATCTGCCTTCAGCATCAGTATCACCGACTTCAACATACAAACCTTTTCTACTTTTTAAAATATCAGATGGTCGCATAGAATTTGCCGACACAGAGTTTTCAACTAAACAAAGGAGTAAATGAATTTCAATATCTAACTTTTTTAAGGATAGAATCTTAGCTAAACCAATTGCATTTGCAGCACCACCCATATCTTTCTTCATGAGTGACATTCCAGCCCCACTTTTTAAATTAAGCCCACCAGTATCAAAAGAGACTCCTTTACCTATTATGAAAACTTTTCTTTTGGATCTTTTATTTTTAGAAATAAATTCACAAAAAATTGGTTTGTTTGAATTTGAAGAACCTTTGCCTACTGCTGAAATTAAAGGAAAATCTTTTTTTAGTTTTTGGCCCTCAACAGATTTATGAGAAAAGTTATTTTTTAAAAATTTAATAGATGATTTGTATATTTGATTAGGTCCTAAAATATTTGCTGGCATATTTATAAGGTCTCTTACAAAAAAGTAAATGCTAGCTAGAGTTTGAATTTCCTTTTTATTTTTTAGTTCTAACACCCCTGTTTTTATCTTCTTAGAATTAAATTTAAATTTTGAGAATTGGTAAGATGATAAAAGCCATCCCAAGTGAATGTTTTTTTCTTGTAAAGATTGATCCCCAAAAAAATTTATCTTATAAAGCTCATTTCCACATAAAGAGGCTAGTTTTATTCCGACATATATCAAAAAATAATTTTTTTGAAGCTTATTCAATTTTTCTAAATTATTAAGAAAAACAAAAAGTTCATTTCCACTTCTAACAAAATTTTTTTCAGAGATATTTGATGATTCTATTTTTTTTGCATGACTCTTCATAGCTTTTGGGACTTGACTAATCTTAAAAAAAACTAGTATTAAAATTTTTTTTTCTTTTTTATTTGTCATCTCAAATTAAGAAATATATATTTTGTCTCTTAAAGCAACAAAAAAAGGAAATTTCATGAATATAGCTATACAAATAAAAATAATTCTATCTATTTTATCTCTTTATCTTTTACCTAATCTAGGCCTTGCTGCTGATGGCCCGGTAAGTTTGGATATGATTACTAGTAGTACTGGAATTATTTGCATAATTATATTTATAATTGCCTATGCATTTGTGATGACTGAAGAATTCACACATTATAGAAAATCTAAACCAGTAATATTAGCAGCCACAGTCATATGGGTTTTAATAGCATACCATGCATCAAATGATCCAAACCTCTCGGCAACTCATTGGGCTGAAACACAATTTAGACACGTGGTTTTGGAGTTTGCAGAATTATTTTTCTTCTTATTTGTTGCCATGGCCTATGTAAATGCTTTAACAGAAAGAAGAATGTTTGATGCCTTGTGCGCGTGGCTCTCAAATAATAATTTTAGTTATAAGAAAATATTTTTGATCTCTGGTGTTATAGCATTTTTTCTTTCTCCTATCGCAGATAACTTAACCACTGCACTTATCTTGGGTACCGTAGTAATGGTTGCTGGGCGAGGTAATAAAAGGTTTGTTGTTCCGGGTTTAATAAATATTGTCGTTGCGGCAAATGCAGGGGGAGCTTTTTCACCTTTTGGTGACATAACTACTCTGATGGTTTGGCAAAGAGGATTTGTTTCATTTTTTGACTTCTTTAATATTTTTGTTCCTTCAGTTATCAATTATGTCGTTCCAGCTATAATAATGTATTTTGCTATTCCAAATGAAGTTCCAAAGGGAGATGGAAAAAAAGTAACAATTCTTCCAGGGGGGAATGTAATAGCTTTTTTGGGTATATTAACAATAACACTAACTGTAACTGCTCATAATGTTCTTCACATGCCTCCTGTATTAGGAATGATGTTTGGTCTAGGTATGCTAGGAACATATGGTTATTTTCTTAAAACAAAATTCCCTGAAAAAAATAAGTTTGATATTTTTGTTATCACAGGAAGAGCGGAATGGGATACTTTATTATTTTTTTATGGGATTCTTGTTGCTGTCGGTGGATTGGCTTCCTTAGGTTATCTAAAGCTTATTTCTGATGATATGTATGTTACTCTTGGAGCTACCTATGCCAATATTTTAGTAGGGATTCTTTCAGCTATTATAGATAATATTCCAATAGTTTATGCAGTGTTAACAGCTCACCCTTCAATGGATATGGGACAATGGTTATTAATTACTCTTACAGCAGGAGTTGGTGGATCATTGCTATCGATTGGTTCTGCAGCTGGGGTTGCCTTAATGGGTCAAGCAAGGGGAGTTTATACTTTCTTTGCTCATCTTAAATGGTCATGGGCGATCTTATTAGGATATGTTGCAAGTATCATTGTTCATCTTTGGATGAATCAACATCTATTTGATTTGATACCACTTGAAAGATAAATCTTAATTTTTGAGGTGGTATTTACCTACCATCTCAGATGCATTCCTCCAAAAATCGAAAATGGCTGACCAGGTGTTACAAAGGTACCACTACCTCCTGTACCTGACACTTCATTTTCTGCATAGAGACCTCCCGTTGAATAACGGTGATTAAATATGTTTCTGCCCTCAAAAAATACCACTGTATCAAATTTTTGCCTTGGGCTTGATATCGTGTATTCAGATGAAACGTTAAACAAAAAATATCCAGGAACTTTATCAGTTGCAGTATTGCTCTCATCTCCTCTATAAAATTGATCTGAATTAGCCTCTAGGTCGAAATTTATAGTCCAATTATATCTTGCTTGATAACCTAGGCCTACCCTCCCAACATGCGGAGAGATTCCAGGTATAACATCTCCATTCTTAATGGGTATTTGAAAGGCTTCTCTTAACTCATTATCATCGAAATCATCTTCTTCATAGGTATTTGTTGGATGACCAACGCTTGAAATATTTTGAGATGTTTCAAATGTTGCCTTAACGTAAGAATATTTTGAAAACCATGACCATTTTTTACTAAGATTTCCATTAAGGGCAAATTCCGTACCCAACCTTTGTGTATTACCTACATTTCTGAAGTATCCTGTTCCAGCTCTGTTTCCTCCGATAAAAATTATGTCATTATAGTTTCTTCCTGCAAAAGCCGCTATGTTCCAATTAATATTATTTGTTACTCCGTTAGCACCTATTTCAAAGTTTCTGTTTACAACTTGATTTAGTGGTGGATCTGCTTGAAAAGAATTTGGAAGTCTGCACGGAGCATTTGGATCAGCACATGCTAACTCAGCTATAGAAGGAGTTCTACTGGATTCTTTATAAGAGGCAAAAACCTTGGTGTTACCATATTTTCTCACAATACCAATACCTGGATTTACTCTCCAAAAAAAATGATGGCCTTCAAGAGCTGCTCCATGCTGATCATCAATTTTCATTGAAGCCCAGTTCCATCTTGCTGATAGATTTAAAGATGTCCTGTCATCTAAATCAATCGTATTTGTTCCATATAAAGCAACATTATGTGTTGTTGATTCAATATTAGTTATAAATTGTTCTTCACCTTCTTCATCAGTATCAACTAAAACACCAGTTCCTTGAACCCCTCTATCTGCCTTAATTATTCCTAATTCTGTTGAAGAGCCAAAACTATTTTTCGAGAAATCATAATTCAATCCACTAATGAAAGTATTATTTTTTTGAAATAATGAAGAATCTAACGTGGATTGAAGATTAAACCCAAATGCATTAGTTTTTGTATTTGATCTGTTGATAGCTCCAAAATTTTCTATTTCATTTTCGTCATCATCTTTCTCTAGGCCTAAAGCAGTATAGTTTATTTCGTTACCTGCAACATCTAAAATTTTGACACCATTCCCCGCTCCTGCCGCTTCAAATTCTCCACACAGAAGATTATTTTGAGCACCGCCAGTTCCATCAAAAGACATTCCGCAATCTTTACCTTCGAATTCATCACCATTATAGTTTCTTCTTTCCATATGACGATAATACATGTTTCCTTGGATTGAAAGTTTGTCATTTATAAAATGATTTCCTCCAAGATTCATATAATAATTCTTGTTGTGTGTATTATCGGGATATGTATAAACCGCTTCCTCACCCTCTAAATCCATCAACGTAAGTGGGACGGCTCCATTACCTCTTAAATCGGTAAAAGCTTGTCCTATATTTATAAATAACTCCGTATCATCATTTGGTCTATATCTAAAATCACTGTAAATAGTCTGAAGATATGATGCTGAATGATCTCTCCATCCTTTATCATAATTAAAATTTGCTCCCATATAAATTGCATAATCTTCAAAACTCTGACCATATTCAATCACTTCATTAGTTCTTCCATACATTCCTCCAGAAAATGTTGTGTTAGCTCCTTGGAAATTAAATCCATTTTTCATTTCCATAGATATTGCACCACCAATTGCATTCTGACCAAAAACTGGGTCACCACCAGTGAAAATTTGCATGTTATTAATGGCAAAATCAGGAACTAAATCCCATTGAACTACTTCTCCAAATGATTCATTAACCCTCATTCCATTTTGATATATCGCCATAGCTTGAGCTGTACCAAGTAAAGGACCTGCAACATAACCTCTGAAATTAATGTCATTTTGCATCGGAGAACTATTTAAGTTTGATATAGAAATTCCAGTAGCCTCTCTATTAAGAGTTTCAACAATAGAAAAATTCTTATTATTAGAAATTGTTTTGTCTGAAAAAGTTTGAACATTTGAAGGAACTCTTCCAAGATCAATACCGGCACCTTGCACTGGGGTAACAGATATTATGTTTACATCTGGAGCCACATAAGTTTTGTCTTGACTTTTGGTAATAAATGGGAAAAAAAGACTAAAAACAGAGAATAAAAAAATAATTTTTTTCATGATTTCAAATATTTTATTGAAAACTTTATGCATGTCAATTAAATATTACGTTAATAATTTGAAATTATTTATACTGAATGTCTAATGTTAAAAATATTTGAAAAAGTAAAAAAAACTAAATTTTCAGAAATTAATAATCACGATAAAGCAATTTTCATCACTTCTCTCATGATTGAATGTGCTAAAATCGATGATAATTTTGAAAAAAAAGAACACGAATTAATAAAAAATATTTTATCCAAAAAACTTCACTTAGATAGTGATGAAGTTGAAAACTGTTTTGATGAGTCAATTAAAGCATCTAATGAGAGTGTAGAAGTTTACTCCTTAACAAAAGATATTCGGGATAATTTTTCTAAAGATGAAATATTACTTATTTTTGAGTATCTCTGGCAGATAATTCTTATCGACGGTATTGTAGATGATTTCGAGTCATCGATGATGACAAAATTAACTGGTCTTTTTCATTTAACCGGTAAAGAAAGTGCTGAAGCAAAACTTAATGCTAAAATATCATTGAGTGGTGAAATCTAATTTTCTACTTTTGATTTTTTTTCTTTGAAATTCGAACTTTTTTCTATTTTTAATCGATTTTTTGTGCACTCTTTCTCTCCATAATTTAAAGCTTCTGGGCTTTAATGTCTTCCTCATTATTTTAATTACTTCTCCTTCTTTTTTACCTGTCTTTTCATATATCTCTTCAAAGGTTATTCTATCTGCCCATGCAGCCCAGATCACCCAATCAGGATCAGATATATCAGGTTCTTTGTTTTTAACTCTAGTTGAAGGTCTATCAGAATTTTTCACAACTTTTAAAACAGCTCTACCTCAATTATATCTAATTGCGGTTTAAAATCTTTACCAAATGCAACAAAACCTATGCTTTTAATTTCTGATGAACCAAAATTTGATGGCTGGTAAAAGTTTGATTTTTCAAAATCATTAAACAAGATTTCAAATGTTTGCCAATTTTCCGACACTTCAAATGCTCCAGAATAGTATTGCCATGGTAATAGAAGAAATGTTGTTCTTATGTGGATATAATATTTGCTTGGAAAACCTTTAGCTTTAATTCTAATTCCTTTAAAATTTTTTTTTTCAAAATCAAAATCTGAACGAAATTGAATAAAACCTCCATTATTTTCTGTGCTAACATTCCCGCTAAGACGAATGAAGTTACGACTAGATTCAGAAATTAGGTCTATCTTTCCCGAAGATACTCCCCCCATAACTTGGTCTGAAATAAATTCCCAGTCTTGTTTAACGTTTTGTAGATTGTTTTTGTCAAGTAAATGCATTGCATTTATTTTATTAACAAATATAAGAGTAAGTATAATAAATAATTTTAAATTCATTAGACCATTATACCATGAGTGAATATCAAAATCTAATCTACCGTTTCAAATTTTTTAAAGAGTTGATTTTAAAAAAAATAAAAGAGTTTTAAAATATCTATTCTATCTTCGAGGATAAATGACCGATAAAGAAATTTTAAATTTAGTCACTATTACTCAGCAGAAGTGGGCTGAAACTATTTTAGAAATAGGCAAAGCTTACAAAAATAAAATCAATTTAGATGATTTAGTTTTGGAGTTGTTAGAAAATATATATGCATTTAAATATTGTGATGTTTTGTTTAAACCAACCCTTGCAAAAGATGACCAATTTAGATCAACAAAAGAAGAATTCATATCTTATTTTTTGGGACAAAACAGAGTGTGCAAAGAAGACAGCGGCTTTGCTATTAAAAATTGGAAATCGATAAAGTTTGAAAACTACAAAATTATTGAGCACAATGGTTACTTTCTTTCAATGGGTAATTATTATTTTAAAGACGATACAAACAAGTTACTAAAAGTTGAATATACATTTGGTTTTATTAAGATAAGTGATAAAGAATTAAGAATCAATTTGCATCATTCCTCATTACCTTACAATGATTTAAGCAAAAAGAATTAAAAACCTATTTTAATATCTTTAATATTTCAATTGAAAGTAACAAAAATCATGAATATCATCAAAATTTAGATCATTTCTTTAATTTAATATATAACATTTCCTATAAAAATTGTGGTTGATCATAAATCAATAAAAATTCTATAATTAAATAATTTTATTTTGAAATGAACAAAAGTCTTATAACAAATATTACAACTCTTTTAATAACTATATACGGAACGTTTTCTCCAATATACTCTGCTGAAATTTTCATGGCAGGGTTGTTTGGGTTATCAGGTGGTCTTACAAATTGGTTGGCAATTTATATGCTTTTTGAAAGAGTTCCATTTCTTTTTGGTTCTGGTGTTATACCCTTAAAATTTAAAGAATTTAAAGAAGGTATAAGAAATCTTATCATGCATGAATTTTTCTCATCAAAGTCAATTGAAAATTTTTCTAAAGAAAAAAAATTTTCTGCAACAAAAATTCTTGAAGAAATAAATTATGATGAAATTTATAATAAATTAGTTGAAGCAATCAAAGAATCCCCTCTTGGCTCTATGCTTGAAATGGTTGGAGGAGAAAAGGCTTTAGAACCTTTAAAGGATCCATTAAAAAAGAAAATTAAAGATACAATTAGTGAATTAGGAATTAAAAGTCTTGAAACTGAAAATGGATTATCAGAAAAATTTAAAGAAGAAATTGAATCTTTAATTGATCTAAGGCTCAATGAATTATCTCCTGAACAAGTAAAAAATATTATAAAAGATATAATACATAAACATTTGGGGTGGTTGGTTGTTTGGGGTGGGTTTTTTGGTTTTATAATTGGATTAATTTTAGGTTTTATAGGGGGTGTTAGTTGAGAAACAATATTTTTGATTTTTCAAATACCTACGCCAAATTACCTAAAAATTTTTATGAAAAAATTAATCCTAGACCAGTTAAAAATCCGGAATTAATTGAATTTAATTCAAACCTATCAAGATTTCTTAATATAGATCCCAACAGGATAAACGATGAAAATGGTAAATTATTTTTTTCTGGAAATGTTATACCAGATGGTGCTAGGCCAATTGCAATGGCTTACGCTGGTCATCAGTTTGGTAATTTTGTCCCTCAACTAGGTGATGGAAGAGCCATACTCATTGGAGAATTAATAGCAACTAATGGAAAAAGATTCGATATCCAATTAAAAGGATCTGGAAAAACTTCATTTTCGAGACAAGGAGATGGTAGGTCTCCACTTGGGCCAGTAATAAGAGAATATTTAGTAAGTGAATCTCTTCATTACTTAGGTATCCAGACAACTCGATCATTAGCAATTGTTAGAACTGGAGAAAAAGTCTTTAGAGAAACCCCAATGCCTGGTGGGATTTTAACAAGAGTTGCATCTAGCCATATTCGTATTGGTACTTTTGAATTCTTTTTTTACAAAAATGATATTAAATCACTAAAAAAATTAGCAGATTATACAATTGCAAGATACAGTCTAAATACAGTAAATAAAAATCGTTATGAAGTCCTCCTTAAACATGTAATTAAGTCTCAAGCAAAATTAATATCAAAGTGGTTAAGCATAGGCTTTATTCATGGTGTTATGAATACAGATAATACATCTATAAGCGGTGAAACAATTGATTATGGTCCCTGCGCTTTTATGGACCATTATAACCCCAATCAAGTATTTAGTTATATTGACTACACAGGGAGATATTCATATATAAATCAAGGAAAAGTCATGTTTTGGAATTTATCAAAATTCGCGGAAAGTCTATTACCATTATTAAATGAAAATATGGAAAAATCTAAAGAAAAAGCTGTGAATAGTCTTAAATTATTTCCAAAATATTTTGAAGAAAATTGGTCAAAAGAAATGAGCAAAAAAATTGGACTTAAGAAAAGCAGAAAAAAAGATCTAGAAATTATTAACGATTTTTTGGAATTACTTAAAAACAACAACATTGATTTTACATTAGCTTTTAGAGAATTATCAAAACTTATTAAAAAAATAAATACTCCATTTTTTAATAAAAATATAAAAAATAGAAAGCAATTTACAGAATGGTCTTTACGTTGGAAAAAAAGATTAGAACAAGAAAGTTTTAATGAATCACAAATAGCTATAGAAATGGATAAAGTTAACCCTATTTATATTCCAAGGAATCATCTTGTAGAAAATATAATTAAGAATGCTGAACTGCATGATGACTTTTCACCGATGAAAGAGATGCTAGATATTATTAAAAAACCTTTCTCTGAAAAACCTCTCAAAGAAAAATTTTCATTGCCACCTGAGCCCCATGAGGTAGTCCCAAATACTTTTTGCGGTACTTAAATAACCGAAAAACCAAATCTTTTGCTTTCATCAAGAATTTCATTCTCAGCCTTCATCCATAATGGAATAGCTTTATCTAATATTTTATGACCCTTTTCAGTTAACTTCATTACTTTCTTTCTTGAATCTTTAGTTTTAATTTGTTCAATCAATTCATCCTTTAACAAAATATTCAAGCCCCTCGTAAGAGTAGTTCTGTCCATCAATAATTCTTCGGAAAGGGAAATCAATGTTCTATCTTTGCTTGTTGCTATGAATGATAAAATTGTAAACTGTGTGATTCTTATACCTGAGGGCTTTAACTTCTTATCATAAAATTGAGTTACAACTCGCGAGGCTTTCCTCATTTTGAAACATTTACAACTTAGAAGCTGTCTATATCTGAACGAACGTGTTTCTTCCATGAAATTATTTATTACAGTTTCCTATATTAATTAATGAGAATCTAAATCCTTTTTAACATCTTCATGATCTCCTGTGATTATATGGTATTTACTTTTAGTAACAAATTTTTCTAATAAAGGAATAAAAAGTAGTGGTATCAAACCACCTATAACAATACCCAAAATCATGGTTCTGATATGTGGATCAAGATAACTTGCAATTACGTCAGCAAAAATATGTGATAAGGCTGCACCAAAAATACCTGCTACATATCCATTTGATACCAATTTCAAAAACCTGTTTATGCTAAAACCAGAATAATAACCCAAAAGCATAATACTTACATGAACAAAACCAAAAATTAAACCTCTTAAATTTCCAGTTGTTTCACTAAAAATGTTTTCTAGAAAATATTCCATTAATTGTAATACTTTACATTAAAATTTTAAAAATTAGTTAATTACTTTAAATCACTTTTATAAGAGATCTATTAAATAATATGATAATACAATAATTAAGTCAAAAAAGACGACCAAAAGCAATTAACAGCTTTTTTAAAAATGGCGGAGAGAGAGGGATTCGAACCCTCGAAACAGTTGCCTGTTTACACGCTTTCCAAGCGTGCGCCTTAAGCCACTCGGCCACCTCTCCTAGTCATTAGAAGTTTTTAGAACATTAATGAATGCTGATTGAGGAATTTCAACTTTGCCAAACTGTCTCATTCTTTTTTTTCCTTTTTTTTGTTTATCAAGAAGTTTATTTTTCCTGGTAACATCTCCTCCATAAAGTTTTGCTGTAACATCTTTCCTGAAACTATTTATAGTTTCTCTTGCAATAATTTTACCTCCAATAGCAGCTTGTAATGGAATTTTAAATTGTTGTCTCGGAATTAATTTGCTTAGTTTCTCACAATATACTTTTCCTCGGGATATAGATTTAGATCTATGACAAATAAATGATAGTGCATCAACTGGGTCAGAATTGACAAGAATTTGAACCCTGACCAAATCACTTTCGCTATATTCTTTGAACTCATAATCAAAACTTGCATAACCGCTTGATATAGATTTGAGTTTATCATAAAAGTCGAATACTACTTCAGCTAATGGCAAATGATACTCTATCATTGCTCTTTTACCTACATAACTTAAGTTTTTTTGTGTACCTCTTCTTTCTGTACATAACTGCATAACTGGACCTAAGTATTCATCTGGTAACATTATTGTTGCTTTAATTATTGGTTCAGATATACGTTTTATTTTCATAATATCTGGAAGTTCAGAGGGGTTATGAATATCTAAAGTCTCTCCATCGATTTGTTCTATTTTATAAACGACAGATGGTGATGTTGTAATTAAATTTAAATTAAATTCTCTACTCAACCTTTCTTGAATTATTTCTAAATGTAAAAGCCCAAGAAAACCACATCGAAAACCTAAGCCTAATGCAGCTGAAGTTTCAGGTTCTGATGAGAAGCTTGCATCATTTAATCCCAATTTTAGAAGACTGTCTCTTAATAAATCATAATCATCTGCATCAACAGGATACAAACCGCAAAAAACGACAGGCCTACTAGGCTTGAAGCCTGGTAAAGGTTTGTCAGTTGGTTTTGAGGCATCAGTAATTGTATCACCAACTTTACAATCACTAACATGCTTTATTCCTGCAGTTATAAATCCAATTTCTCCAGTCTTAAGGTTGTCCGTATACTTTATTTTTGGCGTAAAATAACCACATTTTTCAACATTATATGAAGCATTCGTTCCAATCATTTTAAGTTTCATTGATTTTTTTAATATGCCTGATTGAATTCTAACTAAAATTATTACTCCTAAATATGGGTCGTACCAACTATCAATTAACATAGCTACAAGCTTTGAATTATTTTCTACATTTGGGCCTGGAAGCCTTTCTACTATAGCTTCTAATAAATCATCAATTCCATCTCCTGTTTTTGCAGAAACTAATAATGCCTTAGATGCATCAATACCTATAACCTCTTCAATCTGTCTTTTAATTCTATCTGGTTCAGATGCGGGTAAATCAGTTTTATTTAAAACAGGAATTATTTCATGATTATTTTCTATCGCTTGATAAACATTTGCTAAAGTTTGAGCTTCTACTCCTTGAGAAGAATCTACAACTAACAAAGAACCTTCACAAGATGCTAAAGACCGACTAACCTCATATGCAAAATCAACATGCCCTGGTGTATCCATTAAATTAAAATTGTAAATATTTTTATCTTTAGATTTATATTCTAAAAAAACAGTTTGTGCTTTAATTGTAATTCCTCTTTCTCGTTCAATATCCATTGAATCTAGCACTTGATCTTTCATTTCTCTTTCTGGTAGTCCTCCACATTTTTGAATTATACGATCAGCAAGAGTTGATTTTCCATGATCAATATGTGCTATTATAGAAAAATTTCTAATTTTATCTATTAACATTATTTAAGTTTTGCATTAAATTTTAGACCAGCTTGCTCAATAATTTTTTTAGATAACTTATTAATATCTTCCTCCACAAGAGTTTTTGTATCAGATTGCATAATTACTTCAAGAGCTAACGATCGTTTATCTTTACCTTCATAATTATCAAAAACTTTTACACTTGAAATAATTTCCTTGTCAATGTTTTTTATGTGATTAACAAGATCAATTGATAAAAGATTTTTATCGACTTCAAATGAAAAATCTCTAACCGATGATTGAAAAACAGACTTTGTTAATTGTTTTTTAGTGTATGATTTCTCTTTACATAAATCCAAGGTAGTTGTCATATCAAGCTCAAATAAACATGTAATATTTTTTATCTTAAAAATTTTGGCTATGCTAGGATGTAATTCTCCAAAACTTGCAATTTTTTTTTCTCCTAGAATTATTAATCCACTCTTACCTGGATGATAATACTTTTTATTTTCTGGTTTTATCTTTAATTTTTGAAGGGGTATCTTTAATAATCTTAAGACATTAAAAAGATCTGATTTTAAATCAAAAATATCAAAATCTCTGTTATCTGTGGTCCAATTCTTTTCATTGGCTTTTCCGGATCTTACAACAGTTAATTGATCATTCTGCTCTCCAGGTTTAAATCCTTTAAATATGGGACCCATCTCAAATATTGATATATTTTGAATATTTTTATTATTATTTTTGTTGATAATGTCCAACAAACCACCAACTAGATTTGTTCGCAAACATGATAACTCTGAACTTATTGGGTTAGTAATTTCGAGAATTTCATTATTTAAATTTAATTCTCTTTCCCATTTTTTATTTGAAAATGACCAAGAAATTGTTTCCATTATATTACGACTTACTAATAATTCCCTTACCTGTCTTCTTAATTGTTGATATTGCGATGTAACTTTAGCTTTAAATCGATTGTTTAATTTAAATTCTTTGGCTTGAATTTTTTCGTATCCAATTAATCTTCCTATTTCCTCAACTAGATCTTCTTTAATCTTTATGTCAGGTCTCCAAGATGGTGGTTGAACCTTAATTGTTTTTTTACAATCCATTACATTACAGCCAATTTTTAGTAACTTTTCATTTATGGTTGTTTTATCAATTTCACAACCTAAAATTTGACTAAAAAAATCAATATCAACTTCTATTTCAAAATTAAATTCTGATTCTATTGAATCGGATATAATATGGCCTGCTTCTCCACCACAATTTTTAATTATCATTTCTGAAGCTAATTCAATACCATCAATAGTGGATTTTGGATCTATTCCTCGTTCAAACCTATATCTTGCATCACTCGTAATATTTAATTTTCTTCCTGTAGATGCAATTTTTTCTGGAGAGAAATAAGCTGATTCAATTAAAATATTTTTAGTTTCATGATCACATGCCGTATTTTTACCTCCAATAACTCCTGCTAAACTTATTATTTTTTTTTCATCACAAATAACAATCATATTTTCATCTAAAATGTATTCTTTATCATCCAGCCCAAAAAACTTTTCACCTTTCTTTGAATATCTAATTTTTATATCTCCTTCAACTTTATCATAATCAAAGACATGAAGTGGTCTACAGTAGTCAATCGTTAAGTAATTGGTTATGTCAACTAATGATGAAATCACTTTCAAACCGGATCCTTTGAATCTCTTTATAATTGCATTTGAAGATTGAGGATTTTTAACATTTTTTATTTGTCTTATTGAGAATTGTGGGCATGTTTCGTTTTTCAATGTGTTGGTTAGTTTTAACGAACTTTTAAAAATACTTTTAACTTTGTTTATTTTTTTTTTTCTTAGTTTTCCAAAACCTGCTGCATTTAAATCTCTAGCGATACCAAAAACTCCTGCACAATCTACTCTATTAGGAGTAATTGCAATTTCTATCTCAACATTCTCATCACTGAGATGATCTGAAAATTTCTCGCCTACTTTACATTTTTGGTCCAATTCTATTATACCATGAGAATCATCAGATAAATTAAGCTCTTCTTCAGAACACAACATACCATTAGATTCAATACCTCTGATTTTACTTTTTTTGATTTTAAATTCGTTCTGCTTTCTAGGCTTAATTATACAACCTATATTAGCTAAGACTGTTTTCATCCTTTTTTTTACATTTGATGCTCCACAAACTACTTTTAAAAGTTTCGAACCATTATTAACATTACAGATTTTTAGTTTATCAGCATCAGGATGAGGTTCGATGCCAACTATTTCAGAGATAACGAAATCTTCTAAATCTTTTTTTGGATTTATACAGTTTTCGACTTCCAGACCAATACTAGTTAATTTATGACACAGATCATCAACAGAAGATTCAAAATCTAAATATTCTCTTAACCAAGAAAGTGTAAATCTCATCTCACCGCCAACTCAAATCTGTTTCTTCTAAGAAAGAAAAACCATAATGTTCTAACCATTTTAAATCACTATCAAAAAAATCTCTAAGATCAGGCATTCCATATTTAAGCATAGCTAGTCTTTCTATTCCCATACCAAATGCAAAGCCAGTAACTTTTTTTTTAATTCCAGACATCTTAAAAACTTCTGGATGCACCATTCCACACCCTAAGATTTCCATCCACTTAGTGCCTTCACCTAAAATTATTTTTCCTGATTCATTTGTATAATTTATATCAACTTCTGCTGATGGTTCAGTAAAAGGAAAATAAGAAGGTCTAAACCTTAATTTAAGATTTTCCTTTTTAAAAAAAGTTTTACAGAATATATCTATAAACCACTTTAAATTAGCAAATGTAATTTCTTCATCTACTACTAATCCCTCAACTTGATGAAACATAGGTGTATGTGTTATGTCAGAATCACATCTATAGGTTCTTCCAGGTGCAAAAATTCTAAGGGGAAGTGGCATTTTTTTTAGAGATCTTATTTGCACTGGAGATGTATGTGTTCTCATAACATAAGATTCTTCTTCATTTTTTATATAAAATGTGTCATGCATTTGTCGAGCAGGATGATTCTTAGGAATATTTAAAGCAGAAAAATTGTGGAAATCATCTTCTATATCCGGACCCTCTTCATACATCAAACCCATTCCACCCAAAATTGAAACAATCTCATTTATTGTCTGATTAATGGGATGAATTTTAGCTTCAAGTAAATTGTTTTCACGAGCAGGAAGAGTTGAATCTAAAAAATCTTTCCTCAATCTCAAATTTATTTCAGAAGATTCGATTTTATTTTTTCTATCTTCTAGACTAGAAAAAAAATTTTTTTTCAAATTATTAAGTTTTGCCCCAAGCTCCTTTCTTTTATCCGTATCAAGTGATGACAAAGTTTTTAATTCTTGGGTTATTAAACCATTTTTACCAAAATACTTTACTCTTACCAACTCAAGATCTTCGATTGAATTAGATCTTTCAACTTCATTCAAAGCTGATTGAATTAGTTGATTATGGTTCATTTTATATGACTTAATTAAGCGGCTTTGACTTTGGCCACTATCTGTTTAAAGGATTCTGGCTCAAGTGCTGCGAGATCAGCAAGAACTTTCCTATTGAAATTTAAATTAACCTTTTTGAGACCATTCATAAAGGTTGAGTATTTTATTCCATGAAGCCTACATCCAGCATTGATTCTTTGAATCCACAACCTTCTGAATTCTCTTTTCTTCACTTTTCTATCTCTGTATGCATATTGTCCTGCTTTTTCAACAGCTTGGTTTGCTACTTTAAAGGTGTTTTTTCTTCTTCCATAATAACCTTTAGCTCTTTTTAGAATTTTTTTGTGCCTAGATCTTGTTACACTTCCTGCTCTAACTCTTGACATCTTTCTTACCTTAGTTTTGCATTAATATATTTTTTTACTATTCTAGCATCTTGCTTAGACATTACTGTTGGGCCCCTTGATGATCTTTTCATGGTTTTTGTCCTCTTACTTAAGTTATGTCTTTTACCACTTGCAAACATAAGAACTTTACCAGTTGCAGTTACTTTGAACCTTTTTTTTGTTCCACTTTTTGTCTTAATTTTAGGCATAATTTAATTATTTATATAGTGTTTTTTTTCCAAAGCAAGATTGTTTTAAATTAAGCTATCGTGGTGCAACTACCATTATCATATGCTTACCTTCTAGGGTTGGCATCTGCTCAATTTTAGCCAATGGCTCTATTTGACTTTCAAGTTTTTTCAATACTTCCATACCTCTTTGATGATATGCCATCTCCCTGCCCTTAAATCTCAATGTTATTTTCACTTTATCCCCATCAGAAAGAAAACGTTGAATTGACTTTAATTTTACAGTGTAATCATGTTCCTCAATTCCAGGCCTTAATTTAACTTCTTTAACTTCAAAAGTCTTTTGCTTTTTCTTAGCTTCAGCTTGTTTTTTTTGAATTTGGTATTTGTATTTTCCGTGATCAATAATTTTGCATACAGGTGGTGAAGCATTAGGAGAAACTTCGACGAGATCTAGACCTTGTTCAAATGCTAGTTTAACTGCCTCTTCAGTATTATAAACTCCTAACATATCTCCTTTCTCTGAAATCACCCTTACAGATTTCGCTTTTATTCTTTCATTTACATCAGGACCTTGTTGTTTAGGTGAATGGAATCTTGCTTTATTCATATTTTGTTAGTTGCATATTAAAAATAAGTCCCTTTCATTTTTGTCATTTCTATATCTAAAAATTTAAAAATACTCACAATTTACTTAATTCTGCAAGAAATTTTTATTTTTTTTGTAAACTCCTCAAAACTTAGCACATCCTGTTTTTCTTTTCCAAGCGTTCTTAATGCAACTTTTCTATTTTCAACTTCTTTGTCTCCAATGATTCCTATAAAGTTGATTTTCTGATGTGAAAGATCTCTAATTTTATAATTTAATTTCTCATTTCTCAAATCTGTTATGGACTTTACCCCAATTTTTTTCAGCTCGCTTGAAATTTCATTAGCATAATCTTTACAATTTGAATTAATTGTGGCCAATGCTACTTGAACAGGACTAAGCCATGCAGGCAACCTCCCAGAGTAATGTTCTATTAAAATCCCTATAAATCTCTCAAATGATCCTAAAATAGCTCTATGCAACATTACTGGTCTATTTTTACCACCATCTTCGCTAACATAACTCGCATCCAACCTTTCTGGTAATACAAAGTCAACCTGTAAAGTTCCACATTGCCAATCTCTTCCTATAGCATCATGCAAAACAAACTCAAGTTTGGGACCATAAAAAGCTCCTTCTCCTGGATTTAATTCATAATCATAACCTGCGGCTTCAACAGCATCTATCAAAGATCTTTCAGCTTGATCCCATACTTTATCAGTGCCAGCCCGATTTTTTGGGCGATCAGAAAATTTAATTGTTATATTTTCAAATCCAAAATCTTTATATATTTCCATTAACAAACTACAAAAATCTGAGGTTTCCGAAATTATCTGATCTTCTGTACAAAATATATGAGCATCATCTTGAATAAAAGACCTCAATCTCATCAATCCATGAAGAGCACCAGATGGCTCATTTCTATGACAACAACCAAACTCAGCCATACGTATTGGTAAATCCTTGTAACTTTTAATTCCTTGGCGGAAAATTTGAACATGACATGGACAGTTCATTGGTTTGATAGCTAGGGTTTTCTGTTCTGATTCAGAGACAAACATTTGATCCCTAAATTTTTCCCAATGTCCTGAATCTTTCCATAATGAACTATCAACTAATTGAGGAGTATTAACTTCTTTATATCCAGAGTCATTAAGTTTTTTTCTAATATATTCCATTATTGTTTGATAAAGTGTCCAACCTTTGTGATGCCAAAAAACTGACCCTGCTGCTTGTTCTTGAAAATGAAAAAGATTTAAGTCTTTTCCAAGTTTTCTGTGATCTCTCTTTTCTGCTTCCTCTAATTGGTGAAGATAATTTTTAAGATCTTTATTATTATTCCATGCAGTCCCATAAATTCTTTGAAGCATTTCATTTTTTGAATCTCCTCTCCAATAAGCTCCTGCCAACTTTGTTAATTTAAATGGACCAACTTGTTTTAAATTTGGTAAATGTGGTCCTCGACACAAATCAAAAAACTTTGAATCGCTTTGTTGATATATTTGGAAATTTTTTTCTTGATCAGACTCCTCAATTATTGCAACTTTGTAGATTTCGTTTTCTACATTAAATAAATCGATAGCTTCTTTCTTACTTTTAAACATTTTTTTAATATCACTACCCTCATTAACAATCTTGGACATTTCCTTTTCAATCTTTGGAAAATCAGCAATTGATATTGGTTTTTCAAATAGAACATCATAATAAAATCCGTTTTCAACTGTAGGACCAATAGCTAATTTTGCTGAGGGATATAATTTTTTGATTGCACTAGCTAAAACTTGTGCCGTTAAAGTGTGTCTCATTATTTCAAGACCTTCATCGGAACTTCGAGTAATTATTCTAATTTCGGCATCATGGTCTATAACATCGCAAAGATCCATCTGAACTCCATTAACAGAAATAGCCACAGCTTCTTTAAGTAAGGATTTTGAAATACTTTCCGCAATTAAAAAGCCATTAACATCTTCATTAAATATTTGGGTTCTTCCATCTGGAAAAGTCAATTTAGGCATTGTTTTAAATAGATTAATTGGTGTTTTATGTCAATGCTCATCATAAACATAATTTTTCTTTTAATTTTAACAAAACTTCATTAGAAAAATTTTCTTTATCGTTTTTAAATCTGAAAATGAACACTTTTTTTCCTACTGGTTTGCAAAGCTCTGGTTTGGAATAGTTAGTAAAAAAAACATACGCATCTCTTTCTCCCTTTGATATCAGATGCATTGGACCAGTATCGTTACCAATAGATAATAATGAATGCTTTGACAATTTTCCCAAATCAAAAAAGTTAGTTTTATTGCAGAGGTTCTCCACTTTAGGAAAATCTAATTTTATTTTTTTACAAATTTGCTCGTCATCTTTTGATCCTATTAATAAAACTAAAATATTGTTGTTTAATAAAAATTGAATAATCTTATTAAAAATTTCTAATGGGAGCCTCTTGTTTTTTCTTTTCCTAGAACCTCCTGGAACTATCAATACGTAATTTTGTTTCGGTATTGGAAACTTTGAATTAAACAACCACTTCAAGTCCATATCTGATCTAAATTTAATTTTGTTCATTGAAATCTGATCCATTTGTCTATCGAGAGTATGCATATTGTTTCTATTTTGGTTATCATGAATAATTTTTGCATATCTACCAATTCCATTTGTAATAGTTTTTGGTGTTTGAAAAAGTTTTAAATATGAAGATGACCTCTTGGAAGTTTGTAAATCATAGACAAAATCAAAATCTAAATTATCAATTTTTTTTTTTATCTGAACAATATCCATGAAATATAAGAGGCTCCTTTTAATTGTTATTATATTTTCAAACCAACCAGATCTCAAAAAAAAGCTATCAAATGGTTTTTCCGTTAACAAAAAAGTTTTTGTTTTATGATGATTTACTATTGAAAAGATAGCTCCCAAAGAAAGAATCACATCCCCTAGGCCACCAAATTTAATTATTAAGATTTTTTTTTGTTGAGAGCAGGTTTTCATAAACTGACATAGTTTTTTTAAGCATTTCGCTAAGACTAAATTTTTCTTCAACTCTTCTTCTTGCATTTAGTCCAACTAAATCCTTTTTTTCTTGAGGAAGTTTAAGAACTTCTATAATTTTTTCCGCAAGTTGATTTGGTTTAGAAGGTTCAACTAACCACCCTGTTATTTTATTTTCTATAATTTCTCTTGAACCCCCATGATTTGATGAAATTATTGGTTTCGTCATGGAAGATGCTTCTGCGCTAACTCTACCAAATGCTTCTGGTTCTATTGATGTTGAAAGAACAATATCTGCGATCGAATAAACTGCCGGCATATCATTTAGATTTCCACAAAAAATAACTTTGTTATCTAGTTTTAGTTTTTTTATTTTTTTTTTTAAAATTTCTGTAAAACTTTTTTTACCCTCCTCATCACCAACAAATAATATTACAAAATTTAATGATGAATCCTTCTGTGTTATAATTTTAGCTGCTTCTAATGCTATTAGATGTCCTTTCCAAGATGTAATTCTTGCAGGCAGAAGAATAATATGAACCTTCTCAGATAATATTAATTTAGATAGTAAGTTTTCTTTTCTCTTTTCTGTAACTGCATGCAGATCAAAATATTTTGTATCAATTCCTCTATTTATTTGAACTAACTTTGACTTACACAATGGAAAATAGAATCGAACATGCTCGTCAATAAAATTTGAAATTGTTATAACTTTATCCCCTGACGTCATCAAACTATTATACTTTTTTTTTGGATAAAAATTATTCCCAGAATAAGTCCCATGAAATGTTGTAACTAGGGGTATATTTAAAGATTTAACAATTTTATTAAAACAAAGTGCAGGCCACCTGCTTCTAATGTGAACAATATCTGGTTTAATCTGATCTAGTAATTTTGGTATTTTTTTTTTTATTAAGAAAAAATTGATGAGTCCCTTTCTTTTTAAATTTAATTCGTAATGTTCTACTCCTCTGTATTTATATTTTTCAGCCATTTCTCCACCTGATGATAAAAGAGCAGAACCATAACCTAAATTTATTAATTCTTTTGCAACATCAAGAGTGCCTCTTTCTACCCCACCATTAATTTTGTCAAGAGAGGGAATGATTTGAAGTATTTTGGCCATTAAAAATTTCTTTTTATAATGTTTTCTAAACCTAACTTATAATTTTCAAATTTAGGTGTCCAACCTAATATTTTTTTTATTTTGCTATTTGACACCCTCTTATTGTCCTTATAAAAGTCTTTTGCCTTATCACTAATTGAAGATGAAGATAGGTTAATGTATTCCAAATCATTTATCTTAAGCAATTTTGCTGCATATTCTTTAACTTTGTCAGCACTACATGGATAATCATCAGTTATGTTAAAAATCTGTCCAGGAGTGATTTTTTTCATACTTAAAATAATAGCTGAGGCTATGTCTTCAACATGTATTCTTGAAAAATAGTGATTTTTTTTTTTAATTATTGATCTATCGCCTTTAATTAATTTATCCAAACTAGATCTTCCAGGTCCATATATACCAGGTAGTCTAAAAATATGAATCGGAAGTTTGTTTTTTTGAAATTTTTTTAAAAATAAATTCTCCACATTTATCCTATTCCTCCCTCTATTAGTTTCGGCTTTCATCTTTGCTGATTCATTTACCCAAGATCCAGAATGATCTCCATAAACACTTGTAGAAGAAAGATACCCAAACCATTTAAGTTTTTTTATTAATCCATCACTCATGGTTCCTATTAGATTATAAACTAAGTCACTATTGTTAACAGGAGGAATCGAGTTAATTATGTGAGTTACTCCTCTGAAATAAAGATTTTTTTTTTTTAGAAAATTACTATAAGTTAGTCTTTTAATATTGAGTTCACTATCAAATTTTTCAGCTTTAATATTAAGGTTATGTGTGCAAATAATTTCATACTTTTTATCTAAACTTGGTAAAATATATTTTGAACAATATCCTGCTCCAAAGAAAATTAACTTCATAATTTAATTCGCTAAGATTTGCTTTTTTAACCAGTCAAAGGTTGGATGATTTGTAAGTTCCTTGTGCCAAACCATTCTAGTTTTTCTCCTCTCCAAATCTAATGGGAGTTCAATTATTTTAAATTGATAGTTTTTTGCCATTCTCTGAGCAGTTTTTGATGGGAGTGTTAATATCAGATCTGAATTTCTAATTATCAATGGTGCAAGGGTAATTAGATCAATTCTAACAGAAATTTGCCTTTCAAAGTTTAGTTGATTCAAAGCTCGGTCAATGGGGTGTAAAGAAGCATCCATTGGAGCAACTCTTAAATGTCTAGCTTCAAGATATTGATCAATTGATAATTTTTCTTCATTTGCTAGTGGATTTGTTTTACTTAAAATACATACATATTTTTCAGTGAAAAGCTCGGAATGACCAAATCTACTTCCGATAGTTTCAAATCGACCAACCGCAAAGTCGATTTCATTATTATCTAAAAGCTTAAGAGCCTCATTGCCTTGTTCAGATCTGACACACAAAGATGATGAAGGGGAATTTTTTTCAATAAAATCTACTAAATTTGGGAGAATAACTGGTGCAACGTCATCAGACATTGAAATTCTGAAAAGTTTTTTTGTCGTTCTTGGGTTAAAATTAATAGAGGATAAAGATAGTTCTAAGTTATTTAAGGCTGTTTGCACTGGAAGGGCCAAATCAATTGCTCTCGGAGTTGGCCTCATTCCTTTTGGTCCTCTAATAAATAAGTCATCTTTTATCAAGTACCTTAATCTATTAAGAGCATTACTCATAGCAGGTTGAGTAATTCCAATTTTCTTACTTGCTTTCGTTACATTTTTTTCCTCATACAAGGTCTTAAAAACAACAAGCAAGTTAAGATCAAAATTTTTGATATTCATATGATGAATTCTGTTCTATTAATATATTTTAATAATAAATCATATCTTTTTCGTTTTACAATATTAAAATAAAAAATCTGGGAACTTTATCTTCAATGGTCATTATTATATTTTTTTGCCTTTTACAGGGCTTCACTGAATTTCTTCCTGTTAGTTCTCAAGGTCACTTAATTGTTTTCGATAAGTTTTATCCAATTAACTTAGCTTCGGGTTTTTCTGTGCATGAGGCTACAATATTAGCACATTTTGGATCATTATTAGCAGTTGTAGTATTTTATAAAAAAGAAATTATAGGTTTCTTTAAATCTTTACGACTTCTAGACAGACCTGACATTGATAAGAATGCTTTTATGGTGGTAAATTTATTTATTTCTACAATACCTATTATTATAATTGGATACTTTTTCGCTAGAATTTTTAACTATGAAAGTACAGATATATTAATTGTTATATCTGTAACAAGCATAATATTTGCTCCTATTCTTTTTCTAGTAGACAGTTTCTGCCTTAGAATAAAAAATCAGAATTCTCTCAAATATTCAATATCTCTTCTAATTGGAATTTTCCAGTGTTTTGCATTAGTACCTGGTGTTAGTAGATCTGGGTCTATACTAACTATCATGAGGTTTTTAGGTTTTCAAAGAAAATTTGCAGTCTATTATTCAAATTTATTAAGCATTCCAGTTATATTTGCAGCAACTTCTTATTTAATTATTAATAATATTAATAACATTACTTTCAACTTGATTTTGAGTATAAATGGTCTAAGTATCTTATTTTTTAGTTTTATTTTTTCTATATTTTTCATATTTTTCTTAGTCTCATGGGTCAAGAAATTCTCCCTTTTCATATTTGCCTTCTACAGATTAATATTCGGAATTTTATTAGTATATTTTTTCATTTATTAATTTTATATATAAGTTCCAACTATAGTTTGAAGTGATGAGGGATTTTTAACAAATTGTTTTAAATTAGAAAAACCTTTTGATGAGATATTATCAACCATAAGCAACCTGACTTGGTCTCTAGTTAACAATGGATTAGGGAGTATTTCTAAAAGAAATGCTATAATCTGGGCAGCAAAAAAGGGTATTGGTAAATAAATCCTTTTCCTTTTTTTTATATTTAAAATTGTATCAAAGATTTGATCAAAAGATTGAACTGTTGGTCCAGCTAGATCGTAATTTTTTCTCTTCAAGGTAGATATACTTAATAAAAAAGAAACTAAGTCGCCAACATAAATGGGTTGAAATTTTACTTTTTTATTAAAATCAACGATTGGGAAAATTTTTTTCCTTTTTATTTCTATTGAACCTATTAAGGGTAAAATTGGGCTAATTTTTGAAATATTGAAAAAAAAATTAGTAAAATTATCCCCTTTGCCAAAAACAACACTTGGCCTAATAATTACAGTATTAGGAAACTCTTCTTTAACTTCATTTTCTCCAAGCAATTTTGAGTTTGCATAAAATGAATTAAGTGATTTATCAATGTTCAAGGCTGAAACATGAATAAAGTTTCTAACACCATTTCTTTTTGCTGACGCAGCTATTTCTTTTGGAATATCTACGTGAACTTTTTTGAAAGTATTTTTTTTTGTTTCATACAAAATTCCAATTAGATTGAATACAATTTCAGCATTTTTTAGAATTTTATCAAGATTTTCTTTACTAAAGTTATCTATTTTTATAACTCTGACTTGGCCAGGTTCATTTCCTAGAAAAAAATCAAGCTTTCTTTTGTTACTTCTTGTTATTATATCAACTTGACACGCATTCTTGCAAAGATTGTTTACTAAATGGGATCCAATGAAACCCGTTCCACCAAAAACAACTACTTTCTTTCCGCTAATTTTAAAGTTCATAATTTTTATACTATTTATCTAATAACTCTGGTATTAATAACATAATTAAAATTGATCAAAAAATGAAAACTTTTAAATTTGGTGAATCAAATATTTATTTGCATGAAAATGATCTTCCTAGAGAGATTCAACACCCTAAGGTAGTTGCTATAGACACGGAGACAACAGGTCTTAGTCTAGTCAGAGACAGACTATGTTTGATTCAATTTGCATTCTCTAAAAAAGAATGTCATTTAGTAAAGTTTGATAGAGATATCAATAGCACATCTAGTAAACATCCAGAAATTGAAAGACTTCTGAAAAATAAAAACATCCAAAAAATATTTCATTATGCAAGATTTGATGTCGCTATGATAAAAAAATTTTTTAAACTGGATGTAAAAAATATCTTTTGCACAAAAATAGCCTCTAAATTAGTTAGAACATATACTGATAAGCATGGACTAAAGGACCTATGCAAAGAATTACTTAACGTCGAGCTTAATAAGTCCCAACAATCTTCTGATTGGTCATCTAATAATTTATTAGATAGTCAAATTAAATATGCTTCATATGATGTGATTTTTTTATTTGAAATTAAATTAATTTTAGAAGAAATGCTTAAGAGAGAAGGAAGAGAAAATATAGCACAATCAATTTTTGAATTTCTTCCAATAAGAATTCAATTAGACTTTCTTGATTGGTATGATTCAGATATTTTCTCACACTAAATAATTATTAAATTACGATGGTTATAAAGATAGGAAGAAAAGTTATAGAAACTGAAATAGAAGCTCTTAAACTTCTTAAAAAAAATATCTCTGTCGATTTTGTAAAAGTTGTAGACCTACTATTCAGGAATAAGGGTAAGATTGTTGTATCTGGAATAGGAAAAAGTGGTCACATCGCTTCAAAAATAGCATCAACATTATCATCTGTTGGATCACCTTCATTTTTCTTACATCCATCAGAATCAAATCATGGCGATTTAGGAATGCTGGAAAAAAAAGATTGCATAATTTTAATATCAAATTCTGGTGAAACATCTGAATTGATAAACTTGATTTTATATTGCAAAAAAAAAAAAATACCAATTATCTCAATTACAAGTGAACCAGACAGTACTTTAGCTAAAGAATCAAATTTAAACCTATTAATCCCAAAGAACATAGAAGCATGTCCATTGGAACTTGCGCCAACAAGCTCCACAACATGCACTCTTGCTCTCGGTGATGCAATTGCAGTAACCTTGTTAAAAAAAAGAGACTTCACAAAAAAGGATTTTCGAGACCTTCACCCTGGAGGAAAGTTAGGACAAATACTCTTACAAGTAAAAGATTTAATGAAAATTAAAAATGCCATTCCATTAGTAAATGAAACTCATAAAGTTAGCCACGCAATTTTAGAAATGACATCAAAAGGTCAGGGTTGTGTTGGTGTGTTATCAAAAAAGGGTCTGTTATGTGGCATTATAACTGACGGTGACCTCAGAAGACATATGAACTCTGAACTACTTGATAGGAAAGTTTACGAAATAATGACTAAAGATCCAAAAACCCTTTCTCCCTCCACTCTTGTTTCTCAAGCACTTAAGATGATGAATAAAAAATCTATTACAAATTATTTCATAACAGAAGAAAAAAAACCTATTGGTATTATTCACATGCACGACATTTTAAGAAAATAAAATTAGATAATGAATTATTCAATTTTTATAAAAGGTATTAAATATTTTTTTTTATTGATCTCAATTATAATTATTACTTTAGTTTTCTATAACAATAACTCTTTTAAAAAAGAAAAAATGACAACTAAAAATATTTTCTACCAAGAAGGTTTTAAATCTGTAACTCAAGTTCTTCGGAAACCAAAATTCATGGGAATTGATAAAAAGAAACAACCTTTTAAAGTAATGGCTGAAAAAGCTATTAGGTATAAGAGTACACCAGATATTTTTAACCTAGAGATGCCTACTGGAGAGATAAACTCAGGAAAAGAAAAATTCTTCTTAAGAGGAGATTCTGGTGAATTCAACAAAGAAATTCAACAACTCAAAGTGGAAGGTAATGTCAAACTGAATGATTCAAATAATATGACATTCAATACATCAAAGATGTATTTTGATTTTAAAAAAGAAATTGTATCTGGTGATGAGAAGATTGAAGGAGAAAAAAATAATTCACTTATTGTTTCAGAAGGGTTCAAAATATTCAATAAAGGTCAAAAAATAATTTTTACCGGGAAATCAAAATTGACAGTGGATAATAATTAAAATGACGCAAAATAAAAAGTTACTTATAATCCTGATCATTCTTTTATCTGACTTTTCTCAATCTCAACAACTATCAAACTTTGGTAATAATGACAAACCTATTGAAATTTTTGCTGATGAGGGAATTGAGTGGCATAAAAATAAAAATAAATATGTTGCTGTAGGAAACGCCAGAGCTGTAAGTGGAACTTTATCTCTGAAATCTGATAGAATTGAGGCATTCTATAACGAAAAAGAGGATTCAGGAATGAATATTAGGGAAGTAAGGGCCAAAAAAAATGTAATTATAGAAGACGATAAAATGAAGATAGTTGGAGGTGATTATGCCGAATATAATACATTAAAAGATTACTTCTTAATAAAAGGCAAAAATATCATTCTGACATCCGAATCAAACATCCTAAAATCAAAGGAAAAGCTAGAATATTGGAGATCTAAAAATATTGCAATTGCTTCTGGAAAGGCAGAAGCAATAAAGAACAAAGAATTTTCTGTATTAGCAGATAAATTAGTATGGTACTTACAAGAAACGGAGAAAAAAACAACTGTAAAAAAAATACTTGGGTTTAAAAATGTTTCTATTAAAACTAATAATGAAGTAGCATTTAGCGATAAAGCAATTTATAATAATGAAACTGAAATCTGCAAATTATTTGGAAATGTAAAACTCCAGAGAGGGGAAAGTTTTTTGCTTGGTGAATATGCTGAAGTTGACTTAAAGAAAGGTATAAGTAAATTATTGCCTGCCCCAGGAAAACAACCAACGGAAAATAAAGTAAAAGCACTCATTGATAAAGGGGGGATTGAAACTGACAAACCAAATTGACATACCATTCATAGCTGTCGACAATAAAGGTCTAGAAGTTAAAAATATAACTAAATCCTATAATAATAAAAGAATCCTAGACAATGTTTCTATCGATTTAAATAGAGGAGAATCTGTAGCATTATTAGGTCCCAATGGAGCAGGTAAGACCTCACTTTTTTACATAATTATGGGACTATTAAAATCAGAAAGTGGCTCTATAAATCTTGATAAAAACGAGATTTCTGAATATCCAATGTACAGAAGGTCTAAACTTGGTCTTGGTTATTTGCCTCAAGAATCATCTATTTTTAGGGGAATGAATGTGGAGCAAAACATCCTTTCAATATTAGAAAAAACTGAAAAATCCTCTGAAACAAAAACAAAAAAACTTGAAAGCCTCCTATCTGAATTTGGAATTGAATCAATTCGATACGCTCCTTCTCTTTCTCTTTCAGGAGGCGAACGAAGAAGATTAGAAATTGCTCGATGTTTGGCATCTAACCCTAATTTCATTCTTTTGGATGAACCATTAGCAGGAATAGACCCTATAGCTATTCAGGACGTAAAAAACTTAATTCAGAATCTTAAAAAAAAGAATATCGGGGTTCTTATGACAGACCACAATGTGAAAAGCACCTTACAAATTGTTGATAGAGCATACATAATTTTTGAAGGAAAAGTTCTCTTTCAAGGTAAGCCTGATGAGATTATCAAAAATAAAAATGTAAGAACTTTTTATTTAGGAAATGATTTTTGACAGAATCTAAAAACATATCTATCTCAGGAAAACAAACTAAAGTTGGCAAATCTCTTACTAATTACGTACAAATCTCAATAATACAAACTTTAAATAAATATTTTGAAAGCTTCATAAATGCCAATATCTTATTCTCTAAAGACACTTTTAATTTTAGATGCGAAATTAGTATAAATATAGAAAGATCTTTTTTTATACAAGGTAATGCATTAAGCAACGATGCATATGGTGCTTTTAATGTTGCCAATGAAAAAATAAAAAAAAGACTAAGAAGATATCACCGAAAACTAACCGATCATCGTCTAAAAAATAAAAAATCTCTTAAATATTTAGAAGCGAGTCAATATATTATTCAAAATCCAGATTTAAAAAGAAAAAAAGACGACCTAACTGCACCAGTTATTATTGCAGAATCTGAAGATATAATAAAAACTGTATCAGTTAGTGAAGCTATTATGCTGATGGATTTAAAAGATCAAAATGCAATTTTCTTTAAAAATGTTCAATCAAAGAGATTAAATATTTTATATAGACGATCAGATGGAAATATTGGTTGGGTGGATCCAAAAAAATGAAGTTAATTCAATTCATCTCACGTAATTCAATCTATGTTGAAGTAGATGTTGACAGCAAAAAAAATCTTTTCAAACATATCTCTAATATTTTTGCAAATGATGATTTAGAGAAAGGAACAATTATAGTCGAAAAACTCAATGAAAGAGAAAAACTTGGATCTACTGGAGTCGGCAATGGTGTTGCAATTCCTCACTCTAAAGTAGATCTGATTGACAAAACTAGAGTAATTTTTTTAAAACTGAAATCTGGCATTGATTTTTCAGCATCTGATAGTATAAACGTTGACATAGTATTCGCAATTCTTGCTCCAAAAAATTGTCAGTCAGAACACTTACTCATTTTATCTTCGATATCAAACTTTCTAAGAAACAAAGATTTAGTTGAAAAGCTGAGGAGTATTAAAAGCCCAAAGGAAATTCATAATTTCTTTTCAAAAATTTAGTGTAAATCTATATGTTCTAAACCGGATTGCATAATGGCAGCTATAGCTGACTCTTTACTATCAAAAGCAGCAAGTAGAGTGCCATCAGCACAGTAGACCGAGAAAACATCCGTGCTAATGTTCTCTTCTTTGTGAATCTCTTTTTTTATAAATGCTAGTGAAGCATTTCCATATTCTAAAAAATCTCTACTTGGTATATTTAACTTACCCATTTATTTATCATTCCCTAAGCTTATTAATTTATCTTTAATTTTATTATTTTTATCTTTAATTTCAATCTTTTTTGACTCTTCATTGTTTATTGGTTGAGATAAGTCTATAAATAACAATCCATTATCCATCGAAGCTTCTTTAACTTCAATCCCTTCAGCTAAAATAAAGTTCCTTTGAAACTGCCTTGTAGCAATACCTCTATGGATAAAAATCCTATCAGATTCGTTATCATCTCTACTTCCTCTTATCTGCAATTGATTACCCTCTAAACTAATATCAAGATCTTTTTTATTAAATCCAGCCACAGCTATAGTTATCCTGATACTGTTTGTCGAAATTTGTTCTATATTATAGGGAGGATATGTATCCGTTGATAATTTAGAAATCCTGTCGATCGTCCTTTCGAACTGATCAAAACCTAAAAGAAAAGGACTATTAAAAACTGACATTCTACTCATAAACCCTCAATTCGAGCGATTGTATTGAACCTTTTAAAGCATTCAATAATGAGACAACATTACCGTAGATTTATTACAAAATCAAATTTTTATTTTTTACAAATTGAAAAAAAATAACAAAATCTTTACTTTTTATTCTTATTACTCTTATTAATAATTAAATTAAATAAAACGAGTCTATTCTAATATTAAGAAAAATTAATGTTAAGATTTTTAAGAAAATTCAGACATGATGAAAAGTTACGCAATATTTTTCTCTGGAAATTTTTAGGAGTTTTTTACAGGTCAATAATTAAAATTTTCTCAATCAATTTTAGTGTAAATCAATTTATTAGTGCAAATTATCAATTTAAAATGCATGCTTTGTTTGCATTTAGTAATTTCAAAGATTGGGGGAACAAACATAATGATTTTTTCCCAATTTATTTAAAATTATCAAGAAAAACTAAATGTTTCTTAGACATAGGTGCACATATAGGAATAGTATCCCTTCCAATTTCTAAGAACATCAAAAAAGGCGGAACTTTATATTCATTTGAACCTTCTTTGAAAAACTTGTTTTTCCTAAATTATCACATAAAAATTAATAATATTAATAATATTAAAGTTGTTGATAAAATCGTTTCATCAAAAAATGATGATCGTTATTCATTCTTTGAGTCGGAAGAACCTTCTGGAATGAACTCGATAGTAAATTTAAAAAATAAAAAAATAATTGTTAAAAGAAAAATTGAATCTATCACCCTTGACAACTTTTGCCTAATTAACAATGTTATCCCAGAAATAATTAAAGTTGATATAGAAGGCGCCGAGATTGATATGTTAGTTGGTTCAAAAAGAATAATAAAAAAGTTTAAGCCACTTATCTTCCTAAGCTATCATCCTAAACACATAAAAAAGTTAGGTTATAATGATGAAGTTATATTTAAAATTTTAAAAGAACTTAATTACAAAATAATTGATGCAAGAGCAAAAGAACCAAAAAAGCTTAAAAATAATGAATATCTGTTATTTCCAAAAAACCAGAATATAGAAAAAATATTTTGTTAATAGATAAAAAGTTTAGGTAGAGGAAAAATTTGATTTCTTTAATTCTTAATATGAACAAATGGTGGAGCTGTGGAGGATCGAACTCCAGACCTTCTGAATGCCATCCAGACGCTCTCCCAACTGAGCTACAGCCCCAACAAAGCATTAAAGTATAGATCTTAAGAACTTAAAATAGATAGAAATCAGGTCTCCTCATCTCTTTCGATCTCTACAATATCCTCTACATTAGAATCATCAGAATCAACATCCTCTGTGGTTGTTTCTTCAATTACTTCAATTTTTATATCTTTATTTTCCTCTACAATTTCTGGCTTTGGGTTTTTAGGAGGTCTTCCACGTCTTGAAACATTAGTTAGCAAGGAATTAACATCAGCTCCACAATTTGGACAAACAATTGGATGTTTTCCAAAATCAAAAAAAAGAGTGCCGCATTTCGTACATTTTCTTTTAGCACCTAAATCAACTTTTTCCATAATCAACTTTCATTAGTAAAATAAATAAATTATATATCATAATTAAGAATGAAAAAATCTTTTACTCTTAAATCTTCAAAAAGTAAACCATTAAATGGTATTATTTCTGTTCCATCTGATAAATCAATTTCAATTAGATCGCTAATAATTTCTTCATTGTGTATAGGTAATAATAAAATTTTTGGTCTCTTAGAGTCTGATGATGTAATCAACACCCTTAAAGTTCTTAGAAAATTATCTATTAAAATAGAAAAAAAAAACAGTTTTTATGAGATTTATGGACAAGGTGGATTTTTCTCTAACCCTACAACTAATCTTAACTTTGGCAACTCGGGTACTGGCGTAAGATTAATGACTGGACTTCTTAGCACAAGTGCAGTTACCGCAACTCTTACAGGTGACAAATCTCTTTCATCAAGGCCAATGCAAAGAATAATTGAACCATTAAATAAAATGAACATCTCACTTTCTCATAAAAATGGGTTGCTACCATTAAAAGTTTCAAATAAACAAACCAAACATATCCCTATAAACCACACACTTGAAATAGGTTCAGCACAGGTAAAAAGTTCCATTTTATTAGCTGCATTTAATATTAAAGGGACCACAAAAATTGTTGAGAAAATTCCTTCCAGAGACCACACTGAAATTATGCTCAAACATCTAGGTGCAAATTTAAAAAAAAATGGAAATGTGATAAGCTTAACTTCACCAAATTTTTTAAAGCCCAAAGATATAATCATTCCAGGTGATTTTAGTTCCGCTGCATTTGTAATTATTGCAGTTTTATTATCAAAAAATAGCCATGTAAAAATAAAAAATGTTGGTCTAAATTTCTTTAGAATTGGTCTGCTTGATGTGCTAAAAAAAATGAATGCTAAGATATTTATCCATAATACAAACATTATTAATGGGGAAAAGGTTGGTGATATAGAAGTAATTAGTTCTAATTTAACTTCAGCTAATGTCAGGAAAGAAATTAGTCCAAGGCTTATAGATGAGTATCCAATTCTTTTCGTTGCAGCTTCTTATGCTTCAGGGGTTTCAAAGTTTTACGGTCTAAATGAATTAAAAGTAAAAGAAAGTAACAGGCTCAAGTCAATGGCTAACGCTTTATCACAGGGAGGTGTAAAATTAAAAGTAAATAAAGATTCAATCCAAATATTTGGTAAAGAGTCTCATGAGGGAGGAAACTATGTAATTACCGAAAGTGATCATAGAGTTGCAATGTCAATGCTTGTGTTTGGTCTTTTTTCACAAAAATCAATTATTATAGATGATATGAATATGATCAAAACCTCATTTCCAGGATTTCAGCCAATATTCCAAAAATTGGGAGCACAGATTGAATTTTTTCAAAAATTCTAAGCCAGTTATTGCAATTGATGGAACTGCAGGTTCGGGTAAGGGGACTTTAGCAAAAAATCTATCTCAAAAACTTGCATTTGATCATCTTGATACAGGTATTTTATACCGAATCTACGCATATGAATATATTAATATAAAAGATAAGAAAAACATAAAACTACTCGATCTCAAAAAATGGTTTGAAAATAAGGATAAATTAAAAAAACTGAGAACTGAAAAAATCTCAAAAATAGCTTCTGAAATCTCACAAAAGAAAGAAGTGCGTGATTCACTTTTAGCTATCCAAAGAAATTTTGCAAATAATCCTCCAAATGGTAAGGGGTCAGTTATTGATGGTAGAGACATAGGAACAGTAATTATTCCTAAAGCTGAAATAAAATTTTTTTTAGATGCAAACATTGAAATAAGGGCATCTAGAAGAATAGATCAAATTAACCTTGGGCCTTCTCACTATAAAGCTACATTAAATAATATGGTTAATAGGGATAATAAAGATTCTAAGCGAAAAATTTCTCCCCTAACAATAGCAAAGGATAGCTGTTTTATTGATACATCAATTTTGAGTGAGAATGAAGTCCTTGAGATTGCAATGAGATATATAAAAAAAAATACAGATTTTATTTAATAATTGCATATCGTTTGAAAATTTTGTAAGTGTAGTGCTTAATTTAAGAGGAAATTAATTTGGTAGAAAATTTTAGTGAATTGTTAGAAGAAAGCCTTGTCGACTTTAAATATAAAGAAGGTCAAATCATTAAAGGTAGAGTACTTTCAATTATCAATGACACAGTTGTTGTAGATGTTGGATTAAAAGCCGAAGGAAGAATCCCCATAAAAGAATTTCATTCACCTGGAGAAGAGCATGGTGTGAAGGTTGGAGATAGTTACGATGTCTATCTTGAGAAACTAGAAAATAAAGAGGGTGAAGCACTTTTAAGTAGAGAAAGAGCGAGAAAAGAAGAGTCTTGGTCAAATCTTGAAAAAATGCAAAATCAAAAAGAACAGGTAACTGGTATTATTACAGGTAGAGTTAAAGGTGGGTTTGCTGTAGATATTAATGGAGCTGTTGCTTTTCTTCCAGGAAGCCAAGTTGACTTAAAGCCAATAAAAGATATTTCACCTCTTTTAAATAAACCACAACCAATGATTATTTTAAAAATGGATAAATTAAGAGGTAATATTGTTGTATCTCGAAGGGTCTTATTAGAAGAGTCAAGAAAAGCAGATAGAAGTAAATTGCTCTCCGATATAAATGAAGGAGATAAACTTAAAGGTAATGTAAAAAATATTACAGATTATGGCGTGTTTGTTGATCTGGGTGGTATGGATGGATTAATTCATGTAACAGATCTATCATGGGAAAGAGTTAATCATCCATCTGAAATGTTCAGTATTGGACAAGATATTGAAGTGGTCGTAATTAAGTATGATAAAGAAAACGGTAGAATTAGCCTTGGTTTAAAACAATTAACTAAAGATCCCTGGGAAAATGTTGAAAATATATATAAAGTTGATAGCAAGATTAAATCAAAGATTTCAAGTATAGCAGATTACGGAGCATTCATCGCTTTAGAAAAAGGAGTAGAAGGACTGATCCATACTTCTGAAATGAGTTGGGTTAACAAAAACATTAACCCTAATTCTATCCTTAAAGTTGGAGAAGAAGTTGAAGTCGTAATCCTTGAAATAGATAACTCCAAAAGAAGAATCAGTTTAGGTTTAAAACAATGCACAGAAAACCCATGGAAAATTTTTGCATCAAAAAATAAAAATGGGGATATAATTGAAGGAAAAATTAAGAATATAACAGATTTTGGAATCTTTGTTGGACTTACCTCAGATCTAGACGGATTAATTCATACTTCTGATATTTCTTGGGATGACTCTGGAACAAAGGCTATTCAAGAATATAAAATTGATCAAAACATAAAATTTAAAATACTTGATATAGATGTTGATAAAGAAAGAGTTTCCTTAGGAATAAAGCAACTTACAAAAACAACAATCAAATCAGATAAATTATTAAATAAGATCATGACAGGTGTTATTGAAAAAATAAGTGAAGATAAAATATTTGTAACCTTTGATGAAGATGCCAAAGGGTTTGTAAAAAAATCTAATTTGGCAAAACTAAAAACAGAACAAAATACTTCTAGATTTGCTGTTGGAGAAAAAATTGATGCAAAAGTTTTAAAAAAAAATACTAAGGATGGTTCATATGAATTATCAATAAAAGATCTTGAAATCCAAGAGGAAAAAAAAGCATTAGAAGAATATGGCTCCTCTTCATCTGGTGCGAGTATAGGAGACATAATTGGAGCTGCACTAGAAGAAGGAAAGAAGAAAAATTCAAAATCAAAAGATGAAAAAAAATGATTTATTAGATCAATTTTATCAAAAAAGAAAATCACTCATACTGCGAATATTTATCTCAGTAATTTCAGCCCTGGTATTACTAGTTAGTTTTATTAAAGTTCAAACAGAGGGAAGCTTTATTGCTAAAATTTCGGTTCAAGGAATTATTCAAGACAGAAAAGACTTAATTGACCAAATTGATAGTTTTACAAAAGACAAAAATATTAAGGGTCTCATAACTATTATCAATAGCCCAGGCGGGACATACGTTGGGAGCAAAGAGTTATATGATTCAATTAAAGCAGTAAGTGAAAAGATTCCAACCGTTGTCTATATGAAAGAAATGGCTACCTCTGGCGGATATCTTGTGTCTCTTGCCTCAGATAAAATTTATGGAAATGCAGGTACTATTACAGGTTCAGTTGGAGTAATATTGCAAACAGCAGACATAAGTGAACTACTTGGCAAGCTAGGTGTTAAGCCTGTAATTGTAAAAAGTGGGGAATTTAAAGCTGTGCCAAACCCTGCTGAAGCAATTGACAATGAAAAATTAGATTATTTGCAAGATATAATAAAAAAGATGCAAGATGAGTTTTTAGATATTGTCAAAACTAACAGAGATATATCTAAGTCGGTAATTGAATTGGTTTCAGATGGGAGAATTTTAACTGGACGTCAAGCTAAAGAATATAAGCTTATTGACGATCTAGGAAATGAAAAAGATGCAATAGATTGGTTAAAAAAACAATCAGGAGAAACTGAAGATATAAAGATTATTGATTTTTCAGATAAAAAAGACTTTTCAAAAATACTTGATTTAACATTTTTTAAAACAAAGATCTCTTATATAAATCAAAATTTTAACAGTGGTTTTTTTGCAATATGGACACCCGGTTTATAAAACATATAAACTATATCTGGACTAAGATTTTATAAATTTTTTATTCGAATGTCTAAAGATTTTAAACCCATTACAAAACATATTCAAAAACATCGAATAATATAAATGAAAAAAAAAATTGATAATATTGGTATTGTATTTATTCCAGATTTTCTTTTCTTACAATTAAATATGTGTAAGAAAATTTTTGAAGACTATAATTGTAATCTTCATGGATACACTGGAAGTGTTGATTCAATAAAATTTATAAATAACAACTTTGATGCTAGTTTTTTTAAAACTCTTTCAAGTTCTGCTCACCCTCAAAGAAATGCCCACAAATTAAAAATAAAAAATATAGCAAATGTATGGTCCACAGCAAAAAAATATGAAAAGATCTTAGGTAAACCATATGGAGAAATTATTTTAGCAAATAGACATTTTGGCAAAGGATTTGCCCTCGCAGGAACACATCACCCAGAATCGCCCCAATCAAAAATTAATTACACCCAAATGACAGAAATAATTAATCGAGAATTAATTTTTTGGGATAAAGAATTAAAAGAAAAAAAAATTAAGTTGTTTATCAATCCAACAAAAGCCCTGGCAATGTTAGCTCACAAAAGAAATGTCAAGGTTAGAATTCAGGGGAACTCGAGACACAAAAATTTTTTCTTTTGGTCTGAAGATGAATTTTGCTTAAATAAAACTTTGAAAAATCAATTCTCAAAAATTAAAAAAATTGAAAAAAATACTTATCTAAAAGTATCTTACCATCTTGATTTTGTTCAAAGAAAAGATTTTTTCAAAGATTCAGCTTTATATAAAGTAATTAAAGAATGTTTGAAAATTATTCTTTATAGAATTAAAGGCACTTTGAAAGGCTATGATGGTATAAAGGATTCATATTATTTGGGAAGTTTCATTAAATATAGATTTAAGGGTTTTAGAGACAGAAACTTAATGATGAGTAATTTTACAAAATCAATCTCTCAACTTGAAAAAAAACCATTCTTTTTTTTCCCTCTTGCAACAGAACCTGAATGGTCACTGCAAGTCCAAGCTTCTGATTTTTTTTCCCAACTTTGGGCTATTGCAATGATTGCAAGAGACCTTCCCTCTGGGACTACTCTTGCAGTAAAAGAACATATTTATAGTTTAGGTTCGAGACCAAAAGATTTTTATAATCAAGTGAAATTATTTAAGAATATTGAGTTTATAAAAATTAATGAAATAGGTATTAATCTTATTAAAAAATCTATTGGAGTAATTACAATTAATGGAGCAGCAGGCTTTGAAGCTGCTGTATTAGGAAAACCAGTAATTGTACTGTCGGACAATTGTGATTATGACTTTTTAGATCATGTGCAAAAAATTAAAAATGGAGAAGGCCTCAAGAAAGCAATAAAATTAATCGAAGATAATAGGATTGATTTAAAAAAAGCAAAGAAAGATGGTAGAAAGTTTCTTCAAGCTGTAAAGAACTCAAGTTTTAATCTTGACAATTTTTCTAATCTAAAAAGAACTGAAGTATCAAGCAAAGCAATTGTTGAGATGACTAATAGTTTGATGAGATCAGTATAGATTATGAAAAAAATACCTTTCTTAAATAAAAATTTTATAAAATCTACTTTTAGAAAATATTATGAGATTAATAAATCATGAATAACATTCAATTTATAATAATTGGGGTTGGGTCTGTTGGCAAAAGACATGCTCAGTTCATTAATACTCAAGGATCAGATTTGTTATGTGTTGATATAAGTAAGAATGCAAGAGATTGGTGCAAAAATAATCTAAACATCAAAACAAAGTCTTTTAGTAAGGTCTCATCTTTATCTAATCATATCAAAGATTCAAAAAAAAAGAAAATAGGCATTATATCAAATCTTGGACCTGATCATTTTAAATCCATCGAAGAGCTTTACTCACTAGGGGTAAATAATTTTTTAATAGAAAAGCCAATAACAAACTCATTAAAAAGTTTACATAAACTTGAAAATCTATGCAACTCGAATAAATTAAATATAGTTGGTGGTTTTCAAAATAGATATTTGGGAATAGTTGAAAAAATCATTTATATTGGTAAAAATGAACTTGGTGGTGATCCTATGTTGATGTGCGTAAATGGAGGAGCTATGGGAATTGTAACAACTGGCATCCATTTCTTAGATCTTGCAATTTCAATTTTTGGTTCCAATCCAATTAATACACTAAGTAATCTTAGAAGCATTAAAATAAATCCAAGGGCAAAAAAATTGGATTTCTGGGAAGGTTGTTCAATATGGGAGTTTGAAAAAAAAAAAAGATTAAGTATTAATTCTACAAATTTCTCAAGCGTCAAACAACGAGCAGAAATTTTTTTCCCATGGGGAAGAATTTTAATAAATGGAGATATGACCTTATCAATCTATAAAAGGAATATGAAAGAGGTTTCAGCAGATAAAAGAATAATCAGGCTTGGTGTTGATGAAAAATTAAAACGGACAATTATGCCTAACAGATCAAATCTTTATAAAAAAATGTTTAAAAATTTAATTGATAATAAAAATAATAATTTTAAAAGAGAATTAATTGCGTCAAAAGCAATTATTTTTTCATTGATTTCAAACGTAAAGTCAAAAACAATGTCATTGGACGAAAAAGTTGAAAAAAAATATTACGATTTTGAATGGCAAATCTCATGAGATCTCCTAAGCTTGCAATAATTGGTAGTGGGAAAATTGCTTCATTTCATGCAGATGCATTTATTAATGTTGGTTTTGAAATAACTCATGTTTCTTCAAGCAAAAATTCGAAAAGTATAGCAAAGTTTGGTGATATTTATAATGTTAAAAATGTATATCAGTGTTCTTTTGATTTATTAAAAGCACAAGATCAATGGGATTGTATTCTATTGCTAATACCTACTGAAAAAAATATAGAGTATATAACAAAAATATTAGAGATTAATAAACCCTGTCTGATTGAAAAACCAGTATCCAAAGATTTAAATTTTTTATCTCAATTTTCAAAAAATGAATTTCCACGAATTAGAGTTGGTTATAACAGAAGATTTTACGCAACAATTCAAATGGCTAAAGATTTTATTAAAAAAGAAGGCCCAGTTTACCTTAAGATGGAATTACCTGAATCTGTAAATCCTAAAGGCAATTATGAAAATGTTTTAATTAATTCATGTCATGGGGTAGACTTATTGTTTTATCTCTTTGGTGAAATATCTTTAGAAAAAAACAACCATTTTGCAAGTGATAGAGGAAGATTAGTTACATTAAAATCTAAGAGAGAGGATTTAATTAGTTTATTAATGAATTGGAATTCTCCATCAAACTTCAAAATAGAAATTTTTGGAAACAAAAGAAGATTAGAACTCAAACCTTTTGAAAATGCAGAAGTTTTTGAGGATATGGAGATAATTCAACCAACCACAGACTTACCCATCAGAAGGTATTTACCAAAAAAAGTAAGTTCGAGCTCCTCATTCCCTGATAGAGACAATCAACTAAAACCAGGTTTCTTTGAACAAGCAAAAGAAATGATGGATATACTTAATGGTAAATGTCCAGAACATTCTGCATCTCTATATGATGCGTTTAAAGTTCAGAAAATTATAGAAAGAATATTGTCTAAATAAATTTTGTTTTTTATAACACAAGCTTATTGATTATGGTTGACAGATACTGATAACCAAGGGTAAAAATTACTGTGAAAAAAATTTCAATCCAAGGATCGAATTCAAAGGCTAATTCTAAAAAAATTTTATTTCTTGGTTATAATGAAAATGAAACATGCCTAATAAATGCTTTGAAAAAAAAGCATTGTAAACTTACTCATTCAAAAGATTCATTTAATTATAGTAATGAGTTTGATCTTATAATTAGTTTTGGATATAGACGAATTATTAAAAAGGAATTAATTGAACAAGTCAAATGTCCTATAATTAATCTTCATATTTCCTATTTACCATACAACAAAGGAACTCATCCAAATTTTTGGTCTTTCTATGACAATACTCCATCTGGAGTAACCATCCACATAATTGATGAAGGAGTGGATACAGGTCCAATTATTTATCAAAAATATGTTAATTTTGACAAAGGTGAAGTAACCTTTAAGCAAACCTATAAAAGGTTATTTAATGAAATAGAAAATTTATTTTTGAAAAACATTGATAATATTATTGATATGAACTGGATTGAAAAAAAACAAAGAGGGGAAGGAACTTTTCGGAAGCTAAAAGACCTTCCCAAAGAATTCCGAGGTTGGGATACAAATATCCAGAACGAAATAGAAAGACTGTATTCATTAAAAGCGAGCTTATCAAATTTAAATCTATTTGAGATTAATGAAGATGATTGTAAAGATATCTGGATATGGAGAAATGATCCTAACACTAGAAAGATGTCAAAAAATTCAAGAATAATTTCTTGGGATATTCATAAAAAGTGGTTTGAAAAAACTCTTATAAATAAAAATTCTACTATCTTTATTGGACGACTATCTAATGGAGATAAAATAGGAATGTGTCGTTTTGAAACCGATGTTACTAAAAAAGAAATAAATGTATCTATAAATTTAAAGAAAGAGTTTAGAAATAAAAAACTCTCAAAAGTTTTATTAGAGAATGCAATTAGACTTTTTAAAAACAAAAAAAAATTCGCTCTTACTGCTACAATAAAGAAAAATAATATATCTAGTATAATCTGCTTTAATTATTGTGGTTTTAAATATCAATCAGAAGATAATTCATTCTTCTACTATAAAATAGTCATTAATCAATGAAGAAGATTACAATAGCAGGTAGAGAAATTTCTGAAAAATATCCTCCTTATATTATCGCGGAAATTTCAGCCAACCATAATGGTTCAATTGATAAAGCTAAAGAAACTATTCTCCATGCCAAAAAATCTGGCGCCTCTGCTGTAAAAATACAAACCTATACCCCTGATACTATGACAATAGAGAAATCAGATGGAGATTTTCTAATAAATGAGGGTTTATGGAAAGGTTATTCACTTTACAACCTTTATCGTAAAGCTTTTACACCTTTCGAGTGGCATGAGGATTTATTTAAGTTTGCAAAATCAAAAAATATTACTCTTTTTTCCTCTCCATTTGATGAGAGTGCAGTTGACCTTTTAGAGTCACTTAATGTTCCAGCATATAAGATAGCCTCTTTTGAGCTTATTGATCTTCCACTTATAAGTTATATAGCCAAAAAGAAAAAACCAATCCTTATGTCCACAGGAATGTCATCAATTGATGAGATTTCACAAGCTATTAAAGTAGCAAAAGATAATGGGAATGATCAAATTGCATTATTTCATTGTATTAGTAGTTACCCTACTCCTATTGATCAAGCCAACATTAGAACAATCAATAAACTTCAAAGAATATTTAAAGTTCAAGTTGGATTATCTGATCACACACTAGGAACCTTAGCGCCAATTGTTGCAACTTCATGTGGTGCAACCTTAATTGAAAAACATTTTACTATTAATAAAAGCGATAAAGGACCTGATAGTTCATTCTCAATAAATCCTAAAGAAATGGAAAAGCTTGTTAGTGACTGTAATCTTACCTTTAAATCTTTGGGCAAAGAATTAATAGAAAGAGTTGAAAATGAAGAATCAAATAAAATTTTCCGACGATCTTTGTATTTTGTGAATGATCTATCTCCTAACCAAAAAATACAGGCAAAAGATATTAGAAGAATAAGGCCGGGCTTTGGTTTGCCTCCCAAATTTTATAGTGAAGTGATTGGAAGAAAGGTGAAAAAACATATTAAAAGAGGAGATAGAGTTTCATGGGATGTAATTAAATAGTTAATTTTCTAGACAAAAAATGAAATTTAAAAATAAAAGAAATGCAGTTCTAATATTATCTCATCTGATGAAAGATAAGAAAGCTCTTAATAATGAATCAATCCTAAGATGTAAAAAGGGCTTTGAGATATTTCATAAAAAAAAATGTGATTTCATTATTACAAGTGGTTGGAAATACAAAAAGGAGATAGAAAAGCCTATATCTCATTTTATAAAAGATTATTTAGAAAATAAACTTGGAGTGGATAATAAATCAATTGTAACAGACCAATTCTCAAGAGAAACAGTAGGTGATGCAGTTTTTGTCAAATACAATATAATTCACCCAATGTGCATTTCTGAACTTCATATTGTTTCTAGTCGTTACCATATTCCAAGAGTAAAAAATATATTTGGTTTCTTTTTTGAAAAAAAAATAACTTGTAAGTTTTATGGAGTAAAAAGTCCTTTAGACTTAGATAAAAAAATATTAAATAATGAAAAAAAGTCACTGCTCGCGTTCTATTCAACTTTTAAAAACATAGATCCTAGGGATAAAGATAAAGTTTTTGAAATTTTACTCTCAAAACATCCATATTATAATGGGTTAATTTTTCCTAAGTTTACGATATGAATTAATTAGATAATTTTTCTATTTCTAACATCAAAAATTCATGGAGTCTTTTTGTACTTCCTTTAAGCGAATCTTTGATTTTTTTATGTTCATATCTAAAGTCACTTCTTAAAACATCAATTAGTTTTGAAGATGTCATTACCAAAGGTATAAAATTTCTTTTTGATAGAGTGCAATTATTTTTTTTTGCAAATTTAGGAATAATACTAATCACATCTTTGCTCTGAAAAAAAGCATCAATCATTAAAGTAGACCACATACCAATAATTGTATCACAATGATCTATGCCTATTTGACCATTTTCAATGATTGTTATCTTAAGGTTATTAATTATTTTTTTATCTATATTAATTAAATGCTCATCAGGGTGTTTTGCAAAAAGAAATTCATCGAAATCATTTCTTATTTTTGACATAGCTTTAAACACAATCTCCCAAACATCTTCTTCATCATAGCCTAAATGTTTTAAAACATCATATTTGTGTTTAGCTATTGGCTGGTTGATAAAAAGAATATTCTTATTTTTACTTTTTATTTTTTTTTCTTTAACAAACTCAAGTCCTGGTTGACCAATCGTAATCAATTTCTTCTCATCAACCCCTTCAGCAATTGCCTCATGCGAAGAGAATTTATCTATCATACATATCTTTGTAGCTAGAGTCTCTCTATTTTCTTTTGCCAATTTTTCATAATAATTATACCATGTATCAAAAAACTGTATCCCTAGAACATTTTTTGTTTTTGCAAATTTAAGGCTTTCATACTCCAACTTTTGATAAGTTGCTGAACTAAAAATTAAATTTGGACACCAATCTAAACCGACTATATTTTCTTCGAAACTCTTAGAATAATCATAATTATATATTAGATATTTAGAAAATTTTAACAACTCTTTGTCATTAATTCGCCCGAATGCAAGTATTTTCCAGTCAAAAGATTCCTTTTTGTTTATTAACTGATTCCACAAAGGTAAACAATACCTAGCAGAACCAAGTTCTCCGATAACAAAGAGTATTTTGTAATTCATCAATTAATTATTAAAATTTAAGTCAATTAAGTAATAAAAATTTAAGATTTGTAAACATAATTTAATTATAGATTGAATTATCAAATTTTTTTAAAAAAAAGATTAATTATTTGATTAAAACTTTTATAATGTAGCTTTATTTTAAAACAAGAATATGAAAAAGTCAGAAATTTTAAAAATACTAGAAAACAAATTTGATTATCTTCCTAGGCGTGAAGTTGAAAGAACACTTGAAAAAATTCTTCAGTTTTGTTCAACAAACCTTGCTAACGGATCGAGGATAGAAATAAGAGATTTTGGAACTTTTTCCACAAGACTTCGAGACACAAGGGTAGGAAGAAATCCTGCAACTGGAGAAAAAATTAATATTGAAAAAAAATATTTTGTACACTTTATTCCAAGCAAGAAGTTGAGAAAGGAAATGAATGTCAGGAAAGATTAAAAAAATATTTGGTTTAGTTTTTTTTTTTTTTTTTTAATTTTTTTTTCCCTCTTTTCACTTGGAAATAAATATATTGTACAGATAAACCTTTTCCCGTTCCCCCTTTTCTTTGAATTACCATTATATTTGCTAGTGATAATTCTATTATTTACTGGTTTTATTATGGGATTTATTTTTTTTTATTTTAGAAAGATTTTTAAATAAGAAATGAAATTTAAACAAATGATATTTTGTGCTATTGATTTTAGCAATCTAAATGAATCAAAAAGATTTATCTCAAAAATAGCTGATCATATTGGTGGTATAAAAGTTGGTCTTGAATTTTTTTTGAAAAATGGTCCTCATGGAGTTCTTGAACTTAAGAAAATTGGTTTACCAATTTTTCTAGATCTTAAATTAAAAGATATTCCGAACACTGTAAAAAAAGCTACTGAAAATATAGTACAATTATCTCCAGAGTATTTATCAGTCCATGTAACTGGTGGTTCAATTATGTTGAAAGAACTTAACTTAGTTAAAAAAACTACTAAAATATTAGGAGTTACTATGCTTACTAGTCTTGATAATAAGGACTTACGTAACTTTGGTTTAAACATTAGTAATAACGAATATGTTAAAAATTTGGCAAAAATTGGTGTTGCAGCAGGAATTGATGGTCTTGTTTCTTCTGCACACGAAGTTCCTGAATTAAAAAAAATAATAAATAAAAAGGGGTTTTTATATGTGACACCAGGTATTAGATTTTCTGACAATAAAATAAACGATCAAAAAAGAATAATTAGCCCAGGACTAGCTGTAAAATTTGGATCATCAATGTTAATTATTGGAAGATCAATAACACAATCAAAAGACCCAATTGAAACTCTGAAAAGAATTTCAGAAAACATAGAGGCTCAAATTGAATCTTAAAGTAAAATTATGTGGTCTGAAAAATAAAGAGTCTATAATTGCTTCTAAAGAAGCAGATTATATAGGCTTTGTTTTTTATCAAAAATCTCCAAGATTTATTAATGCTTTAGATGCAAAAGATTTAATAGAATTTATAAGACCTAAACAAAAAGTTGTGGGGTTATTTGTTGATGCCGATTTAAATTTAATAAATCATATAACTGATTTCTTGAAATTAGATGTTATACAACTTCATGGTAATGAAAAATTAAGTTATATAAAAGAAGTAAAAAAATTAAAAAAACCAATCATTAAAGCTGTCCCAATTAAGAACTTTTCTGATATTAACTACTCAAAAAAATATAAAGACTTATGTGATATGATTTTATTTGACACAAAAAGTAATCACGGTGTTTCGGGTGGTTCAGGAATTTCATTTGATTGGAATCTCTTAAGAGGATATTATTCCGAAAAGAAATGGATATTAGCTGGTGGGTTAAATGTTAAGAACGTCAGTGAAGCTCTTGAAATCACAAATGCTCCTATTGTTGATATTTCATCTGGAATAGAAAAAGCTAGAGGGGAGAAATGTAAAAATATGATTAAAAATTTTATGGAATTCATTGCAAACTATGAGAAAACAAAAGATAAACTATAAAAAATTTCCGGACAAACAGGGTCGATTTGGAAAGTTTGGAGGTAGGTTTGTAGCCGAAACGCTAATGCCACTCTTACTAGAAGTTGAAGAACAATATAAAAAAGCTAAGAAATCCAATGATTTCAAGAAGAAACTAGAATATTATTTCACAAACTATGTTGGAAGACCAAGTCCACTTTACTTTGCTAAGAGAATTTCAAAACAGCTTGGTGATGTAAAAGTTTACTTCAAAAGAGATGAACTAAATCACACAGGGGCGCACAAAATTAATAATTGTGTAGGACAAATTCTTTTGGCAATGAAAATGGGTAAAAAAAGAATAGTTGCTGAAACTGGTGCAGGTCAACATGGCTTGGCTACAGCTACAGTTTGTGCGCTTTTTGATCTTAAATGCATAATCTATATGGGTAAGTTAGATATAAAAAGACAAGCTCCTAATGTTTTTAAAATGAAACTACTGGGAGCTGAAATTGTTCCTGTTGAATCTGGAACTGCAACACTAAAAGATGCTATGAATGAAGCCCTAAGAGACTGGGTCTCAAATGTTGATGATACCTTTTATGTAATTGGGACAGTTGCTGGGCCACATCCTTATCCAATGATGGTTCGAGATTTCCAATCAATAATAGGAATAGAAGCAAAAAAGCAAATTCTCAAAGTTGAAAAAAAATTACCAAACTATTTAGTTGCATGTATTGGAGGGGGGTCTAACGCATTAGGATTGTTTTACCCTTTCTTGAATGACGAAAGTGTTCAAATTTTTGGTGTCGAAGCCGGAGGAGAAGGTACCAATACTAAAAAGCATGCAGCTTCATTATCCAAAGGTAAGCCTGGCTTTTTGCATGGTAACTATACCTATCTTCTGCAAGATGAACATGGTCAAATAACTGATGCTCATTCCATTTCAGCAGGCCTTGATTATCCTGGGATAGGACCAGAACATTCTTGGTTAAAAGAACAGGGTAGAGTTAAATACTTTAGTGCAACCGATCGAGAAGCTCTTGAAGCCTTTAAGCTATGTTCAAAATTAGAAGGAATTATCCCAGCACTAGAACCATCCCATGCGTTAGCATTTCTATTAAAAAATGCTAAAAAATTTAAAAAAAACGATTTAATAATAATGAACATGTGCGGAAGAGGAGATAAAGACATCTTTTCTATTTCTGAACATTTAGATGTAAAGCTAAATCAAAAATAATGGAAAACAGAATAGAAAAAAAATTCAAAGAACTAAAAAGTTCTAACAAAAAAGCTCTAATTACATTCATAACATCTGGTGACCCAAACTATAAAACTTCACAAAAGATTATGCAAACTCTGAGACTTAATAACGTAGATTTAATTGAAATAGGTATTCCTTTTTCTGATCCAATGGCTGATGGACCAACTATTCAAAGGTCAAGTCAAAGGGCTATTAAATCAGGTTCCAAGCTTGAAAGTACTTTTAAACTCATACAGGAATTTCGAGTTAAGGAAAAAAAAATACCAATTATTCTTATGGGATATTTCAATCCTATATTTCAATATGGGTTAGAAAGATTTTTTAAAAAATGCCGTATAGTTGGTGTTGATGGAATAATAGTTGTAGATCTACCCCCAGAGGAAAACGATTATATTCTAAGGTTTACAAAAAAATTTAATATTCATAATATTCGTTTATTAACACCAACAACTAATAAGAAGAGGTTAAAACAAATACTAAAATATACTAATGGTTTTTTATATTATATTTCTGTAATGGGAATTACTGGAACTAAAAAACCTTCTATTCTAGAAGTTGAAAAATCAGTAAAAGAAATTAGAAAAATGTCAAACCTTCCAATATGTGTTGGTTTTGGTATCACAAATAGAAATCAGATAAAAAATCTTAATCGGTTTTCCGATGGCTGTGTGGTTGGGTCTGCAATAGTTAAATTTATAGAGGAATTCTGTAAAGGAAAAGTCACTGAAAAAAAAATGCTCACCTCCATATCTGATTTTTTAGCAAATTTACAAAAATAATGCTAAGTTAGAAATATGAATTGGATAACTAATTTTGTAAGACCAAAACTTCAAGCATTCGTTGGAAAAAAAGAAGTCCCTGATAATTTATGGGAAACCTGCCCAAAATGTTCACAAATGTTATTAAAAAAAGAACTTATTAGTCAACATTATGTCTGCAAACATTGCGACCATCACTTTAGAATTACTGCAAAAGAAAGATTAGAACTATTTTTGGGAAAAAATTATATGATAATGGATACACCCAGGATTAAGCCAGACCCACTAAATTTTAAAGATAGTAAAAAATATACTGATAGGTTAAAAATTGCTCAAAAGAAGAATCAAACAAATGATTCGGTAATTGTTGCCTCTGGTACAATAAATGGAAAAAAATTAGTAACAGCAATCTTTGACTTCAATTTTATGGGTGGGTCTATGGGAATGGCAGCTGGTGAGGCTATCTTGACAGCTTGTGAGTTTGCAAAAAAGAATTATTTACCATTAATTATTTTTAGCTCATCTGGTGGAGCAAGAATGCAAGAGGGAATTTTATCTTTAATGCAAATGCCAAGGACTGTTATTGCAATTAATTCTATGGGGAAATTAAATTTACCGTTTATTTCAGTTCTCACTGACCCAACGACTGGCGGAGTTTCTGCATCATTCGCAATGCTGGGTGATATAATCATAGCAGAAAAAAATGCTACTATAGGATTTGCTGGAAGCAGAGTAATTGAGGATACAATCAAAGAAAAACTTCCTCAAAACTTTCAAAAATCAGAGTATCTTATGGAAAAAGGTATGATAGATCTTGTTGTCCACAGGAAAGACCTAAAAAAAAAGATTGAGGATATTTTAGACTTCCTAGTAATTTAATTTTAAAGTGGATAAATCAACAAAAATTCTAAAAAGACTCGAACTTTTACACCCAAAAAGAATAGATCTATCACTGAATAGAATTAAAAATTTACTAAAAAAACTTGATAACCCTCATCTGAATTTACCACCCATCATTCATGTTGCAGGTACAAATGGCAAAGGTTCTGTCACATCTTTCTTAAGGGCAATATTTGAAAATGCTAAATTAAAAGTACATACATATACTTCACCACATCTTATTAGATTTAACGAAAGAATAAGAATAAATTCAAAATTAATAAGTAATTATGATCTAACTCTTCTACTAGAAGAATGTGAACATTTAAACAAAGGTGAACCAATTACTTTCTTTGAGATTACTACAGCTGCTGCCTTTCTTGCATTTAATAGAATTAAATCGGATATAGTTTTATTAGAAACTGGGTTGGGAGGAAGATTTGATGCAACTAATGTGGTGGAAAAAAAAGTCTGTAGTGTCATTACACCAGTATCAATGGATCATATGAATTTTTTGGGATCATCATTAGAGAGTATTGCCAAAGAAAAGCTAGGTATTTTAAAAAACAGTGAAACATCGGTTATATCAAAACAAAGATTACCTGTGAGAAAATTAGTAAGATTGGAAACTAAAAAAAAAAAAATTAAACTATATGAAGAAGGTCTTGACTGGAAAATTATTGAAAAGGATTTTAAGAATAAAAAGTTTTCTATAACTTTCTTAGAATCAAAGTTTCAATTTCAATTCCCATCACTTCAGGGAGAACATCAGATAGATAATGCCTCTACAGCAATAGCAACTATTTTATCTCTAAAAAATAAAGCAATTACTCATCAAGCCATTAATAAAGGACTCCTTTCAGCTAGTTGGCCTGCAAGAATGCAAAAACTTAATAATGGGAAACTTTCATTGATGTTAGGAAAAAAATTTGAGATATGGTTAGATGGTGGTCATAATATTGAGGCATCCCACGTTTTAAAAAAAACAATAGATCAATGGAAGGATCAAGAAGTCTTTATAATTCTTGGTATGATGGTAGGAAAAGATCCAGTTGGATTTTTAAAGAAAATAAAAAGAAATATTTCGTATCTTTTTTTACTTCCAATTTCAGATCATCAATATATTCAACCATATGAAATTAAAGATAGAATAAGATCAAAATTAGATGCTAATATGAAAATTGAATGTACACTTGAAATTAGAGAAGCATTGAGAATTATAAAGAGACAATATTCCTCTGGAAAAATTTTAATATGTGGCTCTCTATATTTAGCTGGGCAAGTTTTAAAAGAAGATGGTTTCAAAATAATTTAAATTTTTGATTCCAACCATAATACTATATCACTCTTCGGAAGCAAACCAACTTTAGTATCAATCAAATTCCCTTTATCAAAAAGCAATAATGTTGGTATACTTCTTATTGAATATTTCATTGCAAGATCTTGGTTATCATCAAGGTTAACCTTGACCACATTAACCTTGTCATGAAGTTCTTCTGAAAGTTCCTCAAGTATTGGCGTTAACATTTTACATGGTCCACACCATTCAGCCCAAAAGTCAACAACTACTGGAAGTTTTGACCCAATAACTTCTTTTTGAAAATCTTTCTCATTACAATTTTTAATATTTGACATTTTTTTTCTCCATTAATTACCAAAAATACTTTTTGATAGCTCTTTATCAAATTTCATTGGTTGGGGGTTGCGGTTATTATAGTAATCGTTTAACAAATTTATATATATATTATACTGATCTATTTGCTCTTTAAAATCATTTCCTAAATCATTCTCTTCTATTTCTAAAGATAATGAATCAGCCTCTTCCATTGCTGCTGGGATAGTTATGAAGTTCTCTTTATTAATAGAACCAAGTCTCTCAGAAATCTTTTGATGAAGAAACTTGAATATTTTTTTTGGAAGTTCTTCTGGATGATTTCTATAGATATGTCTTGCTGCAAAAAATTTCAATCTTTGGTCTTTAAAATTTTCAGCAAAGACCCACTTTTTATCCCATGACTCAGTATGAAATTCATTCATAATTAATGAATCACTATAATTTATTTTTTGCGAATAAATTGTTTCTTCTTCAAACTTTACTTCTTGACTTTGATTTTCATTATAGGTTATTGACTCTTCCTCTAAGATTTTTTTAAGGTTTTCTAAAAATTCATTATTTTCTAATTGAAGACATTTTAATTCTATTTCCTCGTCAGAAAGTTCACTGTAAGGATTAATACACCTTGAAAAAGACCTATCTAATATTGATGGTTGTTTATTTAGTTTAATCTTTCTGAAAAACGATTTTGTTTTGAAAATCTCTTTAAGCCCATAGTAATCCTGACTTAAAACTTCAGAGGTATCATATTTTAAATCAAACCCAATTAACTGATTGTTATAAACTGGATGCTTAATTAAATGTTTAACTAAATATATTCTGTGACTGTTAAACATATAATTATGCAGAGTAAAAGTTTTTTCAGTAAATATTTTTTTTTCAAGTTCTTTTGGGTAAGAGTTATCAATAAAAATTCTAAAAAGGTCGGAATTTTTTTTTTGTAAAATTTCCATCAATTTCATTGTTGTCTCTACATCAGCTATTGCTTCATGAGCATTCGCTGATTCAAAAGAATTAGCTCTTGCTAAACTTTCAAGTTTGAATGTTATTTTTCCTTCATCGTTTTTTTCGATATTTAAAGATCTATTTCTAAAAGCATGCACCATGGTAACAAAATTCATTACGTCTAACCTTGAGTTACCCTTCGTATTTGTCAAATATGGAAATACAAAATGTTCCCATAAGGTTTGTCTAAAAAATTCTTCGTCAAAATTTATCGAATTAAATCCTACAAAAAATGAATCTTGGAACTTTGATAAATAATTATATAAGTCAATTGTCATTTCATAGCAGCTTTTTTTTTCTGAGAGTATTTCTGACATTCTAAGTTTATTTACCCTCAGAGCATTTATAGATGGAACAACATCAGGATTAATTCTAGACTTCAGATTTAATTTTTGTACAGGTTGAAAATTTTCATTATAGATTATAACACCAGCTTGAAGTATCTGATCAAATCGAGCATTTCTTCCAGAAGTTTCAAAATCATATACAATATAATCTCTCATTTAAACTTTTCCTGAAATTTTCTTAAATCTTCAGTTGTACCAATATGAAACCAAGGGTTTTCATCAACGTATCCATATAACTTATTTTTATTTAAACACTCGAAAATTTGATCCTTAATTGAAAAAATTCTTTTTTTTATGTTCAGCATTATATCCTGTTTAATTATTTGAAGACCAGTAAAAACATATGAAGGGTTCTTTTTTAAAATAACAGAAGATAATGCACTACTTGAACCCAACAAATCAAAATCACCACACCCATTATAACCAAAAAAATTTTCTTTTGGTTTTAAACAAATTAGCATATCCATTTTCTCAGGATTCCATAGTTCTCTGATTTTTTCCAGTGACTTATAATTTTTGTCAATCCAATATATATCGCCATTTAATAAAATTATTGGATTACCATATTTAAAACATTTTTTCTTTATAGCGTTTAAAAATCCACCACCAGTTTCAAGCCTCTCTTTTTCAATAATCACCTTTAATCTAGGAAAGAACTTTTCCGTTTCACTGATAATCTGATTATGATAATAAAATGCGTTAACAACTATATTTTTAAATTTTGCATCAATTAATTTTTGTATATTATTCTCCAAAATACTATTATCATTAATTTTAATTAGAGGTTTGGGGATACTTTTAGTTAATGGTAGCATCCTCTTCCCAAGACCTGCTGCAAAAATCATTGATTCATTTATCATAATTTAATTTCAAAAGAGGACTAAGAATCTTATTTAGCGGTTCAAATTCTTTATCTTTAAGGTTTTTTACAAGTAGTTTAATTACTCTTGGGATATGTTTTAAATAATTTTTTTTTTTATCTCTTGCTTCAAGCCTTGAGAAAATACCCAAAACCTTGAGATGTCTCTGGATAGCAATCACTTTATATGAGAATAAAAAATCATTTTTATTAATAAAATTAAATTCCTTTAGATAATACTCTATAATATTTTCTTCAATTATTTTTTCTACATCAACTCTAGCATCTTGAGTTAGTGATACTAAGTCATAAACACATGGGCCAATAAGGGCGTCCTGATAGTCTATCCATCCACATTTATAGTGTCTTTGCTTGTTTCCAAGAAAAAAAAGATTATCTACATGATAATCTCTATGAATAAATACTTTTGGCATCATAAATACTTTATCTAAATATTTGTCAAAGATTTTATTAAAATCATTCTTTATCGAATTTTTCTTTTTTTTATCAATTTTGTCGACAAACCATTCAAAAAATAAATTTGATTCTTCAAATAAAAAATGTTTATCGTAGTATGAAAGTTTAATATCTATTGTTTTTTTATGGATAAAAATTAAAGCGTCTGTTGCTGCCTTATACAATTTTTCTCTATTAGATTTTGATAATATCTCACTATATTTATTTTTTTTAAAGTTTTCTAATATCAAAATTCCAGAATCTTTTAAATTATGAATTATTTTTGGTACACTTACAAAATCTTTTAGATATTCTGTAAGAAATATAAATTTATCAAGATTTTTAATATCATTATCGACCATAAGGACATGATGGTTTTTTTTCTGCTTTATTATATAATATTTTCTAGGCGATGCATCACCCGCTAAAAACGACAATTTATCATAATTAATTTTTTGTTTCTTTAATTTATAAATAAGGTCATCCATAACAATCAATTTAGATTTTACCTATCCTTTTAACTGTTACATTTCTTATAAAATTTTCGTCCTCGTTTATAAGAATATCAATTCTCTTTCTTGGTAGATATTCTGAAATAATTTCTGGCCATTCAACAATAACACATTCCATTAGAGCCAATTCATAATCTAAATTAAAAATTTCTGTCTTATCATTTAGTCTATATAAATCATAGTGCCAAATTCTTATGCTTTTTAAATTATATATGTTAACTATCGAAAATGTTGGACTTAAAACTTTAATTTTTTTTTGGGATAGTGAATTAATTATATAACTAACTAATGTAGTTTTGCCAACTCCTAATTTACCTCTTAAAGAAATAAAAGTATTAGGTTTAATAACCTTTGCTATTTTTTTTGCTAATTCCTGTGTATCATTTAGGCAATTTAAATTAATTTTAAAATCATCTTTCATTTTTTTTTAATATTCTAATATAAATAACTACATAATATTTTAAAATAAAAAAGAAATAATGACTGAAATTGAAACTGAAGTGTTAATAATTGGAGCTGGGCCAGTTGGTTTGTTTTCTGTATTTGAGTTAGGACAACTTGGTATTAAGTCTTGTGTTATTGATTCTTTAGACATTGTTGGTGGTCAATGTTCATCTCTTTATCCTGAAAAACCAATTTTTGATATACCGGGATTTCCTGAGATATCAGCTGAACAATTGATAATTAATCTTGAAAATCAAATTAAGCCTTTTAAGCCAAAATTATTTCTAGGAGAAAAAGTTGAAAAAATAAGCATAAAATCTGATAAATTTTTTGTCTATACTTCAAAAAATAAATTAGTAATCTCAAAATGTATTCTTATCGCTGCTGGCAATGGAGCATTTGGGCCAAATAAACCTCCGTTAAAAAATATTACAGATTTCGAAGAAAAATCTATATTTTATCACATAACAGATAAATCAATTTTCAAAAATAAGAGAATAGCAATAGCTGGTGGAGGTGATTCAGCTGCTGATTGGGCTATTGAATTATCTTCAATTGCAGAAAAAATTTTTTTTATCCATAGAAGGCAAAAATTAAGAGCAGCTCCAAATAGCGTTAAAAAACTCTACTCACTTGAAAAAAGAAAAAAGGTTGAAATGATTATCCCTTTTCAAGTTGACTCTATCAAAGGTTTAAATGGAAAGCTTGAATCTCTTGTTGTTAAAGATTTAAGTAACGCTAAAAAGATATTACCAGTTGACTTCTTTTTACCTTTTTTTGGTTTATCATCAGATCTTGGGCCAATCAAAGATTGGGAATTAGAGATAGAAAAAAATCTTCTTAAAATCGATCCATCTACTTGCCAAACGTCAACTGATGGAATTTATGCAATTGGAGATGTATGCACTTATCCTGGAAAACTGAAATTAATTCTAACAGGATTCTCGGAAGCAGCCGTTGCTGCCCACAGTTGTTATAAAAGATTATTTCCTGATAAAGTTCTTCACTTTGAATACTCTACTACTTCTGGAATAAAAAAGATTTAGGCTTTTAATATCTGTATTCTTTACTCTTGTAGGGACCTTCAACAGGGACGTTTATATATTGTCCTTGTTTCTCCGAAAGTTTAGTGAGTTTAGCTCCAATTTTTTCAAGGTGAATCTTAGCAACCTTTTCATCCAGTTCCTTTGGAAGAACATAAACTTTTCTTTTATATTTTGAATGATTTTTCCATAATTCAATTTGTGCTAAAACTTGATTTGAAAATGATGCTGACATTACAAAACTTGGATGGCCAGTAGCACATCCTAAATTCACCAGGCGTCCTTCTGCAAGTACAATGATCTTTTTTCCATCAGGAAATTCAATTTCATCTACCTGTGGTTTTATATTTTCCCATTTGTAATTTCTCAATGCTTCTATTTGGATCTCTGAATCAAAATGACCTATATTACAAACTATTGTTCTATCCTTCATTTTTCTCATGTGATCAATTGTTATTACATCAACATTTCCAGTAGCTGTAACAAAAATATCAACCTTATCTGCTGCATCATCCATAGTTGCAACTTCATAACCATCCATAGCAGCTTGCAAGGCACAGATAGGATCAACTTCAGTAACTAATACTCTACAACCTGCATTTCTTAAACTTTCAGCAGATCCTTTGCCTACATCTCCGTAACCAGCAACCAATGCAACCTTTCCAGCCATCATTACATCTGTTGCTCTTCTAATCCCATCTACAAGACTTTCTCTACATCCATACTTATTATCAAATTTTGACTTTGTCACAGAATCATTAACATTTATTGCAGGAACTAAAAGCTTATTTTCTTTTTCCATTTCTAATAATCTAAGAACACCTGTTGTTGTTTCTTCTGACAAACCTTTTACAGGTTTAAGAAGTTGTGGATATTTTTCATGCATTAATTTAGTCAGATCTCCACCATCATCAAGTATCAAGTTTGGTTTCCAATCATTTGGACCCATTATAGTTTTTTCAATACACCACCAAAACTCTTCTTCAGATTCACCTTTCCAAGCAAAAACTGGTATTTTGCGTTTTGCCATTGCAGCTGCAGCTTGATCTTGTGTTGAATAAATATTACACGAACTCCATCTAACTGAGGCTCCAAGGTCAATTAAAGTCTCTATTAATACCGCCGTTTGAATGGTCATATGCAGGCAACCAACAATCCTTGCGCCCTCTAATGGTTTCTTATCTTTATACTCATTTCTAAGTTGCATTAACCCAGGCATTTCAGTTTCAGCTATGTTTATTTCTTTTCTACCCCAATCAGCTAAACTAAGGTCTTTTACTTTAAAATCGTCCATTTGCACCAATTCTTATCCTCTTATTTATTTTTTTATAATAGTTAGTTAAAAGATTTTTTATTAGCAGATTATCATCTTCTTTTAAAATATCATCTGATATTTTTTTTACCTCAAGTGAATCCATTTGACTCAAAAATTGTTTTACTTTAAGGATTCTAGAAGTACTCATAGATAAAGTTTCAATTCCCATTCCAATCAAGATAGAAGTAAATAAAGTATCTCCTGCCATTTCGCCACAAATGCTTATTGGAATATTATTTTTTTTTGCTGAATTGGCCGATAAATTAATTAATCTTAGAACTGATAGATGACCTGGATCATATATTTTTGCAACTTCTTCATCTCCTCTATCAATTGCTAAGGTGTACATTGTTAGATCATTAGTTCCAATAGCAAAAAAATCACAATTTTTAGCAAGTGATTCAGAAATAAGTGCAGCCGCAGGTGTTTCAATTAAAACTCCAATCTTAGGTATTTTAATCTTAATTTTAGAATTTTTTTTAATAAGTTCATTTTTCACTTCTTTGATGAGCTTCTTTGTTTCAATTAATTCAGAAACATTTGATACCATTGGAAGCATTATTCTAATATTTCCAAATGAGCTTGCTCTTAAAATCGCTGAAATTTGTTTTTTAAATATTTTAGGAAATGCTAAAGTTAATCTTATAGCTCTTAAACCAAGAGCTGGATTAGGCGATTTTGTTAAAAACTTTTCTATTGACGGAACTTTTTTATCATTTCCTACATCCAGAGTTCTAATTGTGAGAGGTTTTCCTTTAAGATATTTCAAGGTTTTAATTATAGAATTAAACTGCTCTTCTTCAGATGGAATTTTCTTTTTATTCATGTAAAGATACTCTGTCCTAAAAAGTCCTATCCCATCAATACCTTTTTTCACTGATAATTTAACTTCTTCAGTATTATCCACATTTGCTTCGATTTTGACCCTTTTACCATCAAATGTCTTAGGAATAGTATTGATAAAAGTATTAAGTTTTTGCTCTTCATCTTTTTTTTCTTCAATTTTTTTTTTATAGCTAAGTATAGTTTCTAAAGTTGGGTTTTTAATTAAAAAGCCTTTATCACCATCAATTACAACTTTCTCGTAATCTTTTAATTTTTTTAATACATTTTTAATTCCCACAACTGTTGGAATGGATAGTGATCTTGCAACAATAGCAAAATGGCCTTCTGGTCCACCATAAACACTAGCAAGACCTAAAAATTTATTTTTTGAATATGCCAGCAAATCTGCTGGGCTAAGTTCAGAAGAAATAAGAATTTGATAATTTTTTAAATTATTTTGTATTCTTTTTTTTTTTTGAAGGTTTTCAATTATTCTACTACAAACATTTCTAACATCATCAAATCTATCCTTAAGATAATCATCTTTTATTTTTTTAAATATCTTTGAATGTTTGTTAAGTTCTTCATTAACAGCAAATTCAGCATTGATAAGGTCTTCCTTTATTCTTTTTTTTGCATCTTTTATAAGAGAGGAGTATCGAATAATTGAAATGTTTGCCTCTAACATAAATTTCATTTCTTTATATATGTCATTTTTCTGATTAGTTGTTTTTTTAATGATTTTTTTAATATCTAAAATTGATGCTTTCACTGCTTTCTCAAGCCTTATAATTTCTTTTTTCACAAGAGATATTGGAATATTGTATCTTGAGTGAGATATATTTGATTTCTGTTTTACAAGACAATTTCCAATTGCATATCCGCTAGAAACACCAATTCCCCTAAAAATTATTTCTTTATTAATATTTTCAGAAAGTGGTTTCTCTTCACCAAAATTATTTTTAACTAAATTTATAAGATTTGTAAGATCTTTTTCTGCATTCGCTCCTATACACTGAACTTTAATTTCTGTACCTTTGGATGCAGAAAGGGTCATTAGACCCAGAAGTGATGAACCATTTACAATTTTTTTACCTTTTTTAACAATAAATTCTGAATCACACTTGGATGTAAGATCAACAAACTTTGCGGCAGCCCTTGCATGAAGTCCAAGTTTATTGGTAATTAAAATCTTACTCTCTACTTTTTTTTGTTCCAAATTTTTTTTTCCTCAAAAAAAGCTGAAGCTACATTGATATATTTTCTTCCTGATTCTTGAGAAATTTTGATTAATTCTTTGATATTTTTTTTTTCTCTCATAGACATCATTTTTATTAACATTGGAAGGTTCACTCCAGCAACCACTTCAATCTTCTCATTTTCCATTACCGAAATAGCCAGGTTTGACGGGGTTCCTCCAAACATATCTGTTAAGACAATAACCCCTTTTCCTGCATCTACTTTTTTTACCGCCTCAAGAATATCCGTTCTTTTTTTTTCTACGTCATCATCTGGGAAAATTGAGATTGCAATTATTTTTTCTTGAGGACCAACTATATGCTGAATGACATCCAGCATCTCCTTTGCAATGTTAGCATGACTGACTAAAACTATACCAATCATTATTTTAAATCCCTATGTTCTAAAAAAATTTTCAATTTTTTATTCTTAATTAATAATGAATAAAAATACTCACTAGAAACAACTGACCTATGAATTCCTCCAGTACATCCAAAAGCTAAAGTAATATAATCCTTACCTTCTTTTTTATATCCTTCCAAAATTTTTTTAAAGAACGTTAAAAGCCTATCAAAAAAGAAATTAAAATACTCCTGTTTTTTAACAAAATCTATAACTTTTAGATTTTTACCATCTAAATGGCGCAATTTCTTTTCATAGTAAGGGTTTTGAATGAATCTCATATCAAAAACTAAGTCTGCTTCTCGGGGCAATCCATACTTATATCCAAATGAAATAATTCTTATACTAGTTTTAGAATCAGAAAGTTTACTAAATAAAGCCTGCATTTGGTTTTTCAGAAGATTTATTTTTAACTTTGATGTATCAATGTAATAGTCATTGATTTTCAATAGAGGTTTTAGCCAGTTTCTCTCAGTTTCAATTATTTCTGTAATTGGCAAATCTAGTTTCAGTGGGTGTAATCTCCGGCTTTCTTTGAATCTATGCAATAAATTGATATTATCACAGTCTAAAAATAAAACAGAAACGTTGGAGGTCTTTTTTTTTTTTATAATTTCTTTTGCAATTTTCTTTGGGTCAAAGTCTCTTGTTCTCACATCAATTCCTACTGCTAGGTTCTTTTTTACTTTTGAATTAACAACTTCTCCCAAAAGGTATGTTGGAAGATTGTCAATTGCCTCAAAGCCCATATCTTCAAAAATTTTTAAAGCAGACGACCTTCCAGCTCCAGATAGACCAGTTACAATTAGAATTTTATATTTCTTCTCTAATTTCATTTAATTTTACTTTGATTTTTACTACTGCAGACGAGTTTCTACCATCCATCATGAGTAATGGGATTTTTAAACCAAGAATTTTATAAAACTTTTTCTTTGGTATTCTATTTAAATTTTCATTAGTCAATTTAACTACCATCTTAAGTTTAATTTTTTCAACGAATGGAACAGTAATTATACCTACTTCTCTAACTTCAAGTAAACCTTTAGTTGCAATTGGACAAAAGAGATATATTTCGTTAATTTTTTTTTTGCAAATAGTTACATCATCTGAAATCAATGTGGCACCATTATCTATCAACCTTAAAGCTAGATCTGATTTACCGGAACCAGAATCTCCCATAATTAAAACACCATTATCATCTAAAACTATTGAAGAACTATGAACTCTTTTAAGTTCCATTTTCATTCGATGAAGTTTTCTCTTAATTTCTTATTCAGAACCAAAACTTTAATTCTTTGTATTTTTTTATTATTAATTAAGAAATTTATAAAAAACGATGATCCATCTTCCAACTCCTTTTTAAGATTCATTAACATAATATGAGTGCCACCAGGTTGAAAAAAAACTTGATCTTTTGCTTGAATGTTAATTTTTTCAATTTTTTTCATTTTTATTATATTATCTTTTTTCTCCATTTTGTGGATTTCAGCTTTCTCAGATACATCTGATGATTCAATATTTATTGTAAAATCCTTATTTGTATTATTAAAGATAGACACATAAACAGCACATGACTTTTGTCCTGGGAAAGTCTCAAAAGTATAGGCTCCATGGAATACTAAATTATTTTCTTCTGATTTGGCTGAGGTAAAAATAATAATAAATAGAAAATAATAAATATATTTGAAATTTCTCATTTAAAAAAAACCTTATAAACATTATACATTAAATATAAAAGCAGAAATAGAATGAAAATTAATTACATATCAAGACAATTAATTAGGTCAGCATCAAGAGGTTATCTATCAACTTTTTTTGATCCTAATACCTTCAAAATTAAGAAAATAAAATCAAACAAATCATTTCCATACTCAACTTTCACCCTAACTGCATTTGATTACGACCTTTCTCCAATAATTCTATTATCCAATTTGTCAGAGCATACTACAAATGTTAATAATAACAATTTAGTTTCACTCATGCTTTGTGAAGAACAAAAGCTCTATAAATTTTTTCCAAAATTTAAAAATAGTAGCTTCAATTATGAAGACCCTATGTCTAGACCAAGGATTACATTGATAGGAAATTTGAGAAAAACTAAAAATCAAAATCACAAAAAAAGATTCTTATTAAGGCATCCAACTGCTAAACTTTACGCTGGATTTTCTGATATGAATTTTTTCAAACTTACTATAATCGGAGCTCATTTAATTGGAGGCTTTGCAAGCGTGAAATGGTTTTCAAAGAATGATTTAATATGTAAAGGGTTTTTAAACTTTGAAAGTTCTGAGAGCAGTATTATATCTCATATGAATGAGTGTCACAAAGAATCTATAAATTTGTATGTTTCAAAGCTTTTTGAAGGCTCTTATTCTAAACTAAAAACTGAATGGAGTTTAGTTGGAATCGATCCTGAAGGTTTTGATTTAAGAAGAAAAGATAATTTAGCAAGATATTTCTTTGAAAGACAAATTTTAGACGCTAAAAAACTACGCGGTGCTTTTGTTAGTCTTCACAAAAAAGCACTAAAGATTTAATGCGCGTCTGCCCAGCTATTTCCTACACCTACATCTACTTTAATAGGAACTTTCAAGGAAATAATTTTTTCATGCGAACGTGTCATTATCTTTGGAATCTGCTCTTTTATTATTTCAACTTCCTCATTTGGTGATTCAAACAATAATTCATCATGTACTTGCAAAAGGATCTTTGTTTTTAGGTTCTGGTCCACTAAAAACTTATGTACTTTTGGCATAGCTAGTTTAATCATATCTGCTGCCCCTCCTTGAATTGGAGCATTAATAGCAGATCTTTCAGCAAAATTTCTTCTTGTTGCAACACTATCTTTAATAAATGGAATAAAAATTCTTCTTCCAAAAGGTGTGGTAACAAAACCATTAGACCTACATTCATTGATTGTATTTTTCATATATTCTTTTATTCCAGGATACTTAGTGAAATATTGATCCATATATGACTTAGCTTCTTTATTGGGTATTTCGAGCTGAACTGCCAATCCATATGCTGAGATACCGTATATTATCCCAAAATTTATTATTTTAGCTTTTCTTCTTAATTCCTGATTTACATTTCCTTCTGACAATTGAAACACTTCCATTGCAGTTACTGTATGAATGTCATTGTTATTCTCAAACGCAGAAATCAATGTTTTAATTTTTGCAACATGCGCTAGAATTCTTAATTCAATCTGAGAATAGTCTATCGATATTATACTATTTTCTTTATTGCTTATGAAAACTTTTCTAATTTCACGACCCTCAAATGTTTTAATTGGTATGTTTTGTAAATTTGGATCGTTAGAAGATAATCTTCCAGTTAGAGTACTTGCCATACCAAAGGAAGTATGAATTCTTTTTGTGTTGATATTTTCTCTTGAAAGCAATCCCTCACAGTAAGTATTTCTCAACTTCGAGAAATGCCTCCAATCTAACACTAAAGATGCAATTTTAAAATTTTCAGATTTTAATTTTTCTAGAATTTTAACATCAGTCTGATAGTTCCCACTTTTTCCTTTTTTGCCAAAAGGCAAATTTAATTCATCAAACAAAACTTCTCCAAGTTGCTTTGGCGAACCAACATTAAATTTTTTATTGCATTTATCAAAAATTTTTTTTTCAATTACTAATATTTTTTTTGAAAATTCAGACGAAAGTTTTCTTAAATGAAGATTATCTATTTTACATCCAGAGATTTCCATCTCTGCTATAACTTCCACCAATGGTCTCTCAATAAAAAAATAAAAACTAAAGAGCTTGCTCTTTATCAAAAGTATTTTTAAAATTTCCCATAATCTAAAAGTTACGTCAGCATCTTCTGCTGCATAATCTTTAGCCTTATCTAAAGGCACTTCTGAGAATAAAACTTTCTTTTTATTGATTGATGTTACATCTGAGTATTTTATAGTTTCATGATTTAAATAATCCAAAGAGAGTTCATCTAGTCCATGCCCCCTTTGCCCAGTTCGAAGCACATAAGACATTAACATAGTGTCATCCATATTTATAATTTTAATCCCAAGTTTTTTTAAAATAATGTAATCATATTTAATATTTTGCCCTATCTTTAATATTGAAACATCTTCAAGTATCTCTTTTATCAAATTTATAAAATCCTCAATCTTAATTTGTTTGTTGTTATTCGAGTGATTTAAAGGAATGTAGCAAGCTCTACTATTTTCTATCGACATTGAAAAACCAACAATTTTTGCTTCATTTGCATTAAGTGAAGTTGTTTCACAATCAATAGAAACCACCCCAAAACTTTTCACTCTTTGAACCCAAATTTCTAAATCATTTTTATTTAAAATCAACTCATACAAACTTCTGTCAATTTTTTCTCTTTGAGGTATAAAGTAATCTTTACTTTGATCAGTGTTTTTCTCCATTTTCTGAACTTGGTTTCTTGAAATTTTTGGTTCACCAAATTTATTAATTACAAAAGATTTTATTCTGTTGAATTCCATTTCATCAAGAAAGTTTATTAGTTTTTCTACTTGTAAAGGATTAAAACTCAATTTAGAAATTTCAGTAGGAAGTTCCACGTCATCCTTCAGTGTTACTAATTTCCTGGAAATTAGGAGTAAATCTTTATTTGAAATAATTGCTTCTCTTCTTTTTAGCTGTTTAACATTTGCAACATTTTCCAATAAATTTTCAACATCACCAAATTCATTTATTAGGTGCGCTGCAGTTTTTGGTCCTATTCCTGGGACACCAGGGATATTATCAGATGTATCACCTGCAAGTGCCTGAACTTCTATTACCTTTTCTGGCCCAACACCAAATTTCTCAATGACATTTTCTCTTGTAATTTCTTTTTTTTTCAAAGGATCAATCATAGATGTTCCTTTGTTTAAAAGTTGCATCAAATCTTTATCAGAAGAAATAATTGTAACTCTTTTACCTTGGGTATTTGCTTTCTTTGCATAAGATGCGATTAAATCATCTGCTTCAAAACCGACCGATTCTATAGATTCAAGATTAAATGCATTTGGTATTTTTTTTATAATATCAAATTGTGGTTTTAAATCATCTGGTGGATCCGATCTATTTGCTTTGTATTTAGAATATATGACGTTTCTAAAGGTTTTTCTTCCAGCATCAAATATTACTGCAATTGAAACATTTCCTCCTTTTTCTATTTGAATATCTTCAATGAGCTTTAATAACATATTAGTAAACCCAAATATTGCATTTACCGGTAATCCATCCGACCTAAACATTGGAGGGAGAGCATAATATGCTCTAAATATGTACCCTGAACCATCAACAAGAACTAACTGATCATCTTTTAAACTCATTTTCTTTTTTGGAATTTTAAACTACAATATGGGCAAACAACTACTTCACCTGATGATAAATCAAGATAAACTAGCGGATGGGACTGCGTCCAACCATCCCCGCTACAACTTACAGAATCATTGTCTATATATTTTAATTCTATTTGAAAATTTGTATTCATGAGACTAAAGTTCAAAAAATACCATATATTTGTTTTTTAACACATATATATATTGATAATTATGAAAAAAAAAATAATCAAAGTAAAAAATCTTACTAAGCAATACAAAGGCGATTCAAAGTATGCTCTTGATCACATTGATTTAGAAATCAGTCAAGGATCTATTTTTGGATTATTGGGGCCAAATGGAGCCGGGAAGAGTACTTTTATTAACATTTTAGCAGGATTAGTTAATAAAGACGCTGGTAGTGTCTATGTTTGTGGAATTGACTTAGATATTGATCCTAAGACTGTTAGAGGTAACCTTGGGATTGTTCCTCAAGAAATAATTATAGACCCATTTTTCACCCCAATGGAAATAATGAACATTCAAGCAGGCATGTATGCTGTAAAAAAAAAAAATATTAGAAATGCAGAAATTCTAAAAAAACTTGGTCTTGGAGATAAAGCAAATGCATATGCTAGAAGTTTATCTGGAGGAATGAAAAGAAGACTAATGGTAGCAAAAGCTATGGTTCATAATCCACCAGTACTAATTCTTGATGAACCAACAGCTGGAGTCGATGTGGATCTCAGATCAAGATTATGGGAATCAATTAAAAATTTAAATAAGAAAGGTATAACAATCATACTCACAACTCATTACCTGAAAGAAGCAGAATTACTATGTGACGAGATTGCAGTTATAAATAAAGGAAAGGTTATAGCTAAGGACTCAAAAGTTAATTTATTAAAAATATTAGACGAGAAAGAGATTAAAATCGAATTTTCAGAAAAAATTTCAGAAATACCAAAAAAAATTAAACCCTTTTGCGTAGATAAAAAAAATAAAACTGTAACACTTAAGTTCAGAAAAAGTCAGATAAACACAGCTGATTTGGTTAAAGAATTTGTTGATAAAAAATTTGAATTAAGAGATATAACTACAAAAGAATCAGATTTAGAGGATATATTTATAAAATTACTAAAAAATTAAATTTTCTAATTTTTGTTTTTTTTGTAAGTTCTTGTACGCTGAATATAAATAAACAAAAACAAAAAAATAATGCTAATTATAATGATCATTTGTTCCATTATATGAATTGGAATTCTAAAAAAAATGGTTCAAATCTTGTATTGGCAATTCATGGGTATAATGATTACTCAAATGCCTTTGAGATACCAGGTAATTATTTTTCAGATTACAATATTCAAACTATTGCTTTTGATTTAAGAGGGTTTGGTAGGAATAAGGAAAAAGGTACCTGGTTTAATATAGATTTCCATATATATGACATAATATTTAATTTGAAAAAATTAAAAAGAGATAATCCAAATAATAAGATTTACCTTTTAGGGGAAAGTATGGGTGGAGCAATAATATCTAGTTTGATAAGTAAAAACCATCAATTACCTATCGAGGGTGTAATATTAGTTGCACCGGCAATATGGAATTTTTCAGAAACAAATTTCTGGAAGAGTCTTCCATTAAGATTTTTTTCGAAAATTTTTCCACATTTAAAAGTTAGCGGTAAGGGTATAATTAAAGTTAGAGCTAGTGATAATAATAAGATGTTAAAAAGGTTATCCGAAGATAAACTATTTATACATGAACCAACATTAAGGAGTCTTCAGGGAATAGTAGATTTAATGGATGAATCATTTATTGATTTTAAAGAATATTTAAAAGAACCAATTTATGATACTTTAATACTAATTCCTATAAGAGATGAGATTGTTCCAAGAAAACCAATCATCCAAATTTTGAGAGAAAATAAAATAAAAAAAAATATCAATTTCAGTGTATATGAAGATAGTTTTCATATGATGTTAAGAGATGTTAATGGAGATAGAGTCTCTAACGAAATAAAAAACTGGATTTACAATAAAAACTCACTAAGAAACAATTATTCATTTAAAGATATTCTTGATAAATTAGAGAAAAGTCCATTTTATCATAAGCTTGATTAATGAAAAAAGAAATTATATTAGTTGTTGGCTCAAGTTCTTGGTGGAAAAATATCAAATATAGAAAAGAAGCGGCCTTGAAACTTAGAAATTTGAAGAAGCTTTGGAGATTTTTAGATAAAAAAAATCTCTCAACAAACAATGATTCCATTGACACAAAAATATATAAAAAATATTATTTTTATAAATGATTAGAATCCTATTTATTATTGTTTTATTTTTTCATGCATTTGTATATTCCGATGAAATTATTCGCGATGACAATGGAAACTATTTTCTTATGAAAAAAGACGGGACATTTCAAAAACTACCAGCACCTAAACCAGGGCATAAATATGTTATTAAGAAAAGAACTATTGAGAAAAAGATTCTCAATGACAAGTTTGAAGTTCCAAAAAAGAAGGCTCGAACAAGAACTAATCAAGGTTTTAGATAAATATGAATAATGATAACAAAAATTTTATATGGGATTTAATCCAAAAGCGAGGGGATTATCTCAAAAATAAATTAAAACCCCACCCACATCACCCTCAAGGCAGAAATCCTTATGCTCATATTTGCTCACTTATAAATCAAAGATTTAAATGCTCTTATAAAGAAGTTCCAGACAAAAATATAGAACAGTTGAAAAAGTTTATTTTAAATATCAAGGAATAAAGGGTTGAATTGGGAAGATCTCTTTACATTAAGGGAGGAAATATTATACTTTTAGATCTTCCCGCAATTCAAATTTCTGACACTTATCAGACTTGACAATAAATATGCAATTAATATGCCACTAAGCACATTACTCAAAGATAAAAAAATTTTATCAAATCATCCTGATGGATTAGTAACGCTTTTTTTTACAGAATTATGGGAAAGGTTTAGTTATTATGGGATGCGGGCAATACTTGTTTTGTACCTAGTTTCCGAAACTAATTCATCTAACCCTGGTTTGGGGTGGACGAATTCTGAAGCTATAAGTCTTTATGGTTGGTACACAGCCCTTGTATATCTATCCTGCATTCCTGGAGGAATAATAGCTGATAAATATTTATCAAGCCAAAAAGCAGTTATTTGGGGTGGTGTTTTGCTTTGTTTTGGCCATTTATCATTAGCAATCCAAAATCTTTCCTTTTTTTATGGAGGTCTACTTCTTATTATTGTTGGGGTTGGTCTTCTTAAACCAAGTATTTCAACTCTTGTCGGTTCTTTATATTCAGCAAATGATATTAAAAGAGACCAAGGATTCACAATATTTTATATCGGCATTAATATAGGGGCATTTTTGGCTAGTCTTATAGTGGGATATGTGGGCGAAGTCTTTGGTTGGCATTACGGATTCTCTCTAGCTGGAATAGGAATGATAATAGGGCAGATATTTTTTCTTTTTGGAAGGAAGAAATTCAATAATGTGAAAAAAAAAATTTTAGTTTCTCATAAAAATTTGAATAATATTGAAATTGATAGATTAAAACTTATTGCTCTTGCTAGTTTTATTCTAATTGTCTTCTGGGCATCTTTTGAGCAAGCTGGAGGACTTATGAATATTTTTGCCTATCAAAAAACAGATAGATTAATTGATATAATTGATTTTCAAGTTCCTGCAAGTTGGTTCCAATCAATAAACCCATTGATGATCATGATACTGGGGTTTTATGTTTCAACATTTTGGTATTTTCTTGAAAAAAAAAGAATAGTTAATTCTTCAATCTTTAAGATTGCAATCGGAATCATTATTATGGGACTTGGCTTTATCTTCATGTTCTTTGCATCTTTACAGTTTGAAATAGATGGAAAGTCCTCTATGTATTGGCTAGTTCTTGCATATTTATTTCATACGTTAGGAGAATTATGTGCATCACCAGTAATATTATCTTATATTACAAAATTATCTCCTCAAAGACTTGTATCTTCTGTAATGGGAATTTATTTTGCTGCTATAGGAATTGGAAATAAAATAGCTGGGTTAATAGGACAATATTCAGAAAAGTTAGGAGAGCAATATATTTTCCTTGGTATTACAATGATATGTGCTTCTGTGGGAATTATTGTTATATTATTTAATAAAAAACTTTCAAAATTATCTCACGGTATTGATAATTGATAAATTAGCGCCCGTAGCTCAACTGGATAGAGCATTTGATTTCGGCTCAAAAGGCTAAGGGTTCGAATCCTTTCGGGCGCACCACAAACTTAAATTAATATTTGACTACATACATATATTTCCTATTTAATTTTTTAATGAAAACAATTTTAAAAAGTAATGACGTAGTATACATAAGTTGGGTTAAAAACTTGCTAGTGTCCAACTCCATAAGTTTTTATGTAATGGATGAAGAAATGTCCATAACAGAAGGAAATATCTCGGCAATTCCAGTAAGAATATTAGTAAATTCTGATGATGTCACTAAAGCAACAGAAATCATTGATCAAGCTAAGCAAGAACTATAATCATCAAAAGTTTATTAAATTTGAACCGTTTTCTTTAAGCCAGTTTTTTTTTTTTATAAAATTTGGATCTTTTTCTTTAACGAGGTTCCAAAATAATTTAGAGTGATTTGGAACTCTAACGTGCACTAATTCATGAATAATAACATAATCTATTACATTCTCGGGACACATTATTAATTTCCAATTTAAAAATATTTCACCTTTATTATTACAACAACCCCACCTACTAATGTAAGACTTAATTTTTAATGAATTATATTTAATGCTAATTTTTTTTGAAATATAATTTGTTCTTTTACTCAAATAGCTCTCTGATTGACCTCTAAGCCAATGCGTAATCAAAGACTTTTTATTTTTATTCTTCCCTGGAAGAGTGTTTAACTTTTTTCCATTTAAAATAATTTCATTATTTTTTAATTCATTAATTTCAATTTTTTTTCCTTTAAACAAAATATATCCATGTTCCAAATAATCGATCTTTTTTTGAAGTGAATCTTGTAATTTTTTTTTTATCCAATCATTTTTTTTTTTTAATAATTTTATTAAATAAGATTCTGAGACAAAATATGGACAAAGAATTTCCACTTGTTTATTCTTCACTCTCAACAAAACAGTTTTACGTCGATTGATAGTCCTTATGACTTTTACATTGTTAATATACTCTACTTTTGAACCTAATTTTCTCGTAAAAAACATATTATTTCCCTATGATTTTTTTTATTACTAAATTTCCTTTTAATTCAATTAATGATAGAGAACCATAATTTATTTTCTCCCAATAATTTTTAACTAATTTGTCGAATGGCTCATTTGTCAAAATAGAAATCATACCATTTATTGAACCAGCATGGCAAACAACTAAAACGTCACTATTATTTTTAATTATAAAGTTTATAAAATTTTTGAGTCTTGACAAAAATTCAGCATTGCTTTCTCCATTTGGAATCTTGTACTTCATGAGATTATTTTCCCACTCTTTTTTTTTTTCAATTGGAATTTCATTCATTTTTTTCATCTCCCAGTCACCTAAATTCATCTCTTTGACCCTATCATCAATTTCAAAAGTATTTGAAATCTCTTTTGTCAATTTTAAACATCTTTTTAATGGGCTTGAAAAAATCAAAATTTTTTCCAAATCAATCTTTTCATTCGCAAGTTTTTTTTTGATTTTCTTAACTTCATTATAAAATGATTTAGAAACGTCTATATCTGCTTGACCATAAAATGTGTCTTTTCCTATATCAAGAGAAGTATGTCTCAAAAAATAAATCTTCATTTAAAGTAAATAATAAATGAACTAAATCTTGTAAAAGGTTTTTTTTTTGACTGAACTTTTTTTACTGATGAAAGCAAAGGACCAATTGAACAGTCTTTTAAAAATAACTGCAAATTCTCTTCCAATCCACTAACCTCGCATTCAACAGTCTTGTCGTCACAATTTTTAACCCAGCCAGTTAAATAATGCTTTTCTGCTGACTTTTTAGTCCAAGCTCTATATCCAACACCTTGAACTTTTCCAAAAATTTTACAAAATATATTGTAATATTTACTTTTCATCTAAATCTTTATATTCAACCTCTATGACTTCATCACCATCTTGCTTTTTTGCGTTTTTATAAAAAAAGTTTTTCTCTTTATCAGGTATATAGTCCCATATCAAAAATCTCAATGATTTAAAAAGAATAAAGATACCAAAAATATCTGTGGCAAAACCTGGTATTATCAATAGAATTCCGGCAATTTTTTTGAATATCCACTCTTTTGGATTAAAACTGAGATCCTTCAAATTTTCGGGAGAAATCCCAGACCTTAATAAGATAATGCCTAAAGTAGCTGTAATAAAAATTAAAAAAATCACTGGAAAAAATCCAAAAATGTCACCAAATAATATAAAGAAGATTATTTCTAAAACAGGAATGAATAAAATAAATTTAAGACTCATGAGTTATTGTTTACCATTAATTAAAAAATTTTTAAACTGATTTAAAATGGATACTCTTCAAAATATAGCTTTAATGATATCTAATTTTTTTATCCCCTTTCTTATTGGTAGCCTAATTTTCTTTTCTTTGATCGTTGCTCCCAATACCTTTGCAAATTTAGATCATAAAAGTTCAAGGAAATTCATAAGAAGTATCTTCCCAAAACTGTATCTATGGTCACTACTTATTAGTATTATACTTACAGTATCGCTAATAATAATTGACCTTTTTCTAGGTTTTATTTTACTGTTTATATCGTTTGGTTTTTTTTTCTCACGACAGTATCTTATGAAATGGATAAACACTATAAGCGATGTTAAAGAAAAAAACGAATTACAAAAAAAAAAGTTTAACCAACTACATACCCTTAGTGTAGTTATATTTCTAACTCAGGTTATTCTATTAATCATTACATATTATCACTTTTGATTTTTAACTAAATTTTCTAATAACTCAAAATTAACAACTTTACTTCCAAAGTCATTACCCTTTATTGTTTTAAATGGAAAATCTTTTTCTCCTAAATTTGATACAACAAGTTGAGCATTACTAAAATCTTCATCTAAAGTGAAAGTTGATGGCGTAACTAGAACCTTTATATTTGCATTTTTAGCTGATTCAAGTCCTCTTAATGAGTCCTCTATTGCAATACAGGATTGCGAGGGCAACCTTAGTTTTTCTAAAATCCATTCATAAATTTCTGGAGAGGGTCTTTTATTTTTAGTGCATTCTCCATGAGCTATTAAATCAAATGTTGAGTTTGGATCAATATTTAAACCCTTCTTGAATAAAGTTAATAGATTTGCTTCAGAATTAGATGATACTATTGCCATTCTAATATTATTCTCTTTCAATTCATTTATTAATCTAGCAACACCAGGTCTTGGTGAAATCTCTGATTCTAAAATATGATCCTCAAAAATTTCGTTTTTTACCTTATGAATTGAATTAATATATTTAGTCAAATTCTTATATTCCATCATTTCTGGCCACGCTCTTTTAATATAATATTCAATTCTCTCTGAACCATCTCCTACATTTATTAGTTCCTTATATATTGCCTCGTCCCAAAACCAATCTAGATTGAATTCCTTAAAAGATTCATTAAACGATTTTCTATGAAGATCTTCTGTTTCAGCAATCGTTCCATCAACATCAAACAAAACTGCACTAAGTAGCATTCTTAATTTTCCTTATTATTTTTGAGGTCGATTTACCTTTTACACATTTTATTAAATTAACTTCTCCACCCCATGCTTTAGCTTCCGAATATCCAACTACTTCTTTTTTTAAATAGTCATCACCCTTAAAGATTATATTAGGTTTGATTTTTTTTATAAGATTAATTGGAGTTTTCTCATTAAACAAAATAATACGATCAATAAACTTAAAGTTTTTTAAAATTTCAGACCTCTCAGTTTGATTAAGAATGGGTCTACTTTGGCCTTTAATTTTTTTAATTGAAGCATCAGTGTTTAAAGCTAAAACAAGAAAATCACATTTTTTTCTTGCTTCTTCAAGATAAAAGATATGACCTTGGTGGATTAAATCAAAACATCCATTGGTAAAACCAATTTTTTTATTGGGGTTGTCACTCAACTCTTTTAGAAGATCATTTATTAAACATACTTTATTCATATTATTGGAACTCATTAAATCATGTTCATTTACCACAGTTGTTCCAAATTTTCCTACTGCAACCCCTGCAGCATCATTTGCAATTTCAGTTGCATTATATAAAGTTTTGCCTCTAGCTAAGCCTGAGGCAATGTATGCGATGACAGTATCACCTGCTCCAGAAACATCGTAAACTTCTTTAGCTTTTGATGGCAAATGCATATTTTTATTTTTGTGATCTACAATTGAAATCCCATCAGAACTTCTTGTGGTTATGACGGTGTCAAAACATAATGCATTTATTAATTTTTTTGACAAATTAACAACCAACCTTGAATTATCTTTATCCTTATCTGAACTTACATAGCTTGATGCTTCTAAAAGTTCTTTAAAATTTGGAGTAATAATAGATGCTCCCTTGTATGGTAAAAAATCACTTTTTTTCGGATCAACTATCACTTTCTTCTTCTTTTTTTTAGAGAGATTTATAATTGAACTAAGAAGTGAATCTGTTAGCATTCCTTTATTATAATCAGAAATAACAATAACATCGAAATAATCTACCTTCTTTTTAAAGGTTTGGTAAATTTTTGATTCTATTTTATAGCTTGTTGGATAATTTAACTCTCTATCTACTCTAAGTATTTGTTGATTTTCTGATACAAATCTAATTTTCTTTGTTGTGAACCTATCATTATCAATAATTAGATTGAATGATAATTTGTTACACTCGTTTAGTAGTTTTCTTAAAGTACTTGATTCCTGATCATTTCCGCAGATTGATATTATATGACACTGACTTCCTGCTGCGCATATATTTCTAGCTACATTTCCACATCCACCCAAAACTTCATAACTATTGTTATTAACTTTTAAGACCGGTATGGGTGCCTCAGGTGAGATCCTTTTTACTTCACCGTGAGCGTATGAATCAAGTATGATGTCGCCAATACATAAAATCTTTCCTTGTGCAACCATTAGATTAAACCCTGTTTAAATAATAATTCAAAATACTTGATGGTCTTTTTCAACCCTGACTTTCTATCAAATTTTGGTGACCAGTCTAATTTTTTTTTTGCTAATGAAATGTCTGGGCATCGCATTTGCGGATCATCTAGAGGCAAATCCTTGTAAATAATTTTTGAATTACTTCCAATTAGGTCGATAATTTCTTTAGCTAATTCTAATATTGAGATTTCACTTGGATTACCTAAATTTAGAGGTCCTGGAAATTTTTCAGAATTCATCATTAACATGATTCCGGATACCAAATCGTCAATATAGCAAAATGATCTAGTCTGCTCACCTCTTCCATAAACAGTTATATCTTTATTAGTAAGGGCTTGTAAAATAAAATTTGACACAACTCTACCATCATTTGGCTGCATTCTTGGACCAAATGTATTAAAAATCCTAATAACTTTAACATCCACCTTGTGTTGTCTCTGATAATCCCAAAAAATTGTCTCAGCACATCTTTTTCCTTCATCATAGCATGCTCTAGGCCCCTCTATACTTACTGAACCCTTATATGATTCTCTCTGAGGATGTACCTCTGGGTCTCCATAAATTTCTGATGTTGATGCTTGCATTATTCTTGCTTTAGTTCTTTTTGCTAACCCCAGCATATTAATCGCCCCGTGAACGCATGTTTTTACAGTTTGAACAGGATTATTTTGGTAGTGAATAGGTGATGCTGGACACGCAAAATTAAATATCTGGTCTACTTCAACATAAAGTGGAAAAGTTACATCGTGTCTAAGTAATTCAAAATTTTTATTATCATAAATTTTTTTTAAATTTTCTTTGCTTCCTGTGTAAAAATTATCACAACAAATTACATAATGTCCGTCTCTTATTAATTTTTCACATAAGTAAGAACCAATAAAACCCGCGCCACCAGTTACTAAAATCCTTTTTTTCATCTCAACTCAATCATGATATCCACAATGTCATCTGCACCAACAAATATTGCTGCATCTTCAAATTCTGGGGGGCCAAGAAAAACCTCTGCGTTGTTACTAAAACCATATCTTTCAACTGGAATGGAAAGGAATGTATCAAATTCTTTATTGGAATTCTGGTCATGGTAAATTGCAACAGCATATATAGATTCTTCTAGATTATTTATTGTAATACCATTATTAATTACTTTGGAAACATTCGCAGAACCACCAAGAATTTTTCCTTCTTCATTAGGGAAAAATTCTGGGTCATTATAAACCCCATAACGGATAACACCTTCTTCCTTCGCAAAATTAGAAACAAAAATTCTAATTTTTCCAGCATCTGAATCATCGTGTACTAAAAAAATTAATGCAATAATTATTGATATCTGAATTTTCAATTTTTTTCTATCTTAATAATATCAAACTTAGTATGATTAATAACATCTAAAATGAGATATTACATTTTAAAAATAATATTATTTCTTGTTTTCACTTTTTCCAATTTTAATTTTTCATATTCAAATAATGAAAAAAAAATAACTGCTATACAACTTATTCATTCATCTGAGCAAAGTCTTAAAACTTTAATTGGAAATTCTGAGTTTGAAAATCTTCAAGACTATTTAAACAATGCAAGAGCAATCATAATTTTCCCAGAGGTATATGAAGGAGGTTTTATTTTTGGAGCCAAGGGTGGTAACGGTCTCTTATTAATAAGAAGATCAGAAGATAAATTCTCTGGACCATTTTTTTATTCAATTGGCGGTGTGAGTTTTGGATTGCAAATCGGCGCAAAGTCAGCAAAAGTTGTAATGACTATAATGACCAATAGAGGGCTTAACTCCATTCTTAAAGAAAGGGTTAAGTTGGGAGTTGACATTGATGCTGCCATCATAAATTCAGGAGTAGGATATTCAGCTGAGAGCACATTAAGGTTAGCAGATATCTATACGTTCTCTGATAATGCAGGTTTATTTGTTGGAGGTTCATTTGAAGGAACTTACCTTCAACCAAGGAACGATCTAAATAAAGTGATTCATGGAACAGAACTATCTTCAGAGGAAATAATAAATAATAAGGCTATTTCTAAAGGTATTTCAAGTTTATCTAAAATTTTAAATACAATTGATGAATATAAAAAAGCAAACTAAAGACAAGGCAATTGTTTTATGTGGACACGGATCTAGAAATAATAATTATGTTTCAGATTTTTTAAACTTAAAAGAAAAAATAAAGACTAAAACAGGTTTTCTAAATATTTATCATTGTTTTATTGAAATCAACCAACCATCCATTCAAAGTTGCTTGATTAGTCTAGTTGCTCGCTATAAAAAAGTGCTTTTCTTCCCATTGTTACTTTTTGATGGAAAACATATGATTGAAGACATTGAAAATCAGATCAATAGTCTTCCTAACAATAGTAAAAAAAAAATCTATTTGATAAATAAACTTTCTCTTTTTAAAGATATACTTCCCAATATTTATCAAATCGTCACGACTAATAATTATATAAAAAAATGTGATGTTCTTATAACATCTTGTTCCATGAGTACAAAAATTGATGTTATTAAAGCGTTAGATGAATATACTAAACGATTGTCAGAAAAACTTCAGATAAAAACAGGGATATGCCATTTTGTTGGTGAGGAACAAAATGTTTTAAAAAAACTCAGAAGTTTGCATAAGAAACCAAATATTATTATTCTACATCCCCTATTTTTCTTTAATGGATTCTTATACAAAAAGAATTTACAAACAATATCTAATTATCTTGAAACTTACAACTTACTGCCACTTTCTCACTATAATAAAATCATTAATGTTCTATCAAGAAAATTAATTCAAAGTCTCTAAACTCTCAACTAATTTTTTTATCAATATATTTCTAGATAATTTAGAATACTCAAAAATTGTTTTACCTGATAAATCAGTTATCTGTTTATTAAATTCTTTTCTTACTAAGATATTTACAGCATTTACGTTAGCTTTCTCAATAGCATGCATCAATGCCGTCATACCTAATTTATCCTGAAAATCTATGTCCATTCCTGATAAAATCATGTCTTCAATAAGAGAATATCTATTCATTGATATATAATAGATTAGTAAAGATGTTCTATTTAATACTTTAACCCTTGGATCAGCTCCATTATCAATTAAAAGTTTAAACATTCTTTTATCGTCATTCTCTAAAGCATATGCTAGTCCAACCAGACCCTTGGAATCTTTATAATTTATGGCTGCATCTTTATCTATCATTTCTTCAACTTTTTGGTAGTTTGATTTTTTAATAGCGGTCATGAAGACGTGATCAATTAGAATATCACTATCATCCACAGAATAAGCATTTTCTTGTATAATAAAAAAAAGAAAGACGAAAAAAAAAAAAAAATTATGGTTTTTCATTATTTTTTTGCATATTCATAATATTATATAATGTCACAATCCAGAAAAATAATCTATATAATAGGTGCAAACCCCTCAGATTTATTTGACTGCACAATTCAAGCAATTAAAAAAATTGAGATATCTGAATCAATTATCCTATCTAAAGAATTTGATAATAGTTTTATTAAGATGCTTAAAAGCAATAATAAAAAGATATATTATCAAGAAGACTTTTCACAAAAGAATAATCATTTTTTATGGAAAAAATTGCTCGCTTTATTTCAAAAAAATAATTCAATAGCACACCTAATTAATGGAGACCCTTTTCTTGATCATAATAGTCTGGAAGAATTAAAGTTTTTCAATGCAAAGACTATTGAATGTCAGATTATCCCAGGAGTAATAAATGTGATCAATTGTTTAAATAAAAACACTGATCTATTAACAGACAGAGAAAAGAATTCTTCAGTAACTGTAATCAAAAAGTTTGATATTAAGATAATATCAAAAATAATTGAGAATTCATATTTTGAAAAACTAATAGTTTATTTGCAAACAAAAGAAGAGTTCAGTCAAATCAATTTATTAATAAAAGAAAATTCATTGGAAAGAGGATTGATTTTTAATTTGATTATTCAGGGTAGCTATATTTTGTCAAACGATTTAAACACCAAATTTACTGGAGAATTACCAAATCCTTCTTATATAATAATTCATAGAGATGAAAAAATATAAATTAATCTTCAAAAGAAACATATTTCTAATGCTTGCTGTTGTGATCACAATTATGATTGGAATAATCATTATTAATGAACTTCAGAAAAGCCAAAACAATTATAATATTAATATTGGAGGAAACATATTACTTACTGATCATAATGGTAAGACTTTCAACTCTGGATTAATTAAAAAAAAAAAATTAGTTTATTTTGGATACACCTTCTGTCCAGATGTTTGTCCTTTCGATATGTTAAAACTTTCAAAATTTATAGACCATAATCCAGAATTCTTAAAAAAAATGGAATTTATCTTTATTACAGTTGACCCAACAAGGGATAATAAACTTCAAATAAAAAGTTTCTTAGAAAACTTTAATCCATCAATTTTGGGTTTAACAGGAACTGATGAGCAAATTAATAGAACAATTCAAAACTTTAAGATATTTGTAAGAAAAAATAATGACTTTTCTACCAATGAAAATTATTTAATTGATCATAGTTCTTTATTTTTTCTTCTAGACAAAGATGATAAATATATTACTCACTTCCAGCCAGATGATCTGAAAACAAAAATGAAAGATTATTTTTAAAAAAAGTTATCTAAAATTGATTCGAAGACATTCTTTTTTGGTTTGACTTTTGACTTTTCAATAATTTTTTGAATTTTTTGTCTTGTTTCAAATGTCGATTCTGTACTTATGTATTCATAATTTAGAGCACGAGGTTTTATATTTTTATGTGCTTTCTGCATAAATTCGCCCCATAAAACCGCTGGTGCCGTCCCTCCAGTAATTTTTTCCATTGGAGAATCGTCATCATTGCCAAACCAAACACCAACAACTATACTTGATGTAAAACCAACAAACCATGCATCTCTTAAAGATTGACTAGTTCCAGTTTTACCAGCTGCAGGTCTATTTATTTTAGCTTTCCTTCCCGTTCCATTCTGTATAGTTTTTTCCATCATTTGGGTCATTGTTCTCACAGTTCTAGTATTTAGAATTTTTCCTGGTCCTTGAATTTTCCTTCTAAAAAGATTCTCGCCTTCTGTATTTTCTATTGACCTTATACCATGAACAAATATTCCATCTCCATTATTTGCAAGTACATCATATGCTGCTGTCAACTCCAGAAGGCTTACCTCAGATGTACCTAATGCCAAAGATGGAGAGTTTACAATTGGACTATTTATTCCCATTAATTTTGCAATTTTAATAACCTTTTCTCTGCCAATATTTTCTGATATTTTGACTGCAACTGTATTTATTGACTTCGAAAAAGCTTCTTCTACACTCACCTCTCCTCTATAATCGTCTTTATAATTTTTTGGTGACCATCCATTAATATTTATTTTAGAGTCAACCATCAAATCCTTAGGTGTAATCCCACTTTCTAATCCAGCAAGATATACAAATATTTTAAATGCTGAACCAGGTTGTCTTTTTGCTTGAGTAACTCGATTGAATTGAGAATCACCATAATCTCTTCCTCCTATCATTGAAATAACTCCACCGTCTAAATCAAGTCCAACCAATGCAGATTGGTCAGCAGAGGGATATTTCATTGTTATCTCATTCAAAGAATCTTCTGCTATTTTTTGCAACTTCACATCTAATGTTGTTCTAACTATTAAATCCTCATTTATTTCGCCAACGTGTGCTTTTACTCTTGGGAGTAACCAATCAATAAAATATCTGGTACTTTTAGGTGCTGCAGTAAATTTTGAGTATTTTTGGTTATTATATTTTGCCTCTTTAACTTTTATTTTAGTAATCATTTTATTTTTAGCCATATTCTCAAGCACTAATGATGCTCGTTCTTTGGACAGTTGTTTATTTGCTATTGGGTTATATCTTGATGGTGCTTTTAAAAGGCTTGCTATAACTGCACATTCATAGAGATCAAGTTCTTCTACTTTCTTATTAAAGTATTTTTCTGAGGCAGCTTGAACTCCATAAGTTCCTGAACCTAAATAAACCCTATTTAAGTAAATACTTAAGATCTGCTTTTTAGTAAAACGTAATTCTAACCATAAACTTAATATTAATTCATGAAGTTTTCTTGTAAATGATCTTTCTGGTGTTAAAAATAAATTTTTAGCCAATTGCTGTGTTATAGTACTCCCACCTTGAACTATTCTTCTCTCTCGAATATTAACATACGCAGCTCTTAAGACTCCTTTCACATCCACTCCATAATGATGGAAGAACCTCTTATCCTCTGTAACAATTACAGCATTAATTAGGTTCTTAGGAAGTTTATTAAATTTTATTGATTTTCCATAAATATCCCCATACGATGCAATTATTCTTCCATCCTTATCCAAGAATGTAATACTTGGTTGTCTTGAAATTTGAATTGACTCAGTTTCTGGCAAATTTAATAAAGACCATGTAACTGCCATACTTGACAGCAAAGCAAGCCAAATAAAAATTATTAGCAACCATCTTAAAGCCTTCAAGTTTTTTAATCCAAAATAAAATTATAAAATATTTCTATACATCCAAATTAGAAACTTTTTTAGCATTTGATTGAATGAATGTTTTTCTTTTATCCACATCTTCACCCATTAACTCAGAAAATATTTCATTGGCTCTTTGGGCATCATCTATTCTAACTTTTAATATCGATCTATATGTTGGATCTAAAGTTGTATCCCACAACTGGTCGGGGTTCATCTCACCTAATCCTTTATATCTCTGAACTGTAATTCCTTTTTTGGAAAATTCTGTCCCAAAACGCAACAAATCTCTTGGAGTTTTAATTTGATTCTCTTCTTCCTTTAAAATCAAAGTAGAGGGACTAAGAAAAAAGTCTTGAATTAATTCACTAAATTTATTTAAACTTTCAAATAATCCTTGTTCAATAGCTTTTCGACTAATCTTAAAATCCTCGTTAACTTTATTTTCTTCTCTATTAAATACGAATTCATTATCATTAGAACTTCTTAAAGTCCACTTGCTATCTATAAAGTTTAATCTTTTTAATAGATATTGAATTGTATCATTAGTCTTTTTTTCACTTTGAAAATTTGAATTATTAAAAAAACTAGCTATTGTTGCTTGTTCAAGTAAGTTTAAGTAGTTTTCATTTTTTTTACTAACCTGATCTAAAACGTCAATAAACTTTTTTAAATTTATAAATAATTCTTGTAAAGCACTTCCCTTAAATAATTGGCCATCTTTAAGTTTAAGAGCACCATTTTCAGCTATCTCTTGAATAAAGTAATTATCCAACTCTTTTTCATCTTTCAAATATAGCTCTGATTTATTTTTTTTAATTCTAAATAAGGGTGGTTGAGCAATATAAACAAAACCTTCTTCGATAAGCTCATGCATATGACGATAAAAAAAAGTAAGAAGTAATGTTCTAATATGTGAACCATCTACATCTGCATCTGTCATAATTATAATTTTATGATATCGTAAATCTTCTAAATTAAAATCTGGATGAAACCCAGCTCCAAGTGCTTGAATTAGAGTGCCAATTTCAGCAGAATTAATGACTTTATCTGATCTTGACTTTTCAGTGTTTAGTATTTTTCCTTTTAATGGCAATACAGCCTGATTTTTTCTATCCCGTGCTTGCTTAGCAGAGCCTCCCGCTGAATCTCCTTCTACAATAAATAGTTCACTATTTTCTGGGGATTTATCCTGACAGTCTGCAAGCTTTCCAGGAAGTGAGGAGATCTCTAAAGCCGAGTTTTTTCTGGAAACTTCTCTTGCTTTTCTTGCAGCTTCTCTTGCTACTGCAGCTTCAAATATCTTAGTTATAACAAGTTTTGAATCCTTTGGATTTTCTTCAAACCAATTAGATAGTCTATCAGAAACTATTGACTCTACAATTGGTCTAACTTCTGATGATACTAATTTATCTTTTGTTTGAGAAGAAAATTTTGGGTCAGGCACCTTTACAGAAAGAATACTTGTAAGGCCTTCTCTAGCATCGTCTCCAGTTAAATTAATTTTCTCCTTTTTTTGTAATCCAATGTTATTTGAAGCAGTATTTATTGTTCTGGTAAGTGCTGATCTAAAGCCAGCAAGATGCGTTCCTCCATCTCTTTGAGGTATGTTATTTGTAAATACCAAGCAATTCTCATGATAACTCTTATTCCATTGCAAGGCCATTTCAACATGAATATCGCTTGAATCGCCTTTAAATGATATTATTTCACTAGTGATTGATTCTTTTGATTTATCTAAAAACTTTACATAAGCTTTTAGCCCACCTCGAGATGATAATTGTGACTCAACCGGCTCATCAGGTCTTTTATCAACCAGTTTTATATTAACTCCAGAGTTGAGGAAAGCCAATTCTCGCAATCTAGATTCCAGCTTAACAAAATCAAACTTGATCTTAGAAAATGTTTTTTTTGAAGGCATGAAAGTTATAGTTGTTCCAGTAGATTCCGATGTTCCAATTTCCTCTAAGGAGGATTCTGGAACACCATCTTTAAACTTCATAAAATATTTTTTTTTGTCTCTTTGAATAGTTAACTCCAGCCACTCAGATAAAGCATTTACAACAGAAATACCAACACCATGCAAACCACCAGAAACCTTATATGAATTTTGATCAAATTTTCCTCCAGCATGAAGTTGCGTCATAATTACCTCTGCTGCTGAAATACCTTCCTCTTTATGAATATTTGTAGGTATTCCTCTGCCATCATCAAAAATAGTTATGGAATCATCTGAATTTAAAGTTAGAACAATCGAAGTACAATGACCAGCAAGTGCCTCATCTATAGAATTGTCAACAACCTCATAGACCATATGGTGAAGTCCAGAACCATCATCTGTATCACCAATATACATTCCAGGTCTTTTTCGAACAGCATCTAGACCTTTTAGTACTTTTATTGATTCAGCATCATATGCTTGATCATTAACTTGATTATTTTCTACTTCCAATATTAAAACCTAAATTGATCTTATTATTATAACTAATTATTAACAACTTTAAACCTATAATCATCAATATTTATGTTATGAATAATTGAATTACCTTTTTGTATATCATTCAGAGAATTTGCCCTTACATCAGTTATCCACGTTTGTAATTTCAAATCATCTAATCTCATAATAATATTTTTAATAAATCTATTATCTAAATAAGAAAATATATCATCAAGTAGAAATAAAACTCTAGATGCTTTGACCTTTTCAAGAATATTTAAGAACGAAAAGATAATTGAAATAATTATGATTTTCTGTTCCCCTGTAGAAAAATTTTTTGCTTCTTGCTTTGAATGTTTATCAAAAACCAATAAATCAGTCCTATCCACACTAAAGTTTGTTCTACCTGTAATCGAATCTTTTTCTCTATTGTTCTTAAGTGTATCCAAAATTAATGCCTCAACATATAAGGCAGGTTTTTTTTCTAATACTTTATCCATTTCGCCGTTTAGTTTCAAATACAACAAGGGTATATGATCGTCAATTTTCTTAAAGCTTCTATTTAGTGAATTTAAAAAAACTCTTCTGGAATCACATATCATAACGCCAACTTCTGACATCTTTTTTTCCACAATATCTAACCATTTCTGATTCTTGATATTTTGATTATTTTTAAGAATTTTCAGTCTTTCGTACTTATACTTTTTATATTCAAGTATTTTTTTTTTATAGAAATCATCAGTGGTTGAGATCATTAAATCTAAAAAATTTCTTCTATCCTCTGGGCTAGATTGAAAAAGATGAGACATCTGCGGTAAAACCCAAAAAACATTCATTATCTTTTTTAGATTATTCTTTTTTTGGCTATTTAAAGAAACAATTTTTTTTAATATATCAGTCTTTTTTTTCATGCCCAAACCCATTTCTATAGGTTCATCACTTAAACAGCCAGATATGTTGACTCCAAATAGTTCAGGTGGGCCTATCAAATCCGAATTAATCAATTCAGACAAAGTTGCATTTCTAAATCCAGCATTTGAATCAAATAATGATATTGACTCTAATATATTTGTTTTGCCTGAGCCATTCTTTCCAGAGATTAAGATTATATCCTTTTCAGGTATAATTTGAAGAAATTTATGGTTTCTATAATTATTTAGTTTAAGCCTTGTAATCCTAAAATTGTTATTCATTAAGGAAACTTTAAGCCCTCATTTGCATTATCAGAAAAAGTGTGTTCTTAATAGAAGTGCTCTCTAGAATTGTAGGTGCAGTGTTTTTTGAAAAATAAAACTTCACACTTCCTTCTTTTATAATATTTAAGACATCTAGCACATATCTCGAGTTAAAATTAATACTAAATGCTGGACCATTATAATCAACTTTTACATTTTCTGTTCCAATGGACTTCTCTGTTCCAAAAGAACTTACAACACATACATTATTAGATACATCAAACTTTACTGTTCTAAATTTTTCATTTGAAATTGTAGAAACTCTATCAATACTCTCACTAAAGCTTTTACAATCTACAATCATAATTTGGTCATTAGTTGTCGGAATGACACTTTCATAATCTGGAAAAGATGAATTGATTAATTTGGTGATTATTTTTACTTCCCCAAAAACAACTTTTAATCTTGTTTTAGAAAAATTTAAAATTATTTTATCTTCAAAATCTTCCAAAATTTTTGATATTTCAAATACTGTTTTTTTTGGAATGATAATACCTTCAAAATCCCCTGAAAAATCCTGTGTTAAAGAACTCTTGGAAAGTCTATGGCCATCCGTTGCCACAGTGGATATCAAATTTTTACTCAAATGCAAATAAATACCATTTAGATATTGTCTTGACTCGTCAAGACCCATGCAAAATTTACAGTGATCTATGAGGGTTTTTAGTGCAGTTGATTCTATTTCAATAGTTGTATCCAATTCATTTACATCCATAACTGGAAAATCATCTATAGGTAATGACGGAATTGAGAACTTTGATTCATCGAAAGAAACGTATATAAGATCAGTTTTTTCTTCTTTTTTTAAGTTTATGTTCGAATTCTCAGGTGCCTTCCTTATTATATCAAAGAAAAGTGCTGAAGGAATTGTTATGCCTCCGGGCTGTTTTATATCAGCTTGCAAACTCTCACTCAACTCTAATGCTAAGTCAGTAGCAGTGATGACTAAGTGCTTTTTTTGTTCATCAGTTACTATCCTTATATTAGAAAGTATAGGGATCGTGTTTCTTCTTTCAACGACACTTTGAAAGTGATTCAAACATTCTAGAAGTTTTTTCTGAGGAATTGAAAATTCCATATTACGATTCAAGCATTCTTATTAAAAGTTGCACATCTTCATCAAAACTATTGTCTTTCGTCATTAATTCTTCAACTTTCTTCACAGCATGAATCACAGTCGTATGATCCCTATTACCAAACCTTCTTCCTATTTCTGGAAGAGATCTTGATGTAAGGTTTTTTGATAAATACATTGCAATTTGTCTTGGTCTGGCAATTGTCCGTGACCTTCTAGCAGAACTCATATCAGAAATTTTAACGTTGAAATGTTGGGAAACTTTTTTCTGAATTTCTTCTATATTTACTTTTCTCTGAGAAGATTTAAGTAAATCTTTTAACAAATCTTGAACCATGTCTATATTAATTTCTCTTCCTACTAATGACGAAAAAGCTGCAAGTCTATTTAATGCTCCTTCCAGTTCTCTTACGTTAGAAGTTATCTTATGAGCTAGAAACTCTAATATATTTGGTGATATTCTAGCGGATAGTTTTTCTTCTTTTGCCTGAAGAATACCTAATCTTAGTTCGTAAGTTAGTGGATGAATATCTGCAACTAAGCCCCAACCCAATCTTGACCTCATGCGCTCTTCTATTCCATGAAGATCTTGAGGTGATTTATCTGCAGAAATTATAAGTTGTTTATTCTGATCAATCAATGCATTAAACGTGTGAAAAAATTCTTCTTGGGTAGAATCTTTTCCTGAAATAAATTGGACATCATCAATCATTAAAACATCAACGTTTCTAAATTGTTCTTTAAAGGCTACAGTATTTTTAAACCTCAGCGCTTTGATAAAATAGTACATAAACTTCTCTGCTGACATATAAATAACTCTTCTAAGTGGTTTTCTGTTTTTTATCTCATGTGCAATTGCATGCATAAGATGCGTTTTTCCCAAGCCAACACCACCGTATAGAAATAAAGGATTAAATGGAACATCATCTGCCTCAGAAACTCTTCTAGCTGCAGCAAAAGCTAATTCATTGGGTTTTCCCACAATAAAATTAGAAAAAGTAAAACGACTGTCTAGATCCGAACTAATAGAACTAAAAATATCTTCTTGCTTAACCTCTAAATTTTTGGGTTTATTACTTTTCTTCTCAAGGCTAGGTCGTTGAGAATTATCAGTTTTCTCTAATGATACAACAATTTCAATATCACTTATTTTAAGGTTTTGTACTAACCAATAACTTTTAATTATATCTAGATACTGCTCTATTATTCTAGTTTTTATAAAAGAACTCGGGACACTAAGAATCACTTTTCTATCGACACAATCTTTAAGTGAAATGACTTTAATCCAGCTTTTAAACTGAGCATCTCCGATTTTTTGACGAATTCTTCCTCTTACTGTTACCCACTCGGCTTGGATCTCTCCCAAATCTTTAGAGTCATCTTCAACCATTTTTCCTCATCCTTGTTTCCAAGGAAGGTTAGATTGTTTCCAACCACTTACACTTCCTCTATGACCATTTGAGTCATGAGATCCCTCAAAACCTTCAGAAAAATTATAACAATTCTTGTAACCATAATTTGTTAAAAATTCAGCAGCTGACCTTGATCTTGCACCTGATCTACAAATAAATATTATCTTACTGTCTTTATCAAGTCCAGAGTCTGAAACTTCTTGTAAGAAATTACTGTTTTGTTCCATAAGCGGGAAAGTTTGCCATTCTATAAAAAAAACGTTTTTATTGATTGATCCCAAATCAGGGACCCCAACAAATGTCCATTCCGCCGCTGATCTACAATCTATCAATTGACAGTCTTTGTGCTGTTCCAACAATTTCCATGCTTCTTTAGGGTTTAGGTCACCCAAGTAATCTAATTCAGTCATAATTTATAAACTAAAAGAGTAACTAATAAAAAATCTTGAATCAATCGGAAAAAAAAAAATTAGCCAGCAGATTTAACTTTTTTTGATAATCTAGAAATTAGTCTGGATGCAGTATTTTTTTTATAAACACCTTTTGAAATGGATCTAGCAAGCAAAGATTCAACCTTAAGAAATGCTTTATTAATTTCAACTTTGTTTTTCCCAGTCGAAAGAGTAAGTAATTTCTTAATACCACTTTTTATTCTTGATCTTCTAAACTTATTGTATTCGGAACGTTTTAGGTTCTGAACAATTCTTTTTTTTGCAGATTTAATATTAGCCATTCAACTGGTTTTTATACTTTCCCAATCAGTTTAGGTCAAGAAATTAATTGTTTTATTTTCCTGGATATATTTTAAAAACAGCTGAAGTTTTATTACTTTCTTCTGATATTTTAATTTCTAGGGTTTCATTTCCTCTTTCAAAGACATTAAATTTAATCTTGACCCATCCAAGATTTGGTAGTATTTGATCGTAAAACTCAATCACTTCTGTTTTTTTGTAAAAACCATAGATCTCAGATGATACGTACCTTCCTTCAATTTTATCAAATAAAACTAAAGAATCCTCTAAATACTTCATATTCTTGTAAATAGGAATATCCTCTAGGCCGTGAATAAAGTTCTCACTATACAAATCTTTATTTAAAGAAAATAATACGAACAAAATAAATATTATTAATTTTTTCATAACTGGCATTCTGTGCAGAAGAAAGTAGACCTTCCTGATTGATTAATTTTTTTCACTAAAATCGATTTCTTACACCTCATACAATTACAACCCTCTCTCCCATAAACCATTAAATTATTTTTAAAATATCCAATTTCTTCATATGACACAATAAAGTTCTTTATAGTTGTTCCACCAAGTTTTATAGAATTTTTCAAAATTTTTTTTGCTGATCCAATTATCCTTTTTAATTCTTTATCTTTCAAACTTTTCACGCTTCTTGTTGGTTTAACTTGTGAGTCAAATAAAATCTCAGAACAATATATATTACCCAAACCTGACACAAAATTTTGATTCATTAGTAAATTTTTTATGTTAGTCTTTCTGTTAAGGTTCTTATGGAAATATTCAAAATCAAATGCTTTACTTAGCGGCTCAGGGCCTAAGTTCTTTATATGTTTCGAAGTAAAAATTCTTTGTTTTTTATAGATTTTTACAAATCCAAATTTTCTAATATCATTAAAAATTAGTTTTTCTTCGCTAAATATAAAAACTATATGATCATGCTTCTTTTTCTTATAAGAATCTGTTAATCGAAAATAGCCAGTCATACCAAGGTGAAATAGTAAGGCATAATCGTTAGAGTATAAAAATATTAAGTACTTACCTCTTCTTAATATTTTTGTTATCATTGAATTGCGTAATTTTATCGGAATTTCATTTGAAATTTGAAAACGCAAATTACTGTCTTCTATTTTAATTGATAAGATTTTCTTTTGAATTACATTTTTTTTCAAAAAAATTCTTACAGTTTCTACTTCAGGAAGTTCTGGCATGCAGCAAAGATTACAAAAAAATTCACAATCGTCAAATAAACAAGTCTCAGTAAATAAAATATTTTCAAGAGTATCAAGAAAATATGACTTTATGAATGATCTAATGAGTTTTGGTCTTCACAGGGTTTGGAAACAAGAATTTGTAAATTTAATTGATATTGATAATAGATCTGTTTTGTTGGATTTGGCGTCTGGATCAGGTGATATAATAAAATTAATAAGGAAAAATTATGATTGTTTATGTATAGGTTATGATGCAAACATAAACATGATAAAACAAGCACAAAAAAAAATTGATTTTGATAATGTTTTTTTTGTAAATGGACTTGCTGAAAAAATACCTTTTAAAAAAGAGTGTTTTGATGCAGTAACTGTAAGTTTCGGTTTGAGAAATTTTTCAGATATTCAACAATCTCTGAAAGAAATTAAGCGGGTCCTTAAAAAAGGTAGAAAATTCTACTGCCTGGAGTTTAGCCATGTTAACAATGTCTTTTTGAACAAGATATTTAAGATTTATAGTCATATTATCCCATTTTATGGAAAAGTTTTCCTTAACAATGAAGAAGCTTATTCTTATCTAGTTGAAAGTATAAAAAGATTTCCAAATCAGATCGAATTAACAAAAAAATTAATTAAAACTGGATTTAAAAATATTGAAGTTATTGATATTCTTGATGGAATTGCTTCTATTCACATATCAGAGTCATGACAAATTTTTTGAAAGAAAAAAAAATACTTATAATTATTACTGGGGGTATTGCATGCTATAAAGCGCTCGATGTTATTAGGAGGCTGCAGGATAAGAAAGTTAATATCGAATGCATACTTACTGAAAGTGCAAAAGAATTTGTAAACTTAATAACATTTGAAAGTTTGTTAGGAAAAAAAATACACTCTAATCTTTTTTCACTTTCTCATCAAAAAGAGATGAATCACATAAAATTAGCTAATGAAGTGGATCTTATAATTGTAATTCCATGTACAGCAAATTTTATAGCAAAAATGGCAAATGGTATTGCAGATGATCTAGCTTCAAATATTCTTCTGGCTTCAAAAAAAATTAAAGTAATTGCTCCAGCAATGAATACAAATATGTGGAACAATAAAGCTGTAGAAAGAAACCTTAAATCTCTTGAAAAAATGAATGTCAAAGTTTTTTCTCCTAAAAAAGGGCTTTTGGCCTGTGGTAGTAAAGGTGCTGGAAAACTTATGGAAGTAGATGATATTATTGATAATCTAAATCATATTTTCTATCCTAAAGCATTATCAGATCTTAAAGTCATTGTAACTGCTGGTCCTTCTATCGAACCAATTGATCCAGTTAGGTTTTTAAGTAATTATTCTTCTGGTATTCAGGGCTATGAGATTGCAAAGTCTTTATATTACCATGGAGCTAAAACTACTTTGATTACAGGAATAACAAACCTCCAGAAACCAAAGAATATTAATGTTATTAACGTTAGTAGTGCGTCTGATTTTTATAATAAAGTTGCAAACAACCTCCCTTGTGATGTTCTTGTTTCAGCTGCAGCAATATCAGATTGGAAGGTAAAAAGAATTTCATCACAAAAAATTAAGAAGAATAAGAATGACACCTTAAATATATCTTTCTTAAAAAATATCGATGTTCTAGAAAATATCTCGAAACACCCTAAAAAGCCAAAATTAATTATTGGTTTTTCAGCTGAAACCTCAAATTTAATAACTAACTCTAAATCAAAACTTAAGAAGAAAGGTTGTGATTGGATGATTGCGAACAATGTGGGTGAAAACAAGGTATTTGGATCAACTCACAATAAAGTATCTTTCATAGCTGACAAAAAAATAGAACATTGGCCTAAAATGAAAAAATCAGATGTAGCAAAAAAAATTTCAAAAAAAATTGTTAATTTTTTTAAAAAAAAATAAATTAATATAATGAATGAAATTTTTTTTAAGTATCTGAAAAATGGAAAGGGACTCTACCAGATTAAGAAAGCAACTAAAGATAGTGCAGGCTTCGACCTTCTTGCGGCAATTGAAAATGAAATTAGAATTAAATCAGGTTTATCTAAATTAATCCCATGCGGATTTTCATTGCAAATGCCTAAAAATATTGAAGCGCAAGTAAGGCCAAGATCAGGTATAGCTCTAAAAGATTGTGTGACAGTGCTAAATTCTCCTGGAACAATCGATGCTGATTACAGGGGTGAGGTTGGTGTTATCCTTATTAATCATAGCAAAAAAGTTTTTTCAATAGTTCGTGGCATGCGAATAGCTCAGTTAGTTTTTCATAAATTACCTAATATCAAATTAGTTGAAAGTAAAAATCTCAACAAGACTATTAGAGGTTCTGGTGGTTTTGGATCTACAGGGGTCTAATGGGAACAAATATTGTTTAAAGTTCAAAAAAAAATTATTTATGCCATTGAAGCGGTTGTTGATATAGCACTCAATTCAGGTCCTATTCCAGTTCAAAATGAGGCAATAGCGAAGCGGCAGGGCATTCCAAAAAGATATTTAGAACAAACACTCCAAATACTTGTGAAAAGCAAAATTCTCGTTGGTTCTAGAGGGCCAAAAGGGGGTTATAGTTTAGCTAAAGAGAGAAGAAAAATAAGAGTTTCTGATATAATAAAATCTGTTTCAGATCACAACAAATCTTCGGTTAACTTTAATTCAAGCCTCTCACAAAAAATAATAATACCTTTGATAAATGATGTTGCAGGCAAATGCTTTGATCAATTTAATTCTATTTCAATTGAAGAAGTATGTGAAATTGCAAAAAAAAAAAATATACAAAAAAATATTTCCAAGAAAGTTGATTTTGTCATCTAGCGAATTTTCAAAAATTTACAATTCAATTGATGAAACTATTGGAAATACTCCAATGGTAAGATTAAACAAGTTAAAAAAATATTTAAAACTCCGTGGAAATATAATTGCTAAACTTGAATCTTTTAATCCTTTGGGTTCAGTCAAAGATAGAATTGGATTAGCAATGATTGATTCAGCTGAAAAAAAAAAATTAATAACTTCTAAAACAACAATCATTGAACCGACTTCAGGAAATACAGGTATAGCACTAGCTTTTATATGTGCTTCTAGAGGTTACAAATTAATACTTGTAATGCCAGACAGTATGTCAATTGAAAGGAAGAAAATGCTTCAATTTTTTGGAGCTAAATTAATCCTAACACCAAAAAAATTGGGAATGACTGGGGCTATTAAGAAAGCAAAGGAAATTAATAAAAAAACTCCCGACAGTTTGATTTTAAATCAATTTGAAAATCAAGCTAATCCAGAAATCCATTTTCAAACCACTGCACATGAAATCTGGAACTGCTGTAATGGAAAACTAGATTGTTTTATATCAGGAGTTGGGACTGGTGGGACAATCACTGGAGTTGGAAAATATCTCAAACAAAAAAACAAAAAAATTTTAATAATTGCAGTTGAACCAGAAGATTCGGCTGTAATAAGTGGTTCTAATCCAGGGCAGCACTTAATTCAAGGAATAGGCGCGGGGTTTTTACCAAAGAATCTTGATCTAAATATCATTGATAAAGTTCTGTCTGTAAGTAATAATTCAGCATTTTCTTTTGCTCGAATGTTAGCAAAGATTGAAGGTATTGCTGGTGGTATCTCATCAGGAGCAGTTCTTTCAGCAGCTATTGAGATTAATGAACAAAATTCTATGAGAAACAAAAATACAGTAATAATTCTTCCATCATTTGCTGAAAGATACCTATCAACCCCTTTATTCACTGATATTACAAATGAATAAGATGAATGAACTATACCTTGAGAAGTATTCTCGGCAAATAATTATGGATAAGATTGGAATAGAGGGACAAAAAAGGATTTCAAATGCATCAATCTCCATTGTTGGTTGCGGAGGTTTAGGCACCTCTGCTGCACAATATTTATCAATGAGTGGGGTTGGATGTTTAAATTTAATTGATGACGATTTTATTGTTTTAAGCAATTTAAACAGACAAACTTTATTTACAGAAAAAGATATAGGAAAAAATAAATCAAAAATACTTTCAAAAAAAATAAAAGAAATAAACGGCACTTCTAAAATAACTTCTAATGATCAAAAAATTACATCTGAGAATATACACAAATTTCTCAAAAATGGTTCGATCATTCTTGATTGCACAGATAATTTTAAATCAAGATTAATTATAAATAAATTTTGTCACCAAAATAAAAGAATTTTAGTTTCCGCTGCTCTACAAAATTTTGATATTCAAGCTTTTATTTTAGCTTCCTGGAAAGGAGAAAAAAATCCTTGTTATAAATGTATCTTCCCAAACCTTAGAAATGATAACAACAACAGCTGTGATGAAATGGGTATCATTGCTTCCGTTGCTGGTCTAGGTGGAATCATTCAAGCAAACCTTGCATTAAATTATATTCTTAAATTAAATAGTAATTTTAAAGAACTTATTTTATTTGATTGTATGAATTTTGAACTTAAAAAAATTACAATAAAGAAAAATAAAAGTTGTGAAATTTGCAACGAATAGATTTAGTCATAATTTAATTTGTTAACTAAATCAGGAGGTTTCTTCCCAGAAGTAAAACACTCTATATTTTTTATCACTCTCTCTCCCATTGCTATTCGGCTTTCTATAGTTGCTGAGCTAATGTGTGGTAATAAAATTACATTATCTGATTCAAGGAGTTTTGGTGTGATTTGCGGCTCATTTTCAAAAACATCAAGACCTGCTCCACCAATTTTCTTTTGAAAAAGAAGATTTGCCATAGCTTGTTCATCGATAATCTCACCTCTAGATGTATTGATTATAATACAATTCTTTTTTAAGAGTTTTAGTCTTTTTTTTGAGAGTAGATGAAATGTCTCAGGAGTGTAAGGGCAATGAATAGTAATAATATCTGCTTTAGAAATCATATAATCCAAATTTTCAAAGTACTGAGCATTATAATTTCTTTCTTGACTCTTATTTAAGCGTCTTCGATTATGATAAAAAATTTTGACGCCAAGTATTTTTAGTCTTTTTGCAACAGCGGACCCAATTCTTCCCATACCAATTATTCCCACAATCTTACCCTTTATTCTTTGACCCATTGTTTCACTTGGACCCCATCCAGTCCAGTTTCCATCCATTAATTGTTTTTGCGCTTCTACAACTTTTCTACTAATCATTAATATCATTGTTAGAACCAAGTCTGCTGTATCCTCTGTAAGCACATCGGGAGTATTAGTAACTAAAACATTCTCTTCCTTTGCTGTAACTAGATCTAAGTTATCAACGCCATTTCCGAAATTTGCTATTAATTTTAATTTTTTTCCTGACTTAATAATAGATGCATCTATGGTGTCACTGATACAGGGGATTAAAATATCAACATTATTTATTTTTTTCTTAAGATCATTATAAGAAAGTTTCTTATCATTTTTATTTATATAAACTGTGAAATTATGTTTTAGTTTTTTTTCTATCTTTTCTGGTAGTTTTCTAGTAATCAGAATAATGATATTTTTAAGATTCATATATCTCTTCAGCGCTTTTTGTTTTTTATGTCTCTGTTTAAATATATCACCAAATGACAGCATAGCAGAAACAAAAAAAAAAATTATGACTACTAAGTTTAAAGAAGCAAACGTAAGAAATGGACCAGGTCTAAATCACCTAAAGATATATAAAATTTTAAAAAAGGGTTACCCACTAAAAATTTTAGATGAGTTTGAGAATTGGAAGAAAATTTCTGATGTAAATGGTATTACTGGCTGGGTATCTAACTCACAACTTTCAGAAAAGAACTATGTAATTGTAACAATTTCAGAGGGGGTTATTTTTAAATTCCCAAATCCAGAATCAAAAAAAATGGCAAAGATAAAAAAGAACTTTGTTCTGGAAAATCAAAAATGTATCAAGGATTGGTGTTTTATAAAAGAGGGTGAAATTAAAGGTTGGATTAGTAAAAAAAATATCTGGGGATTTAGTGATAATTAATCATTATTTTAATTTTGCTAGAATGCAATAATAGAATTTCATTCACTATTCGGTGATATTTACAATCACTTCAACAGACTGAAATACTTTTCCTTTTGGAATCTTTGGAAGTTTTGAAATTTGAACTTGATTTGTTTTTATGTCTATCAATTCACCAGACTTCTTGCAGAAAAAATGGTGGTGGTCCTTAATATTGGTATCATAAAAGATCTTATCACTAGAAATCTTTACTATCTTAACAATTCCACATTCTGTAAATTGATTGAGACAGTTGTAGATTGTAGCTAGTGATATCTTTAATCTTTTTTTATTTACTTCACTATAAATTTGCTCAGCTGTATGATGTGCGGCTCCATTCTTGAATAACAGATTTATCATATTTATTCTTTGCTTTGTAACTTTTAGAGACGAGTGTCTCAACATATCTAACGCATTATTGATATATTCATTGGAAGTCATAATCTAGTCTCCTATTACTGAAATTACAGTCCCTTCATTATTCTGTCAACTAATTGATTGACTTTTGGAATAAAGCCTCCCTTGTAAAATGGGTCAAGAGCAAATCTGTAAACGGAATGGCCAGCAAACATCAATTCATTTTCTAAATTTGAAATTCCATGACTAATTTTTTGCAACGTTTTTTGAATACAAAAAGACCTGGGATCTGCTTTCTTTCCAGTTGTTCCTTTCTCATCTTGTGCCCAATTACTGAAGAGACATTGTGATAAACATCCCATGCAATCTATTTGATCTTTAACAATCTGACTTGCTTTTTTTAGAGTCACCCATATTAAAGTGTTGTTTGGTGTAGTCATTGGTTTAGAAAAACCCTTCTTAATCCATTCAATAATTTTTGATTTGTCTGAATGTTTTACATAATAGGCTCTATTTCTTGGGCCTATTTCAATTTTTTCATTAAATTCATTTGTTTGCTCCTTAAGAAAAGGAGTTTGTCTTTCAGACCTTTCCTCTAGTTCCATTAGAAAATCATTTTTTACTGCTGATGAGTAAAATCCTGTTGGACTAAATCTGTGGAGACTAACCTCACCTTTTTTAATTGTTAAAAGTTTCTTTTTCCAAGCATCTGGAATTGGACTTTCTTCAGTTAATAATGGTCTTGTACCAAATTGAAAAGCAACCTTGCCTATTTCGGAATTATCAATCCAATCTTCCCATTCAGAGAGATTCCAAACTCCACCAGCCATTATTATAGGTGTTTCTTGAAGTTCAAATTGATTCATGAGTGAACGTAGATCTCTTACTCTTGGATAAGGTGGTTCTGGTTTTAGAGGGTTTTCACTGTTTGATAGTCCATTGTGGCCTCCAGCCAGCCAAGGGTCTTCATAAACCACACCGCCAAGATAATCTGAGGTTTTACGATATGACCTTTTCCACAAGGCATTAAATGCTCTAGCAGAAGAAACAATTGGATAATAATAAATTCCAAATTTAGCAGCAATTTCAGATAATTTGTATGGCATGCCAGCACCACAAGTAACGCCGTCAATAATATTTGCTGCTTTTTCTAATGTTCTAGTTAAAATCTCTTCTGCAGCTGCCATTTCCCATAAAATATTTATATGAATAGGAGCATTTTTTCCAGCAATATCTCTTGCAATCCTGGCTTGTTCAATTGCACCAGAAACTGAGAAATCAACTAACTCTCTGTGTCTTCCTGATCTAGTTCTTTCCTTATATACTTGAGGGATTAAATTACCTTTACTATCATATGAATCTGCATTAACCCCGGAGAACGTTCCAACTCCCCCAGCTTTTGCCCAAGCTCCAGAACTCTGACCACTGCTCACGGCTATTCCCTTCCCACCTTCTATAAGAGGGAGAGATTCTTTACCTGACAAAATTATAGAGTCAATCTTTTTCATATAATATTAAACGTCTTTAATACTTAATTTTACCTTACCTCTGTCATCAACTCCAATAACTTTTACTTTAACTGTATCACCTTCTTTAACAACATCTGTTGTTTTTTCAACTCTTTCATTTTTTAACTGACTGATATGAACTAAGCCATCTCTACTTCCCATAAAATTAACAAATGCACCAAAATCTGTTGTTTTTACTACTTTACCTTCATAAATTTTTCCAACTTCAGGTTCAGCAACAATTTCATTAATCATATCGGTGGCAATATTTCCCTCACTAGATTTTGATGCAAAAATAGTTATCATACCATCATCATCTATTTCTACTTTTGCTCCAGATTTCTCACATATATCTTTAATGACTTTTCCACCAGAGCCAATAACTTCTCTAATTTTATTCTTGTCTATTTTTATTTTTTTTATTTCAGGAGCATTTGATTTTGTTTTGCTTCTTGATTGTTTTAAAACCTTATTCATTTCCTTTAATATATGTAATCTTGCATTTTGAGCTTTGGCCAAGGACTCTTGCATAATATCTTCGGTTATACCAGTGATTTTTATATCCATTTGTAAAGAAGTAATTCCCTTTTCTGTCCCAGCTACCTTAAAATCCATATCACCTAAATGGTCCTCGTCACCAAGAATATCTGTTAGAACAACAAATTTCTTTTCTTCTTTAATCAATCCCATTGCTATTCCTGCAATTGGTTTTGCAAGGGGGACTCCTGCATCCATTAGTGCAAGAGAAGTTCCACAAACTGTTGCCATTGATGATGAACCATTAGATTCTGTGATCTCAGAAACTACTCTTATAGTATATGGGAAATCATCAGCTAATTTTAATATTGGATAAATGGCCCTCCAAGCAAGTTTTCCATGACCAACTTCTCTTCGACCAGTTGATCCAATTCTTCCCACTTCATTTACTGAAAAAGGAGGGAAATTGTAATGTAACATAAATTTTGATTTTATATCACCATCAAGTGTATCTAAAAATTGTTCATCAGATGTTGTGCCTAGTGTAGTAGTAACTAGCGCCTGAGTTTCTCCCCTAGTAAAGAGTGCACTCCCATGAACATTTTCTAAAAAATCAACCCTAACATCAATTTTCCTGACATCATCCAGCCCTCTTCCATCTATTCTTTTTCCAGAGTCTACTATTGATGACCTTACTATATTTTTCTCAATTTTTTTTATTTCATCCCCTAATTGAATATCATCATCTATATCTTTTTGGAAAAGTTCTGATATCTTTTTGCGAGCTTCATTTAAGGAATCATTTCTTTTCTTCTTTTCCTTGATTTTATAAATTGGCGAAAACTCTTTAAAAGTAGCATCCTTAAGATTTTTAATAAAATCAGGCTCTTTTTTCTTAGGAATCTGCCAAGATTCTTTAGCCGATTTTTCAGCAAGTTCAATGATCTTATCAATAACACATTTAAACTCATTAAATCCAAATTGAACAGCTCCCAACATAATTTTTTCTTCAAGCTCACTAGCTTCAGATTCAACCATTAGCACACCATCTCTTGTTCCAGCCACAACTAAATCAAGTTCGCTATCTTTTAATTCTTCTTTTGTTGGGTTTAAGATATATTCTCCATCCATGAAACCTACTCTTGCACAAGCTAATGGACCAAGAAATGGTAAACCTGAAATAGTTAGTGCTGCTGATGCCCCAATCATGGCACAAATTGAAGGATCATTTTCTCCATCATAATTTATAACAGTACATATAACTTGAGTTTCATTTTTAAAGTCACTGTGGAACAAAGGTCTTATAGGCCTATCGATCAATCGTGAGCTCAATATTTCATTCTCTGATGGTCTCCCTTCTCTTTTGAAAAAACCACCAGGTATCTTTCCTGCAGCATAAGCCTTCTCTATATAATGAACAGATAATGGAAAGAAATCATTACCATGATCAGATTCTCTTGAAGCTGAAACCGTACAAAGAACAACCGTTCCGCCCAAAGTACAAGTAACTGCCCCGTCAGCTTGTCTGGCCATAAGACCGGTTTCTAGTTTTAAAGTTAGACCCTTCCAGTCTAACTCAACAGATGAAATTTCAAACATTATTGTCTCCTTATTTTGCCTAACGCCTTAGACCTAGAGACTTTATGATGGACTCGTATCTTTCATTACTTTTATTTTTTACATAGCTTAAAAGTTTTTTTCTCTTTCCTACAAGCTTCATCAAACCTCTTCTAGTGTTATGATCTTTTTTGTTAGATTTTAAATGTTCTGTTAAATGCTTAATTCTATTTGAAAAAATTGTGATTTGGCTCTCACTACTCCCAACATTTTCTTTATTTTCTTTATTTTCTTTTTTACTTTCTTTTTTTAAGTTTTTACTTTTTGAAGTTTTATCCATTTCTATTTCCTAAACCATGAATTCATTTGACTATTATAACATAAGCTAAAATCTATGTGATCAGCAACTTTTTAGGGTGAAAATTTCTCTTTTCGATCATACCTAAAGCAACATATCTATCTGCATACTTTGCAAAAACTAAATCATTTTTGCTACCGCTTTCATTGCTTATGTCTTCATTCATTTTAATATAATTACCTGTTAAAACTTTTTTTACTTGTTCATCACTCAAATTAATTTTTGTAACATTTTTAAAAACTACATCAATTGGATGCACAAGTTTATTTTGGTCCTCACTATGCACTAAACTCAATAAATAATCCAGAGAAATTAGTTTTTTCTTACAATCACCAAATTTAATTCTTCTTAATTCTGTTATTGTACCAACTGTACCTAATGAATCTGCTATGCTTTCGGCCAGACTTCTTACATAAGTTCCAGAGCTACATTCAACTGAAAAAATAGCTTTTTCTCTAGAGATTATATTTAATAATTTTATTTCTTTCACAAAAACTTTTCTATTCTTAGTTTGAAATTCGATATTCTTTCGAGCCAAATTATATGCCCTGGAACCATTTATTTTTACTGATGAAAATTTAGGAGTTATTTGTTCTAAATGTCCGATATAATTATTTAAGTTGTTCTTGATAGACTCAATAGAAGGGTATTTTTTTTTTTCTTGAATAATTTCACCTTCTGAATCACCAGTGCTTGTTTTCACGCCCCACCTTACAGTGAATAAGTACTTTTTATCAACTCGTTCAATATAACTAATGATCTTTGTAGCTGAACCTAATGCAACTGGCAGAAAACCTGACGCAAGAGGATCAAGTGTTCCAACAAAACCAGCTTTGCAATTATGAAAAATTCGCTTAACCTTTTGTAAAACAAAATTGGATGTAACACCAATTGGTTTGTCTAAAAAGAACCATCCATTCACATGATTATTTTTCACCCTAAGTTTCAATCTTATGAGGGTTTTGTAGTTGAAATCTTAATTTAGGTGTGTATCTAAGTTTTATTTTTTTAGAGAATTCTTTCCTAATTTTTACTGAATTTTCTTCAATCACTGAGAGAATTTCTTTTTCTTTAACTTCAATATCAACTTTTAAGGTTTCAACAGAAACATTAGCTACTCTACCATCTCCAGATAAAAAAACATTAGATACAAAAATAATAATATCTTTTCCATTAGAATCGCTAAAATGTTGTGTTAGAAAAATTTCGGCAATAGTCTTTTTTATTAATGAAGAAATTTTATCAATTCTTGACTTTTTTCTCTCTTCCTTAATTTTTTCTAAACTAAGGTTTTTTTTCATCTTTTTCTCTCACATAAAATTCTAATCTGTCATTCTCGATAACATCGTTGAATTTTGAAAGAACTATCCCACATTCAAGTCCACTCGAGACTTCTTTAACTTGATTTTTTTCTCTTCTGAGGCTTTCAATATTGCATTCGTGTATTTGATTTTGATCTCTTATAATTTTAACAAATGATTTAGATGTAACTTTACCTTCCTCTAAAAAACAACCAGCAACTTTACTTGAATCTGAAAGTTCAAAAACTTGTTTAATCTTTGCCTTACCTATTAGGGTTTCTTTGATTTTGTCTTCATCTAAGCCATCAATAATTTTTTGGGCTTCGTCAATCACTTCATATATAATAGAAAAATTACTTATACTTATTCCTTCTCTTTTAGATAAAGTTTTTGCTTGCGTATTTGCCCTCACATTAAAACCAAATATTTTGGCATTTGAAGCAATAGCTAACGTTACATCTGATTCATTGATTTCGCCAACTGCAGCATGAATTATTTTTATTTCAGTTTTTTCTGAGTCCATTTTATTTAAACTTTGCTCTATTGCTTCCTTTGATCCATGAACATCAGCTTTAATAATAATTGATATTATTTTTTTCTCATCCTTAGAGGCACTTTCAATCATTTGATCAATAGTAACCCTTTTTAGAGAGGAGTTTTCTTCTATTCTTTTCATTCTTGATCTATACTGAGTTACTTCTCTTGCTCTAGATTCATTCTCAACAACAACTAATTTATCTCCAGAACTCGGTGTTCCAGATAGACCAAGTAGTTCAACTGGATAACTTGGAAGTGCAACGCTAATTTTTTCTCCAGAATCATTATACATTGCTCTTACCTTACCCCATTCTTTTCCAATAACTGCTATGTCTCCAACTTTTAGTGAGCCATTTTGTATCAAGATAGATGCCACTGTTCCTTTGCCTTTTTCGATTTTAGATTCAATAACTGTACCTTCAGCATTTCTATTGGGATTAGCTTTTAATTCTAAAATTTCTGATTGTAGCAATATAGAATCTAATAGATTTTCAATTCCTTCTTTAGTTTTGGCTGAAACATTAACAAAAACATTCTGTCCTCCCATTTTTTCACTAATGATCTCATGTTTCATTAAATCAGCCTCTACTTTTTGGGGGTTAGCTGTCGGTAAGTCTATTTTATTTATTGCTACTACTATTGGGCATTCTGAGGCTTTAGCGTGACTTATAGCTTCAATAGTTTGTTCATTTACACTATCATCTGCTGCTACAACCAGGACTATTATATCGGTGATGTTAGAACCCCGGGCTCTCATTTGGCTAAAAGCTGCATGCCCAGGGGTATCTATGAACGTAATCATCTGACCCTTTTTTGCTTCAACTATATAAGATCCTATGTGTTGAGTAATCCCACCAGCTTCTGTTGAAGCAACCTTTTTTTCTCTAATGACATCAAGAAGGGATGTTTTCCCATGATCAACATGCCCCATAACTGTAACAACTGGAGGCCTTTGTTCTAAATCTTTTGCAATGTCTGAAGGCCCACCCAAACCAACTTCAACATCAGACTCACTTACTCTCTTGGGCACATGACCAAACTCTATAACTAATAACTCTGCTGTATCTCCATCTATGGTTTGATTAATGGTAGCCATTACTCCTAATTTCATTAATGACTTTATTAAATTTGAAGATTTTTCTGCGAGTCTCAGGGCTAGCTCATTTACTACAATCAAGTCAGGAATAATTATTTCCTTTTTTTTCTTCTCTTTCGACTCTAAGTTATCTTTGTTATCTTGATTTGTTACATTTCTTAGCTTAGCTTTTTCCCTAGCTCTTTTTATAGCAGCTAGTGACCTAACTTTTTCATTGCCATCATCAAGGGCTTGAGATATTGTAAGTTTTCCTTGTCTTCTATTTTCAAAACTTTTAGGTGATTTAGTAAATTTAGGTTGTTTAGCTTTCTCGTTGGCGTTATTTTTGACTTCATCAACACTCTGAGTTTCATTAAAATTTTTAACAACACTTTTCTTAAAATTTTTCTTTTCTTTATCGTCATTTAATGTCTGATTTTTTGTATTTTGGCCTTGATCTTTTTCTCCCTCAATTATTTCTGGAGTATCATCTTTTTTTTGACCTTTTAGCATATCTGGAACTAGTGATTCCGGAGATTTTGGTTGTTCGATTTCCTGATCTTTTGAAAAACCAGTAAGGGTTCTTCTTTTTTTTACTTCCACAGAAACTGATCTGCTTCTTCCATGTGAAAAGCTTTGCTTTATTTGTCCAGCATTAATCGTTTTTTTTAGCTGAAGTCTTCCAGTTGGATTATTTTTGTTATCTTCGTTTTCTTCCATCTAGATCTAACTTTTATACCAATGTTTTCTTGCTTCCATAATAATTTCATCAGCTTTTTCAATATTCATGTCTCTAAAAATTTCAATAAGTTCTGAATTAGATAAATCAGCAAGTTGATCTCTTGTTTTGATATTATTGTCGTTCAATTTTAATAATTGATCAGTACTAAAAAGTTTTGTATTTAATAAGTATTCATCAACTCCAAATTCCTTTAATTTTGACAAATTTTCAATTCTAGTTTTTTCTACACAATTTTTAGCTCTTTCAATAAGTTCTTTGGATAAATTCTCGTCAAAGCCTTCAATTGAGTTTAATTCCTCAAGTGATACCATAGCCAACTCATCAATTGATGTAAAACCTTCAGTGACTAACAAATGGGCAATAACTTCGTCAACGTCCAAGAAACTAATAAATTTTTGCGAAAGACTCTTAAATTCCTCACTTCTTCTATCTGATTCTTGAGATGTAGTAAGAATATCAATACTCCATCCACTTAATGAACTAGCCAATCTCACATTTTGACCTTTCCTTCCAATTGCTAGACTTAGTTGTTCATCAGGGACTATTACGTCAATTTTTTTCAAATCCTCCTCAATGATAACTTTATCAACTTCTGCTGGACCTAGAGCATTCACAACAAAAGTGGCAATATCTTCAGACCACAACACAATATCTATCTTTTCTCCCTGCAATTCATTTACAACTGCTTGAACTCTACTTCCCCTCATTCCTACGCACGCCCCAACAGGATCAATGCTCTTTTCTTTTGTATAAACAGCTATTTTTGCTCTACTTCCAGGGTCTCTGGCAACTGATTTAACTTCAATTATTCCATCATAAATTTCAGGTACTTCTTGAAAAAACAATTTTACTAGAAAATTATTGTGAGCTCTAGATAAAAATATTTGCGGTCCTTTGAGATCATATTTCACATCATTGATATAAGCCCTAATCCTATCTGACCTCCTAAAGACTTCTCTATTCAACAATTCTTCTCGTCTCAAGATTGCTTCTCCTTTACCAAGATCAATAATTAAATTTCCATACTCTACTCTCTTAACAATTCCATTAACTATATCACCTATTTTATCTTTGAATTCATTAAACTGCATAGTTTTTTCAGCCTCTTTAACTTTTTGAAAGATGACTTGCTTGGCTGTTTGGACTGCTATTCTTCCAAAATCTAATGGGGGTAATTCTTCTTTAACAAATTCTCCAATATTAAGAGATTTATTATCTTTAGTGAGACTGGAATGATTTATCTTATTAATTCTCTCCTCAATTGGTAAATTTTCTATATCATCAACTACTTCTTGGTACCTAAACAAACCAATTCTTCCTGTTTTTTTATCAACATGAGCCCTTATATCAAGTTCAAAGCCGTATTTTGTTCTTCCGGCTTTTGCGATAGCTAACTCCATGGCATCTATTACCTCAAGCTCATCAATACCTTTTTCTTTAGCAATATTTTTAGCTACATCAATGATGTCAAAAGTCTGAGTATCTCTTATTTCGTCTTTTTCCAATTTCTTACCTTAATTATCTTATTATTTTAAATTATAACTTTGTTTTGAAATTTTAAAATTTTAAGATATTCATACCAATACTTTAATAAAACTTAAATAATTTAATAATTTTTTTTTATTTTGAAAAAATAAAAAAATTAATTTTCTTTTTTTCATTTTTAGCTTTTACATAATATTTTGTTGGAAAAATATTAAAATCCTCGAAACTCATGTAATCATTTCTAAATAGTTCTAACTTAAAAAACTTTTCCTCAGTAAATGTATTTAATATATTATTAGAATAATCTTCATCATCTGTTGCTATAAATACCTTGGATTTATTACACGTAACTTGTCCAAGATGTTTTACAAAATTTTTATTGATTATTCTTCTTTTCTTATGTCTTTTCTTTGGCCATGGGTCAGGAAATAAAATATAAACTTTGTGGAGAACAATCTTCTTTAATAAATTAAATAATTTAAGAATATCTAGATTAGTAAAATAAATGTTCTTTTGCTTTTTTAATTCTATTTTTTTTTTTAATTTCAAAACACCAGAGATGAAAGGGTCACAAGCTAGAAAAATTTCCTTTGTAAATTTTTCTGATTGAAATATTAGATTTTCTCCTATGCCAAAACCTATCTCAAGATTTATTCTTAATGCAGTATTATTTATTATTAATTTAAGATCTTTAAATTTGGAATCATCAAAAAAAAAGTCAAACTCTTTTAAATCGCAATAATTGTAGCTCTTTGTTTTTCTTGATAGTTTTCTTCCATAGAAAGGCAACATTTTCAGTATTCATTAGCAATTATTTCTGCTAAATCGGTTTTTTCCCATGAAAAGCATCCAGTCTCAGGAATAAAGTTCCTTCCAAAATGACCATAAGTAGAAGTAGGTTCATAAATGGGTTTATCTAAATTTAAATAAGTTTTTATGCCATTAGGTGATAAATCAACATGTGAATTAATAATTTGGATAATTTTCTTTGAATTCACATCTGAATCATGATCAGTTTCTAGATAAATTGATATTGGTTTCGCAACGCCTATTGCATATGATAATTGAATTAAACATTTTTTAGATAATCCACTCGCAACAACATTTTTTGCTAAATATCTTGCAATATAGGCTGCTGACCTATCAACTTTTGTGTAATCTTTACCAGAGAATGCTCCACCACCATGTGGGGCAGACCCTCCATATGTATCAACAATAATTTTTCTACCAGTTAAACCAGTATCACCATCCGGTCCCCCTATTACAAATCTACCAGTTGGGTTTATTAAAATTTCCTTTGATTTTGGCATAATATCGGAAGGAACTGAACCTTCTATAATTTCTAATACTTTGTCTCTGATTTTAGAATTGTCAATTTCGGGAAGATGTTGAGTTGATAAAACAATCGAAGTTATTTCTTTAGGCTTATTTCCTTCATATTTCATAGAAACTTGACTTTTTGAATCTGGACCAAAAAATGAATCATTCTTCTTTCTGTAACTTGAAAGTGCCATCAATATCTTATGTGAATAAAATATTGGAGCTGGCATTAATGAGTCAGTTTCAGAACAAGCAAATCCAAACATAATTCCTTGATCACCAGCCCCTATAAATTTTTCTGCATCAACACCCTGAGAAATATCTTGTGACTGTTCATGAAGATAATTTTCTATCTTAATTTTTTCCCAATGAAAACCTTCTTGTTCATAACCTATTTCTTTAATTTTTTTTCTAATATTTTCATCAATAATTTCATTACTAACCTTATCAGAGTTCTCGATTATTTTAACTTCACCAGATAAAATCACTCTATTTGTAGTTGCTAGAGTCTCACAGGCTACTCGTGAATTTCTATCTGCCTTCATATACAAATCAACAACTAAATCAGAAATCTGGTCACAAACCTTGTCTGGATGACCTTCAGATACTGATTCACTTGTGAAAATATAATTTTCTAGATTTTTTGACATAAAGATAAACTAGTATTTCATAATTATTAAATTTTCAAACTTTTTCTTTTTTTTATATAACTATCCAAAGCTAAATTTAATATTAAAATAAAAATAATTCCCAACAATAACACGCTGTTTTTATGTTTCATGAAAAAGGTAGAATTATCTCCTAAGCCAATCTCAGATTGTAAAAAACCACTTTTATTTAAACCCAGTTTTTTTATAATTTTTCCATCGGAATTAGTTATTACAGAAATGCCTGAATTAGCAGACCTAATTAGAGGAACACCTTTTTCTACAGACCTAAAAATTGATGCAGCTAGATGCTGTTTTGGTCCTGTCGTACTTCCAAACCATGCATCATTTGTCACATTAATTAACATCATGATTTTTTTATAATTAAAGGTCTGAAATATTGCTTCATAACATATTGAAGGTTGAAAAATTAGCTCTTTTTCGCCGTATAAGAATCCAAAGTAACTATTTGTTTCACCCTTACTAAAATCAGTTTCACCCGGTGTAAGTTTCCAGAAATCAAGAATTGAACGAAATGGGACAAACTCTCCAAAAGGGACTAAACGTTTTTTATCATAAAAAAAAAAATTGTCTCTTTGGATTATGAACATTGAATTATATACTTTAAAGTTATTTCCTTCAAAACTTCTCCTAAGTCCACCAGTTATAATTGTAGTGTTTTCGGTTATATTTTTTTTTAAATAGTTAATTAAATCAATTTGTTCATTTAAATACACCGTCAACGCAACTTCTGGCCATACGACAACCAAATTCTTATTTTTTGTTTCATCATTCAATAATGATAATTCTAATAATTTATCTATATGATCTTGAAAATGAATTCTGTTCCATTTCTCTTTTTGAAGAATATTTGGTTGTACTACTCTTATTAAAATTTTATTTTTATTTTCCTTAAATTTTTTTTTCTCAAAAACTGAAAATGATATTAAGAAAACAGGAAAAAGTAACAAAGGTAGCATATAAAGCTTGCTTTTTTTTTTGATTAATACACTAGTTAAGGTAAACCAGAAAATTGTTAAAAAAGATAACCCAAAAACCCCAATAAAAGAGGCTATTTTTATAAAATTTGCGTTAAAAGTCCAAATGTGAGCAGACAAGTTAAAAGGGAGCCCACCAAAAATAAAAGATCTTAAATACTCAGCAAAAAATAAAAACAAAGAAATTAAAAAACATTTTGAAAGAATAAAATCATTTTTTAATGGAAATATATATAAAAATTTAGTGATTAAAATACTGGGGACTGAAAAAAATAAACCTAAGATAAGAGGAAAGATAAAGAGTGCGAATGGTGCTAAAATCAAATGCTCATCATAAACTAGAAATGGATTAATAATCCAGTGCATTGAAGTAATGAAAAAACCAAATCCAAATAACCAGCCAGAGAAAAAATTTAAAAATGGTAATTTATTATCAATTAAACCTACTATAAAAAGATAGTAGCCAAAAAAAAAAATAGGAAGCAGATAAGGAAAGGAAATGGATGTTCCACTTATAATTCCAGCTAAAAAAAACTTTGCGTACAGAGATATTTTATTTGACATTAACAAGTATTCTTTTAATTTTTCTTGTATCTGCATCCCGAATTGTGAACTCTAAACCACTTTTATGATTGATAACTTCCCCCCTACTTGGAATCTTACCTAATAAATTAAAAACTAATCCTCCTACGGTATCTATATCTTCTTTTTCTTCTTTAGAAAAAAAAACTCCAATCGTTTTTTCGAGATCTTCAACTGTTACCCTAGCAGAAACATCGTATGTTTTTTTTGATATTTTTTTTATCTCTTCAATTTCCTCAAAATCATGCTCATCTTTTATTTCTCCGACAATCTCCTCAACTAAATCTTCAATTGTTACTAACCCATTAGTACCCCCAAATTCATCTACAACAATTGACATATGAATTTGTTCAGACCTCATTTTCAATAAAAGGTCAAGAATCTTCATAGAAGGGGATGAAAATAATATTTTCCTAATTATTGTTTTAGATAATTTAAAATTTCTGTTGTTACCTAATTTTTTATTAACTTTTTCAAATAAATCTCTTATATGAATCATACCAATAACTTTATCCAGGTTCTCTTCAAAAACAGGAATTCTAGAATGCTTAGTTTTGTTTATAAATTTTATTAAATTGTTAACTTTCGTATCTGATGATACAGCGTCAATATCTGCTCTTGG
>CACACI010000002.1 GCA_902530985.1 uncultured Alphaproteobacteria bacterium
TATGTAAATTACAGTCTTCTAAAGCACTTAAAGTTGCTTCCGAAAGTTTATTTACTGCTTGTTTAAAAATATCTTGTCCGTTCATCCTTATTTTTCCAACTCTTTGATTTTTTGAAGGCCCTCCATCACTATATAAACTATCGTGCCAAGAACCATCAGAATATAATCTAGTTGCCAGGATACCCAATTTATTTTTTGTCGGTCCAAGAACAATAGCACCTGCACCATCACCAAACAAAACACAAGTTCTCCTATCTTTCCAATCTACAATTTTCGATAATGTTTCAGCTCCAATTACTAAAATATTTTTAGCTTTTTTACACTTTATGAAAGAATCTGCTATTTGCAACGCATAAACAAAACCTGAACAAACTGCCTGCACATCAAATGATGGAATGTTTCGCATTCTAAGTTGATACTGTACTTTACTGGCAGTGGAGGGAAAAGTATCATCTGGAGTTGTTGTTGCCAAAATAATACAATCTATTTCATTGCTTTTTAATTTTGCAGAATCAAGAGCTCTTTTTGATGCTTTTATGGCTAGATCTGAAGTCATTTCGTTTTTTTCTGCAACATGTCTTTGTTTAATTCCTGTTCGAGTATAAATCCATTCATCTGAGGTATCTATGAATTTTAGAAAATCGTTATTTTTCAGTATTTTTTTTGGGAGAAAATGACCATGACCCAATATTTTTGAATTTAAAAGCATTTATTAATCTAACTTTAATTTTTTTTCTATTTGATTAATATACGAATTTTCTATCAGTGAAACTGCGACTCCTATTGCATTACAAAAACCAAAAGCATCAGTTCCACCATGACTTTTTACTACAATACCATTTAGGCCTAATAAAACTGCACCATTATATTTTCTTGGGTCTATTCTAGTTTTGAATCTATTCAATGCAGGTTTTGATAAAAGATAGCCAATTTTTGATACAAAGGAACTATTGTAAGAATTCTTTAAAAAAGTAAAAATTAGTTCAGCGACTCCTTCAGCTGTTTTTAAAGCAATATTTCCTGAGAAACCATCCGTTACTACCACATCTACTATGCCTTTGTTTATGTCATTACCTTCTACAAATCCATGAAAATTAATTTTTTTTGCAATGTTACTAAGGTCAGAGTGGGTTTGCTTAACAACGCTATTTCCTTTAATAAGTTCAGAGCCTACATTAAGTAATCCTATCTTTGGGTTTTGAATTCCTAAAACAGTCTGTGAAAAAATATCTCCCATCAAAGCAAATTGAACTAAATTATCATTTGAACAATCAACGTTTGCTCCTAAATCAAGAATCACAGTTTGCCCTTTCAAAGTAGGCATTAGTCCAGCAATTGCAGGTCTATTTATACCATTTAGTGTTTTTAGAACAAATTTTGAGATTGCCATCAAGGCACCTGTATTTCCAGCAGAAACAAAACCATCAGCCTGTTTTGTTGAAACTTGGTTTATTCCTAGTCTCATGCTAGATTTTTTAAGCTTTCTTAATGCATTAACTGGTTCATCATCAGATTTAATACTTTGACTAGTGTGGATAAATTCATGGTTTATTGAACCATTTTTTTTAAGTTGGGTTTGCGATATTTTCTTATTACCAAAGAGCTTAAATTTAACATTAGGGTATATTTTTGAAGCCATGGAAACTCCCTCAAGCGTTGCTTGAGGACCTTGATCTCCTCCCATAACGTCAATGGCCAATACTATTTGTTTCAAGATAAGTCCTTGTTTTAATTTTCAGAGTCTAAATCTTCACTATTTTCTGCAGACTCAGTTTTATCAATTATCTCTTTTTTATTATAGTATCCACAAGCACCACATACATGGTGAGCAAGCTTGTATTCTCCACAATTGGGACATTCAACTGAATTAATCCCAAAAAGTGTGTGATGAGATCTTCTCTTACCTTTTCTGGATGGGGATGTTTTCCTCTTTGGTACAGCCATTAATAAACCTTAAAATGATAATCTAGACTTGTACATAAAAAATTTAATAATAACAATAATTATTTTTTAAATAATTATTTCTTGATCTTAAAAAAGAAATTCATTTCCCAAAAGTCATCAGTTTTAAGTTTTTTAAAATATATAATATTTTTAATCAAATAATCTTTCAGCGCTGAAATATTAATGGAAAAATTAAAATTTCTACTTATTGAACTTTTAATATTACAATCATTACCTTTTTTGTAATTAAATTTATCAAATTCAAAAGAATATGCGTAGAGTCTTCCATAAAAGTTTTCTACAAAAATTCTTGTTTTTTTTTTTATTTTTGAATCTGAAAAACCCAACTCTAGCACTGAACTTTCTATGTCTTTGATGAACTTTTTAATTAAATAATCTATGTGTGCCTGGTGTATATTTTTAGTTTTCATATACCATAAAATTAAAATTAAATTTAATTGAAAAAATTCTAAAACTAATTCAATTTGTGGATGTTCTTTTTTTCTTAAATAAAAAGAATGTTTTGATTGTTTGGAAATTTTACTATAAATGTTATCTAGTTTTTTTTTTTTAAAATTTATGTAAAACATTATGAGAAAAATAGTCCTTATTTTATTATTTTCAATATTATCATCTTGTGTGACTAAGAAAATAGTTAACGGTAATTTACCTGAAGCTGACACAATATCAATTCTAAAAATTGGTAAAGACGATAAAAAGTCCGTTCGTAATATACTTGGTGAACCATCATTTGCAGGAAGCCTTGGTGATAATTCTTATTACTATATTGGAACTTTAAAGTCCAAAGTTGCTTTTATGAAATCAAAAATTGAAGAACAATACATACTAGAATTAAAATTTAACAAAAAAAATAAATTAAAAGATATTTTTTTTTACGATAAATCTCTTTCAACCAATGTTGCTATGTCATCACTTGAAACTAAAAGTGATGGAGCTAAACAATCATTTTTAATGCAAATTATTGGTAATTTTGGAGTTCCTGGAATGAAACGTGGTGGACCAATTTTGGGTAGTGGCAAAGCTGACGATTGAATTAAGATAACATCGAGAGTAATAGTATAGATACAATATTTATGATCTTAATCATTGGGTTAATTGCTGGACCTGCTGTATCTTTATAAGGATCACCAACAGTATCTCCAGTAACAGCAGCCTTATGCGCATCTGAATTTTTTCCTCCAAAGTTTCCATCCTCTATGTATTTCTTTGCGTTGTCCCATGCGCCCCCACCAGAAGTCATTGATATCGCAACAAATAACCCCGTAACAATTGTACCTAATAACATTGCCCCTAGAGTTGTGAAAGCAGGAGCTGCATCACCAGCGATCATATAGATTAAATAATAAGTTATAAAAGGAGCTAACACTGGAAGCATAGATGGTAAGATCATTGCATAAATAGCTTCTTTAGTTAATATATCAACAGCTTTACCATATTCAGGTTTTGATTTTCCAGTCATTATTCCTTTATTTTCAGCAAACTGTCTCCTTACTTCATTAACAATCTTTTCTGCAGTTCTTCCAACCGCAGTCATCCCCATTGAGCCAAATAAGTATGGTAACATTCCTCCAATAAGCAGGCCAACAACGACATAGGGGTCATCCAATGCAAATTTAATATCTAAATTAGGAAAATAGTATTTTAAATCTTGAGTATAAGCACCAAATAAGACTAAAGAAGCCAAACCAGCCGAACCTATAGCATAACCTTTAGTTACTGCTTTTGTTGTATTGCCTACAGCATCAAGCGCATCCGTCGTTTTTCGCACATTTTCAGATAAGTTAGACATTTCTGCAATACCTCCAGCATTATCAGTCACTGGACCATAAGCGTCCAAGGCAACAATCATTCCAGCTAGAGCTAACATTGTTGTAGCAGCAATAGATATACCATACAGTCCAGCAAATTTATATGAAAACACTATACCTAGAATAATAACTAAAGTAGGTAAGGCCGTTGATTGCATTGAAACTGAAAGCCCTTGTATTATATTTGTTGCATGCCCAGACTGCGAAGATCGAGCTACAGATCTAACTGGGTTAAACTCTGTACTTGTATAATATTCAGTTATCCAAACAATTAAACCAGTAACGGATAAACCTATAATAGAACAATAGAAGAGATCAATTCCAAGGAATGATTCTATAAATAAATCACTATTAATTATCAATTTATCTGTACCAATGAAAAAATCAGTTACTAAATATATTAAGATTACAGAAATCAATGCTGTAATTATTAAACCTTTATATAAGGCTCCCATAATATTAACCGAACCTTCACCCAATTTCACATAATATGCTCCAACTAAGGAGGAGATTATACAGACACCTGCTATTAATAAAGGAAGCATCATAAAAATTTGCTGATCAGCACTATCGAATAGAATCAAACCTAAAACCATCGTACCAACAATTGTGACTGCATATGTTTCAAAAAGATCAGCGGCCATTCCAGCACAATCTCCAACATTATCACCAACATTATCGGCAATCACAGCTGGATTTCTTGGATCATCTTCGGGTATCCCAGCTTCTATTTTTCCTACAAGATCCGCACCTACGTCCGCTCCCTTGGTAAAAATTCCTCCTCCTAATCTAGCAAAAATCGATATAAGAGACGCACCAAAACTTAGTGCTATCATAGCTTCAACTATTTCTCTTCCTTGTGTCTGACCAAATTGTTGGTGCAAGAACCAATAATATCCTGCCAAACCTAATAAACCAAAACCAACAACAAAAAACCCAGTGATTGCTCCAGATTTGAATGATATATCAAGTGCTTTATCTAGACTTTCTGTAGCTGCTTGAGTAGTTCTTACGTTCGCTCTGACTGAAACAAACATACCAACGTAACCGGCTAGGCCAGATAAAAAAGCACCAATTACAAAACCAATTGCAACATAAGGGTTGTGTATGAGAAAATAAAGCAAAATCGTTATTAAAGCACCTACTATTGAAATAGTAATATACTGCCTATTTAAATATGCCTGCGCTCCTTCTTGAATAGCAGAGGCTATTTCTATCATTCTTTCTGAACCTTGAGGTTCTTCCAGAATTTTCTTTGTTGTGAATGCTCCAAATCCAATAGATAATAAGGAACAAAATAAGACTATAAAAAATTCAAGATACATATGTTTTTTTAATAATGCCTGATAAAACAAATCTTATAGCACATTAGATTTCATGTTCAATAATTAATTAATTAAAAATGACTAAAACCTTTTTTTTTTACAAAAAATTCATTTCCATTTGTATCAAAAATCTTAATGCCCTTGCCTTTTGAGAAATAACCAATATTAGAAATTTTTTTAATTTTATTTTTTATTTTTGTTTTTTTTGGAACTGAAAAAAGCAATTCATAATCTTCACCTCCAGACAAAATTATTTCCCAAATTATTTTTTTATTATTTTTTTTCAATACATCTTTAACAGCAAAAGAAGTGGGAATTCTATCTAAAAAAATATTGGCCTGTTTACTTGATTGATGTGCAATATGATTCAATTCTCTGAGCAAACCATCTGAAATATCTGTGCAGAACTCAGCATGATTCAATAGTCTTTTTCCAATTTCCAATCTTGGTTTAGGTAATTCAAATTTTTCAATTAATTTTTGCTTATTTATATTTAAACACTCTAATGATGAAAAGTTATTTTTTAGTTTTAACCCAAGTGGTGCATCTCCAATATTGCCAGAAACGTATATATCTGAATTAGTCTTAGCTATATTACTAGAATGACATACATTATTTGTTTTTCCCAAAATTGTAATATTAAGAAAAATTTTTGATGAAAAACTTAAATCCCCTCCAAAAAGTTTTAGATTAAATTTTTTCATGTCGCTTTTTAAACCATTAACAAAATTTCCAAGCCATTGATTAATATTCATTTTTGGGATAGCAATATTTAAAAAAAAACCATAAGGTTTAGCTCCCATTGCTGCTATATCAGACAAATTTATTCTCAACAGTTTTTTTGCTATTGTTTTTGCATTATAATCTTTGGTGAAATGTTGATCTTCAATCATCATATCAGTTGAAATAACAAAATTCTTGTCTTTAAGGAATGCTGCATCATTTTTTAAATTTAGAGATTCTCTGTTTTTTGCTAATGGAGAAAAAAACTTTTTTATTATTCGTTGTTCATTATCCATTTTGATTCAACTTTTTATGAATTTTATCAAGAATTGCATTAATAAAACTATTTTCTTTTTCAATATTAAAAGATTCCGCAAGCCCAATATATTCGGTAACAATTATACCCACAGATGTTTTAGGATAAGCAAGCATTTCAGAAATTGCTACTTCTAAAATTGCCTGAAGGATTTTTGGAAGTCTTGATAAAGACCAACTACTTTCAAGGTTTTCATTGATCAAACTAACAATATAATCTTCTTTGTCGTAAACATTAAAAAAAATTTTTTTGAAAAAGTTTTTATTAACCTGACTTTTCTTTAATTCACATTCAAAATCGATATGAAATTTTAAATCAAGCTTTGATAAAAAATCTTCTGCAACCTTTTCTTTTTTAAAACCAAAACTTTTATTATAAGTTGCTTGAACTGCAAGATATCTGGACAATGATTTTGATTTTGATTTTTTTTTCATAACAAATAAGATTTAGAATAATTTTTATTCAATAACAGTAATACTAGGTTTGAATATAATAATATATAATCAAAAAAAAATTGAATATTATTTGAAATGGCAAAATTAGAATCAGGAATATTCTTATTTAGTTATTAATAATCAACTTACAGATTATTAATTAAATTATGGCAAACTATTGCAGCTTTTTCTCCTAAATTTTTTTTTTTAATATCAGACCTTTCAATGGCCTGTTTATAATTGTCAACGGTAAGCAAAGCACTTCCCAAAGGAACCAAATTATTGTAAGCTAAAGAATAAATATTACCTAAACAAATATCTTTAACAACTTGATAATGATCTGTTTCACCTTTGATCACACAACCTAGAATAATAAATCCGGAATAATCGTTAATATATTTAGTGAGTAAAAAAGGAATTTCAAGAGAACCATCTGCTCTTTTTGTTTCATAGTTCACTGTTTTCTTCTTCAAATACGATTCAGCTCCACTTAATAAATTTTTAGAAATTTCTGGATAAAAATCAGAATAAATTATTAAAATTTTTTTAGATTTTTTTTGTGCCATTAATTTCTATACCAAAACCATCAATACCAACAATATTTTTTGAAGATTTCGTTAATAAAGTTATTTTTCTTATACCTAAATCAATTAATATTTGTGCACCAACACCATATTCCTTTAAAATCTTACTTTTAGAATTTAAATTTCTTAATTCTTTTTTTTTCATTTCTTTTTCTGGATTCCTTATTATTACAATCACCCCAGAATCATTCTTTGAGATGATATCAAGCGATTTTTCTAAGTCGTTATTTTTTAAATCAAGAAGATCAGAAAGTATATTAAGACTATGCATTCTAACTAGAACATTTTTGTTTCTATTAACTTTTCCTTTTATCAAAGCTAAGTGCTCATTTCCATCGATGAGATTCTTATATATAAACATTTTAAACTCACCAAATTTTGATAAAAACAAGTTATCTGTTTTAATACATTTTACAAACTTATCTTTTTTTAATTTATATTCTATTAGGTCTTTAATTGATGACATTTTCAGTTTATGTTTTTTACAAAACTTTACTAAATCATTAAATCTCGCCATTGATCCATCGTCATTCATGATTTCACAAATAACACCATAGGGACTAACATTACCACTTGCCAATCTAGATAGATCTACTGCTGCTTCGGTGTGCCCAGCTCTTTCTAGGACACCCCCATCTTTTGCAAGTAAAGGGAAAATATGGCCTGGACTTACTAAATCTTGAGACTTAGATCTGGGAGAAACCGCAACTTTAACTGTATGAGCTCTATCTTTAGCACTTATTCCAGTTGTTACTCCTTTTTTTGATTCAATAGATACTGTAAAAGCTGTTCTATGCCTACTTAAATTATTATCAGTCATAAGTTTTAAATCTAATTTTTTAAATCTTTTTTTGTCAAGAGCAAGGCATATGAGTCCACGAGCATGCTTTGCCATAAAATTAATTTTTTGGGAAGATACTTGTGAAGCACAGAAAATCAAATCCCCTTCATTTTCTCTACTTTCATCATCTACAATAACAACCATTTTACCCAAGGATAAGTCTTTAATAATTTGTGTAATTGGAGATAACTTTGTTCTCATTTTTTTAAAGCCTTAAAAACATATCTTGCAAGCATGTCTATTTCAACATTAAAAAAATCTCCTACTTTTGCAAAATTAAAATTTGTATTTTTCCAGGTAAATGGAATGACACTTACATCAAAACCATCCTCGTAAACCTTTTTTATAGTTAAAGAGATTCCATCAATTGAAATTGAACACTTTTCAGTTAAATATTTCATCAAGTTTTTAGGAGTTGAAAATTTAAGAACCCATGAATCCATGTCATTATGGATTTTATTTAAAACAGCTATCCCATCAACATGACCAAAAACTAAATGGCCACTTAAATCATCTCCAATTTTTAAAGATCTTTCTATATTTATTTTATCTCCTAGTTTTTTATTCTTTATATTTGTTTTTAATATTGTTTCAGATGACAAATTACAAAAAAAAATTTTGCCATCAACTTTTGATACAGTAAGACAAATACCAGAACATGAAATAGATTCACCTAAGATTAATTTCTTGCAAGATGAATTTACACCAATAACTCTTTCATCCATATCCAAAAACTCTAAAACTCCAATTTCTTTTATGATACCAGTAAACATAATAAACTATTTCAAATTGTATTTTTATTTTCTAAAATTTCTAATGTATTATCCTCGACAGGAAAAACCTCTTTCAAAGCAAACATGTTTTTAACTTCTTTATGGCTATAATGAATTAAATCTTTACCTTCAGAGCCTATAAAGAAACTTGACCTAAATATCATAATACTATCAGTTAAATTCTCGTTAATAAATGATGTAAAAACTTTAGCTCCACCTTCAACCAATATATTACAAATTCCTATTTCTGCTAACTTAAGAAGAATATTCGACAATTTAAATTTATTTCTTTCGAGAGAAAAAACATTAACATTTTTTTTTGAGAGTTTTTTTATTTTTTCTGTATTAAATTTTGTAGTAAATATTATGGTTGGAAGTTTTCTACAGTTTTTAAAAACTTCTGAATTCAAATTTAAGTTAAGGCTTTTTGATAACACAACTCTAAGGGGTGAATTATTTTCCAACCCTTTAATCCTACAATTTAATTTTGGATTATCAATTTTTATTGTATCAGATCCAACTAAAATTGCATCAAATTCAGATCTATATATATGAACAATTTTATTAACTATGTTATTTGTTATTTTGTCTCTTTGGTTAGGTTTGAAAGCTATTTTTCCATCCAAAGAACAACCTATTTTCAATGTAACTTTTGGCCGGCATAGTTTTCTATTGAGAATGTATCCTTTATAAAATTTCTTTGCTTGTTCATTCATTACTCCACCTAAAACCTCTATACCATTCTTCTTTAACAAACTTTCTCCTGATCCATTTACTCTTTTATCTGGGTCTCTAAGAGAATAAACAACTCTATTTATTTTGGTTTTTAAAATTTTCGAAACACAGGATTCTGACCTACCAAAGTGACAACATGGTTCAAGAGTTGAATATAAAGTATAAGAATTATTTCGATTAAATATTACATTTTTTAAAGCCATTTCTTCAGCATGAGGTCTTCCACCTCTATTCGTGAAGCCAAAGCTTATTATCTTATTTCTCTTAAAATTTTTATCAGATTCAACAATCAGGGATACTACTGGCGGATTAGGAAAAGTTGTTCCTAAGATTTTTTTTAATAAAAAATGAGAGATTTCAATATATTTTTTATCTTGATCCACGTCCTATTCGTTTTTCAAATTTAAATTTTTATCTATGAATTTCCTAAAATCATCTGTTTCCTGAAAATCCTTATAAACCGATGCAAACCTAAGATATGCAACTCTATCCAATTCCTTTAAAGCATCCATCACCAGTTCTCCAACAACTTTAGTTGGTATTTCTGTTTCACCTGAACTTTCTAACCTTCTTTGAATACTATTGGTTATTAATTCTATTTGATCAGAATTAACAGGTCTTTTTCTACATGAAATATTTATTGATCTGACTAATTTTTCTCTATCAAAAACTGTCCTAGTTTCATCTTTTTTAATTACCATTAGTTCTCTTAATTGAACTCTCTCAAAGGTAGTAAACCTAGCTGCGCAAGCAGGGCATTGCCTGCGTCTTCTTATAGAACTGTTATCTTCCGATGGTCTGGAATCTTTGACTTGAGTCTCGTCATGGCCACAAAAAGGACATCTCATAAAATAACTTTCCTAATAAAAAGTAAATAATTTCTTTTGCAGCAATGATTATATTATTTATATAGCTGAACTGTAAATAGGAAATTTTTCACATAGCGCTTTAACTTTCAATTTAACTACCTTCTCAACCTCTGTATTATCTTCGGGATTTGTAGACAAACCATCTAAAACATCTCCAATAAGATTTCCTACTAATCTGAACTCCTCAACACCAAAACCCCTGCTTGTTCCTGCTGGGGTTCCTAGCCTTATTCCTGATGTTACAAAAGGACTTTCAGGATCAAATGGAACTCCATTTTTGTTACAGGTTATACCAGCATTCTCTAGGGATTTTTCAGCGGCTTTACCGGTAATTTTTTTTGGCCTTAGATCAACTAAGATTAAATGAGTGTCTGTTCCACCAGAAACTACCTCCAAACCTCTTTCAAGCATTACATCAGATAATATTTTAGAGTTTTCTACTACAGCTTGGATATATTTTTTAAAATCTGGTTGAAGGGCCTCACCAAAAGCAACAGCTTTTGCACATATTACATGCATAAGAGGGCCTCCCTGTAATCCTGGGAAAACAGCAGAATTTATTTTTTTTGCATGCCCTTCATCATTAGTTAATATTATCCCACCTCTTGGTCCTCTTAATGTTTTGTGTGTAGTTGAAGTTACAACATCTGCATGATCAAGTGGATTTGGGTAAACTCCTGTGGCAACTAAACCAGCAAAGTGGGCCATATCAACAAGTAGGAGTGCATCAACTTTATTGGCAATATCTCTAAATTTTTTGAAATCAATTATCCTAGGATAAGCAGATCCTCCAGCTATTATAAGTTTAGGTTTATGTTTTAAAGCTAGACTTTCAACTTCATCATAGTCAATTAAAGCATCACTTTTTTTTACTCCATACTGAATTGCATTAAACCACTTTCCCGATTCGTTGGGTGGTGCACCATGAGTTAAGTGACCTCCAGCAGCTAGTGACATTCCCATTATTGTATCTCCAGGTTTTAATAGAGCAAGAAAAACAGCCTGGTTTGCTTGAGAACCTGAATGAACCTGAACGTTAGCAAAACCAGCATTAAAAAGTTTCTTTATTCTTTCTATACAGATATCTTCGACCACATCAACATGTTCACATCCACCATAATATCTTTTACCTGAATAACCTTCAGCATATTTATTAGTAAGAATTGTCCCTTGTGCTTCTAAAACTGCTTTTGATACTATATTTTCTGATGCAATTAACTCGATTTGATCATTCTGTCTGTGATACTCGTTTTTAATTGCATCCAATACTGCAGGATCCGTTTGTGTTAAACTACTCTCGAAAAAAACTTGTGCTGTCATATTGCCTCCATTATTTTGTTATCGTACTAAATTAAATTTATCAAGTCTAGCCTGATGACGTCCACTTTCAAATTTGGTTTCTAAAAATACTATTAAACATTTAATGGCTTCCTCGACAGAAATCAACCTCGATCCCAAAACTAGTACATTAGCATTGTTATGTTGCCTAGCCAATTTAGCCATTTCATTATTTAAACAAAGTGCTGCTCTAACATTTTTAAATCTATTAGCTACCATAGACATCCCTATACCTGATCCACATATCAATACACCTTTTTCAAATTTATTTTTGTCAATATTATCAGATAGTTTTTTTGCAAAATCTGGATAATCTACAGAATCAATTGTAAAAGGGCCTAAATCTAAAAATTTGTGCCGTTTTTCAAATTCTAAAATTATTTTTTTTTTTAATTCAAATCCAGCATGATCACTTGCTATTAGAATCTCTAACACTACCACCCCCTCCTACAACTTATTTATATCTTCTTTTAATTGAGAAGATAGAAAATATAGACCAATTATGTTTGGTATTGACATTGCAAAAATCATTGAGTCTGAGAAGTTTATCACACTTTCTAAATTCATTGAAGATCCAATTACTGTAAAACCCAAAAAAATAAATTTAAACGAATATTTACTAAATGTTCCTATTCCAAACAAATATGTCCAACACCTTAAACCATAATAGGACCATGTAATTAATGTTGAAATTGCAAAAAGTGTAATTGCTATAGCAAGTATAGTGGGAAACCAATTAAAAACTGATTCAAATGCTCTTGAAGTTAATTCAACACCTTGAATTCCAGAACCATTTTCATATACACCAGTTATTATTATTACTAAAGCCGTCATTGAACACACAATTATCGTATCAACCACTGGTGATAAAAGTGACATAAAACCGGTATTTAAGTGGTTATCACTTTTAGCTGCAGCATAAGCAATAGGTGCTGAACCAATTCCAGATTCATTAGAAAATACAGCTCTTTTGACACCAGCTATTAAAGATCCTAACAACCCTCCTACTGAAGCATCAACATTGAATGCACTTGCAAATATTTTATTGATTGTTTCAGGTAATAAACTTAAATTTATAAGAATTATATATAAACAAGAAAAAACATATACAAATCCCATCAATGGAACCAACTTTTCTGTAACTTTACCAATTGATTTAATTCCACCTACAATGATAAACCCAACAATTATCGCAAAAATAATCCCTACAAGCCATCCCTTTTCATATAGAGGACTTCCTTCAGAACCTGTAGCTTCGACAATTTGCTGAAAAGCTTGATTGGCCTGAAACATATTTCCTCCTCCAAATGACCCCCCAATACAACAAATTGCAAAAAAAATTGCTAAAAACTTTCCAAATTTTATGTATCCGAGTTGCCCCAAACCATCTGAAAGGTATCTAATAGCTCCTCCAGATACAGTTCCATCTTTATGGATCACTCTGTATTTGTGACCCAGGCTTACTTCAACAAATTTTAGAGTCATTCCGAAGAAGGCAGTAATAATCATCCACAACATTGCTCCTGGTCCACCAATAGAAATGGCTACTGCAACTCCAGCAATATTACCTAAACCAATTGTACCTGACATAGCTGCAGTAAATGATTGAAAGTGCGTAACTTCACCTGGATGGTTAGAATTATCATACTTACCAAAAGCTACTTGTAATGCTCTTTTAAAATAAAAAATATTTACAAAATTAAAATAAAAAGAGAAAAATATACTTGCGAAAACTAACCATATCACAATAAAAGGTATCTGTGAGCCATAAAAAGAGAAACTTCCAAATACTACGCCAGTTATCAAATCTGATATTGGTTTTAAGTATAATTCAATCTTTTGATCAATATTCTGAAACATCTTAATAGTTTAAACAAAAAAAAAATTACTGCAAAATTTCAATTAATTTTTCATATGAATTTTTCAAATTCTTCTCTTTGATACAATATGGTGGCATAAAATAAATTGTATTGCCTATTGGTCTTAGCAACAAACCATTTTCTAAAAATTTTTTTTTAAGTTTCAAACTATCAGCAGAGCCGTAAGTATCTGGAACAAGATCATAATTAAATGCAGCAATACTTCCGATCATTCTAGTTTTTGAAATGTTAGAATTTTTTGATAACTCACTAAGGTAATTTGAATGTATTTGGGCAATTGATTTTATCTTTTGCAGCGTCTTATCCTTTTCAAATAACTCCAGTGAACACAAAGCAACAGAGCAACTTACTGGATTAGCTGAAAATGTATGTCCATGAAGAAATGTTTTTTTGAAATCTTGATCAACAAAATGACTATGAATTTCTTCACTAAAAATCGTTGCTGCAAGTGGAATAAATCCACCAGTAAGTGATTTTGCCAAACACATTATATCAGGACTGATTTTCAAATGATCTGTAGCAAATAATTTTCCGGTCCTACCAAAACCTGTCAAAACTTCATCAAAAATTACTATAATTCCAGCTTCTTTAAATATCTTAACAATTTTTGACAAAAATTCTTTTCTACATATTTTCATTCCGCTTGCACCTTGAACTAAAGGTTCAAGTATTACTGCAGCTATATTATCTTTTTCTTGTTTGATAATTTTGTTAGTTTCATCTATTGCCTTCATTTCATTTTGAAGCAATTGGTTATTCCCTCTCCATTCATCTGGATAAGAAATAAAAAAAGTTTGACTTAACATTTCTTCAAATGGTTCATAGAAACCAGATGTTTTTCCAACAGACATAGCCCCAAAAGTATCTCCATGATAACCCCCTTTAAAAGCTACAAACTTATTTTTCTTTTGACCCTTATTATACCAATATTGAATTGCCACTTTCATTGCAATTTCAACAGACGTTGAACCATTATCTGAAAAAAAAACTCTAGACAGATTTTTAGGTGTAAATTTTACTAGTTTCTCAGCAAGATCAACTGCTGGTTTATGAGTAAATCCAGCAAAAAGAACTTGTTCAAGTTTCTTTGATTGCCTGAAAACTGATTCAATTAATTCATCCCTGCAATGACCATGAGTATTTACCCACCAAGATGAAATTAAATCAATATATTGATTTCCATCTAAATCATAAAGCATCTCTTCTTTTGCTGAGTTTATTACTATAGGGTCACTAGCAGTTTTTAACTGAGAAAAAGGGTGCCATAAATACTTTCTATCTTTTTGAAGAATTTTGTCTTTCATCATCATATTGCAACAACCAATTCTTTCATTTTTTCAATAATAGATTTGTTTATCTTCGTTTTTAAAGGAACTTGACCTAAGATTTTTACTTTTTTACCGTAAATCTTTTTTCCAAAATTTAATATTGTTTTTATAGTTTCTGGTTCTTTATTTCCAACAAATACAAGTCCAAGTAGTTTTATATTTTTCTGTTTTAATAGACTAATTGAAAGTAATGTATGATTGATTGTTCCAAGACTTGTCCTACAAACTAATATAAGAGGTAATCCAAAAAATTTAACTAGATCTATCATTAGAAACTTATTATTTAATGGAACATTAAGTCCTCCTGCCCCTTCAATAACTATTTTTTTTTTTAGTTTCTGGGATAGTAATTTTCTGAACTTATTTATGTCAATTAATTTTCCTTCATTTTTAGCTGCAATATTTGGGCTGGCAGATTTCTTAAAAAAATAAGTCTCATCCATAATAGTGCTTTTCTTACAAATATTTTTTACAATATCAGAATCTTTGTCACCATTTGCATCCAAACCACATTGTATAGGTTTATAATATATAGCATCGTATTTATTCACTAATATGGATGCAACAATCGTCTTTCCTACAGACGTATCAGTCCCTGATATAAAAAATCCTTTGAGCATTAATTTAAATTTTCCTAAAAAAAATACAACTAATGTTGAATCTGATTTTCACTGATGATTTATCTCTTCTAAGACTAATAAGATCCTTGAAACTAATCAATTTTTTATTACTAACATTAGCACCTATTTTTCTTAAGTTTTTGAGAAAATCAAGAATGCTTTCAAATCTCTCTTCATGAATCAATTCTTTTTGCTTAAAATAAATTTTTTTGCAATCAAAAATATTACTAAAATGTAAAATATTAGGAAAATCGTTTACGAATTTTTTTTGAAACTTTTTTAAATCTCTTAAACTCATCGAATTTGGAAAGGACAATAGAACTACTGCATCTTTTTTTATGGAATTGAGGATTTTTTTTAATAATTTAACAATATCGTTTGACCAATGAATTGACATATTAGAAACAATTAAATCGTAATCCTTAAAATTATCAAAATAGTCAAAATCATTATGATCATATACTACTTTATCATCTTTAAATTTTTCCATAGATTTTTCTATCATTTTTTTTGAAATATCAACTAAATGTATTGTTTTTAAGTTAAGTTTTTCATTTAATTTCTTGCTTATTTCCCCAGTTCCACATCCTAAATCCAATAATGATACTTTTTTTTTCAAACTCTCAAACTCTTGAAAAAAAAATGATAACATTTCATCAGAGATTATTTTTTGAAGTTTTGAATTAAAATCATAATTTTCTGAACCTTTGTCAAAGGATAATTGCACTTTTTGCTTAAAAGTCTTCACGCTAAATTTTCTTTACAATTTGTTTAATGATCTTATGACACAACTCAGGTTCATTGTTGGGAAATCCATGATCAAAACCTTCAATAAAACTTACATTCTTATTTTTGTCTGTTAAGAGGTTAACGTTTTTTCTATCAAAATTTAATATTCTATCATTACTAGAATATATAGAAAAAACTTTAGAATTAAGGTCATCAAATTTTTTAGAATAATCCATAGTTTTTAACTCCAATAATGAAGCAAGAAGTCTATCAATATTTAAATCTGCCTTATTTTCAAATACTATATTACATTTTTCGTAAAAATCTTGGACAACTCTTTTTGGATCATAAGAAAGTTTATCAATCATATTATTAATTTTTTTTTTTACTAAATTTGGTTTTTTCTGAAATTTAATAAAACAAGGTACGCCAAAAAAATTTATCAACACTTTACAATTGATTTTTTGTTTTAAAAACCAGTGAAGTCCATATGAGTGCACGACAAATATATTATTTGATCCTTTTGATTTAAACCCTTCATCTACCAATATTTTGTTAGATAAAAGATTTAGATCTATACAATTAGTAACTCTAGATTCTTCATCCATCAATATTCTTTTTTCAACTGGGTTCCAAAATGATTTATCAAATCCCCATCCATGAATAAAATAAAAGTCAAACTTCATTTAAACTTAAAGGCTGAGATTGTATTTATAAATTTTTTAAGTATGCTTTTTGTCATTGTAGCTGTTATAGATAACCTAATCCTCTCAAGTCCTCGAGGAACTGTAGGTGGTCTAACTTCTTTTACATAAAACCCTTTAACTAATAAATGTCTATAAAGCATCTTACATTTTTGATGATTTTTCAAGATAATTGGGATTATTTGAGAGTTTGAGTTGCCAGTATCTAAACCTATCTTTTTTAAACTTTTTATAATATATTCATAGTTATCTTTGATCTTATTTCTAAGGTTTGTGACTTTATCAACTTTCGTTATTGCTGCAAAGATTGACCCCAAAACTGAAGGAGGCAGTACTGTTGAATAAATCAAACCTCCACAATTGTTGACAATAATTTTATAAAAATGCTTTGAACAGGATACAAAAGAACCATAACTACCCAAACTCTTACTAAAAGTTCCAACCACAATCTCGTTAATATTTTTTTTATAATTGGAAAACAACCCAAAGCCATTTTTACCATATACACCTATCGCATGCGCTTCATCAAGATAAAGAATGGATTTATATTTTTTTGATAGAAACCTAATACCATCTATATCTACAAAATCACCATCCATACTAAATAAAGTTTCTGAAATAATAATTTTTTGGGAATTAATTGGTATTTTCTTTAGTTGACTTTCTAAATGGTTTAAATCTAAATGATTATATCTAAAAAAATCTTGCCTTGAAAGAAAACACCCATAGTTGATACTTGCATGGTTTAATTTATCAGAAAAAATATAGTATTTTTTTCTGTTTCCAAGAGAGTTTCCAGTTAAGGCTGGAATAAGAGTTGAATTTAACAAAAAACCATTACCTAATATAATTGAGCTTTCATGTTTAATTTTTTTACTTATTATTTCCTCAATCATTCTTATTTTATCTAAATTGCCAGTGATTAATCTTGATGAAGATAAACTTGAGCCATATTTAGTTATCCATTTAATTGAAGTTTTTATTATTTCTCGATCTTTTGAAAAACCCAGATAATCATTACTGGCAAAGTTAATTAATTTTTTCCCATTGAATTTTATTAAATCTTGATTTTTTGGAAGAGTCCTTAAACTATGGTCAAAGTTTTCAAGCTTCCTAAATAGATTTTTATTGTTTGATATTAATTTATTCACAGTTTATTATATTACACTATAACTAATTTTATAAAGAAGATTAATGAAAGAAGAAACTATAGTATTGCATGCAGGTCACAGAAGAGATGAAACTACTACATCTGTAGCTGTCCCCATATACCAGACAACATCATACCAATTTAATAATACAGATCACGCCTCAAAATTATTTTCACTGCAAGAACTTGGAAATATCTATACACGAATAATGAACCCAACTTGCGCTGTATTAGAAGAAAGAATGACAAAACTTGAGGGCGGAGCTGCTGCATTAGCTGTGAGTTCTGGGCAAGCTGCATCAGCATTTTCTATTCAAAATATATGTCATTCTGGAGATAACTTTGTAAGCTCAACTGATCTTTATGGGGGAACCTGGAATTTATTTTCAAATACTCTAAAGGAAATGGGAATTGAATGTAGGTTTGTTGACCCCGCTAAACCAGAACAATTTGAAAACGCAATCGACGAAAAAACAAGATGTATATATGCTGAAACACTACCAAATCCAAAGTTAAATGTTTTTCCAATAAATGAAGTTTCAAAAATTGGTAAAAAACACAAAGTTCCGATTATTCTAGATAATACTGCTGCACCCTATATTTGTAAGCCAATTTCTCATGGTGCTAATATCGTTGTGTATTCTACAACAAAATATATTGGTGGTCATGGTGTCTCTATTGGAGGGCTAATTATTGATGGTGGTAATTTTGATTGGGAAGCAGCTGGAACAAGATTCCCTATGTTAAACTCACCAGACCCTTCCTATCATGGTGCTGTGTGGTCTGAGGCTGCAAAGCCACTTGGACCAATAGCTTACATACTCAGAGCTAGGGTAATACTCTTAAGGGATTATGGTTCATCAATGAGCCCATTCAATGCATTTACTTTTATTCAAGGCCTAGAAACTTTACCCTTAAGAATGCAACGACATTGCGAAAACGCAAAAAAAATTGCTGATTATTTATCAAATCATAAAAAGATAGATAAAGTTATTTATCCATCTATGATGACAGGAATGATGCTAGAGAGAGCAAAAAAATATATGTCACATGGGACAGGTGCTTTGGTCGGTTTTGAATTAAAAGATGGAGAAAGTTCTGGTAAAAAATTTATAGACAATCTCAATTTATTCTATCACGTTGCAAATATTGGTGACGCAAGGTCACTTGCAATTCATCCTTCATCAACTACTCACTCCCAGCTTTCAAATGAAGACAAACTTTCAGCTGGTGTTACCCCTGGTTACGTAAGATTATCTGTAGGGATAGAGCATATCGATGATTTAATTGAAGATTTGGACCAAGCTTTAGATAAAGCATAGTTAATGACTTATTTTAAGTCTAAAGGATTTCCATACCATCGAGGAAGAAGGTTGAGGAACAACTCGTATACACGCGAAATGATATCTGAAACTTCGCTTTCAGTTAATGATCTTATAATGCCCTATTTTATTCGAGATCATAATGAAGACTTTGAGATCTTGGGTATGGATGGTGTCAAAAGATATGATGAAAAAGAATTAGTTGAAGAAATAGCCAGAATATTAGACCTTGGAATAAAATCAATCTCTATTTTTCCAAAAATCCCTGATAGTAAGAAATCTCCTGATGGCAGTGAATCAATCAATGAGAATAATATTGTTTGCAAAACCTTAAGAAAACTAAAAAAAAGGTTTGATAATCTTCAGGTTATTTGTGATGTAGCACTTGATGCATATACAACAAGTGGACATGACGGAATTATTGATAAAAATGGTGTCATAAACAATGACATGACTATCGAAAGACTATCAGAGATGTCTGTAAATTTTGCAAAAAATGGCTGTGATATAGTTGCACCAAGTGATATGATGGATGGAAGAGTTAAATCCATTAGAGAAAGTCTAGAAAAAAATAGATTCTCCAACACATGCATTTTATCATATAGTTCTAAATTTTGTTCTAATCTATATTTACCATTTCGTGAGGCACTTGGCAGTAAAGACAATCTAGGTAACTCTAGTAAATCTTCTTACCAAATTGATTTCAGGAATAGAAATGAAGCAATTAAGGAATCACTTGAGGATATTCATGAAGGAGCAGATATTGTTATGGTAAAACCAGCAGGCTACTATCTCGATATAATTAGAGATATAAGAAACTCTTGCTTAATTCCCATAGCAGCTTATCAAGTAAGTGGCGAGTATATGATGATTAAGAAGGCCTCTGAAAATAATATCGTTGATTACAAGGAGTTTGTTTTGGAGAGTCTATATTGTATAAAAAGAGCTGGCGCAGATATTATTTTTTCATATTTCTCTAAGGAGGTAGCTGAATGGTTAAGTTAATAATTCAAAGAATAAACTTGATTTTTTAAGCTTATAATATTAAAAAAAATCAAATTAAATTATTAATCAGGAGATTTTATGTCAAGAAAACACCCAGGTAGATTTCATATAGCAATTCCAGGCCCAACAAATATTCCAGAAAGAATTTTAAATGCAATGCATATTTCTTCTGAAGATCAAAGAAATCCTGAAATTCCTGATTTAACAATACCTCTTTATAAGGATGTAAAAAAAGTTTTTAAATCAGAAAAGGGTACTGTTTTTCTTTTTCCTGGCTCTGGAACTGGAGCTTGGGAATCTGCAATAATAAACACAATGTCTCCTAATGAAAAAGTGCTAATTTATCGTTTTGGACAATTTAGTCATCTATGGACTGATATGTTCAAAAGACTTGGTCTAGATGTTGAAGTTGAAGATAGAGAATGGGGGACTGGAACGCCGCCTGAAGAAGTTGAAAAAACGTTAAAAGCTGATACTGAACATAAAATAAAGGTTGTTTGTGTTACTCAAAATGAAACTGCAACTGGAGTTTCATCTCATGTTGAAGATGTGAGAAAGGCTATGGATGCAGCCAACCATCCTGCTCTTCTTTTTGTTGATGGAGTTAGTTCTATTGCATCAATTGATTTTAGAATGGATGAATGGAAAGTAGATTGTGCGATTTCTGGATCACAAAAAGGTTTTATGCTTCCATCTGGTATGGCTATTATGTGTGTTAGCGAAAAGGCGATAGAAGCTCATAAAACAGCTGAGTTAAAAAGATGTTATTATTCTTGGGAAGATCAGATTGCAACCAATAAAGATGGTTATTTTCCATATACTCCGCAAATTCCAATGTTAAGAGCTCTACAAGAATCTTGCAACATGCTATTTGAAGAAGGTCTCGAAAATGTATTTAAACGTCATCACAGAATAGCAGAAGGGGTTAGACAAGCAGTACTGCAGGGGTGGAATCTTAATTTATGTGCTAAAGAAAAATATTGGTATTCAGATACTGTAACTGCAGTTGTTGTTCCAGAAGATAAGGATGCTAAAGAAGTATTGTCCACAGCTTTTAATAAATATCATCTTTCTTTAGGAGCAGGCTTAACTCAAGTAGCTGGAAAAGTTTTTAGAATTGGTCATCTTGGAGACTTAAATGAACTTCAAGCAGCAGCCTTTATATCTGGTGCTGAAATGGCTATGATAGATTCTGGAATAAATGTTAAACCAGGAAGTGGAATGGCCGCTGCTTCAGAATATTGGAGAAAGAATCTATAAAGTCTTATGAAAAATATAAAAGTATTAGTAACCAGAAAATGGCCCAAAAACGTTGAAACAAAGTTATCTCAAACCTTTAATGTGAAGTTAAATAATTCTGATAAACCTTTAACGGAGTTAGAGTTAATAAAAGCAATGCAGGATTACGATGCCCTATTACCTACAGTAACTGATAAAATAAGCGACAATGTTATTAGTTGTGAAAATAGAAAAGTAAAAGTTATAGGCAATTTTGGTGTTGGTTTCAACAATATTGATATTGATTCTGCAAAAAAAAATCAAGTTGTGGTAACTAATACACCAGAAGTCCTCACTGATTGCACTGCTGACATTGCAATGTTATTAATGCTTGGTATTGCTAGAAGAGCCAGTGAAGGTGAGCCACATGTCAGAAATAGTGAATGGTCTGGCTGGAGGCCTACTCATATGATGGGAACAAAAGTAACAGGAAAAATTCTTGGTCTTGTCGGAATGGGGAGAATTGCTCAAGCTGTGGCACAAAAGTCTCATTTTGGATTTGGTATGAAAATAATATACTTTGATCCTTATTTTAAAGATGAAAAAATTAAAGAAAAATTCTCTGCAAAGTCTTGCAATTCTATTGATGAACTTCTATCAGAAGCAGATTTTGTATCCCTTCATTGTCCATCAACACCAGAAACTCAAGGTTTAATCAACAATGATAAATTAAAAAAAATGAAACAATCTGGATATCTAATTAATACTGCAAGAGGTGATATTGTAGTTGAAGACGATTTGATATCTGCACTCAGGAATAATTTGATTCAAGGTGCTGGTTTAGATGTATTCTTAAATGAACCAAATGTGCCAGAAGGTTTAAGAAATTTATCAAATGTATTTTTATTACCTCATTTAGGTAGTGCTACTGAAGAGACTAGAGAGGCAATGGGAATGAGAGTTTTTTCTAATTTAACTAGTTTCTTCGATGGAAAAGAGCCTGTTGATAGAGTGGTTTAGTTCATAATGAACTCAAAAAGAGTTTTTAAAAGTTCGAATTCTTTATTGTTAGAGCTTTTTAAAGTTGGAATATCAAATGTTCAACCAAGAAAAATTCTCAAGAAATTTCTTAAAGTATTAGATCAAGAAATTGTTGTTCTAGATAAAAACAATAAAAATATATATAAGAACATTAAAAGCATTATCCCAATTTGTGTTGGGAAAGCATCAGTTGATATGGCTAAAAGTGCAATGTCCATTCTCAAAGATCATAAAAATAAAATCTCTGAAGGGATATTAGTAGTTAATGAAGAAAATTTTAAAGAAATACCAGGTTTTAAATGTTTCATGTCCGGGCATCCAGTTCCCAATAGAAATGGATTAATAGCTTCAAAATTTATTGAAAGCAAATTAAAAAAACTTGGTCAGAAAGATCTAGTATTATTTTTTTTGTCAGGGGGTGGATCAGCACTCATGCCATACCCTGCTGGAGAAATAAAGCTTTCTGAGAAAATAAAAATTAATCAATCTTTACTTAGTTCTGGTGCTAATATTATAGAGATAAATACAGTAAGAAAACATCTATCAAAAATTAAGGGAGGTAATTTTTTAAAGATGTCTTTTCCATCACAAGTGCATAGTTTTATTTTATCAGATGTTGTTGGTGATGATTTAAGTTCTATTTCTAGTGGACCAACAGTTCCTGACGAAACTACATTTGAGGATGTACAAAATATTTTGAAAAAATATGATATTTGGAATGAAGTATCTCCATCAATAAAATCTTATATTCAAATAGGACAAAGAGATTCAAACCTAGAAACACCTGACAAAAAAAGTGTTTTATTTAGTAGCGTAAAAAACACTCTTATAGGGAGTAATTATTTGTGTCTCAAAAGTATAGACGAATACTGTAAATCAAAAAATATTTTGTCAAAATTATGGAAATATAATATTGAAGGTGATGTTAAGGATATTGTAAAGAGTTTTATTAAAGATCTTAAAGTTTTTAATTATTCAAAACCTATAGTTTTGATATCTGGAGGCGAAAGTACAGTAAAGATTAAAGGAAATGGCAAAGGAGGAAGAAATCAAGAATTGGCTTTACATTTTATCAAACAAGTAAATGATTATTTACCAAATCTAAAATTTACATTATTATCTGCTGGTACGGATGGTCGAGATGGTCCAACAAATGCTGCAGGTGCTATTGTGAATGAAAAAAGTATCGAGTTAATAAATAAAAATGATATTAATCTTGAAAATGAATTAAAAAATAATAACTCATATGAAGTCTTGAAAAAAATCAATTCACTTGTAATAATTAATGGGACAAACACAAATGTTGCGGATTTACAATTGCTTATAATAAATTAAATGGAAACACTTAAAAATAATAAATTACTAGCTAAAAGCTCTACAGAGTTTCCTTGCTCCTACATAAAAGGAAATCTTGAAAGAAGAATTTATATAAATATTTCATCTCCTTTGAAAGAAGATCAAATTGTATCTGATTTAACAAGAAAAGGTTTTAGGAGAAATTATAATCATATGTATATCCCAAATTGTAGAAACTGCAATTCATGTATTTCATCAAGAATAAATATTCAAAAATTTATTTTTACAAAAAGTAATAAAAGAAATCTAAAGAATAACGATGATTTATTTCTTATTAACAATAATGATTATACAAAAAAAAGATTTCATCTATTTAAAAAATATTGTAGAGCAAGGCATGCTGATGGACAAATGAAGAATATGTCAGAAGGAGAATTTGTAAATTTTTTTCATAATTCAATTAATAAAACGGAAATTTATGATTTAGTCGATAATAATGGTTATCTTTATGGATCAATTCTTCTAGATGTTATTGAAGAAGGTTATTCGGCAGTTTATAGCTTTTTTGACCCCAAATTAAATAAAAGAAGTTTAGGAAAAAATATGATTTTAAAAGTAATTACAAAGTTAAAAGAAGTTAAAAGTTCTTTCCTTTATCTTGGATACTGGGTTAAAGAGTCAGAAAATATGAATTATAAATCTTCTTTCAATAATGTTGAATATTTTGTTGATGGTAACTGGAAAAATATTGTGTCATAAATTATGAATGTGATTAATTATCTGATTTCTAAATATAAATTTATGTTTCTTGTTTTCTAAAATTTTAAAAAAAAAAAAACTAGTGATTTTTAGAGCATCAAGATAATCATTATAGAAATCATTCTTAAAGTTTTCTTTCATACACATTGGAATTTTAAATAATCTCTTAGAATATTTTTTTCCAACATCATAACTCACTGCATTACCTGTTTTTGGTGATATATAATAAGTATCATGAGCTTTCCCAGATACAGAGCAGATACTAATATTTAATCCGTATCCTAGATGTTTTAAAAAATTAATTTCCCAATTAACATATTGACCTAACAAAAAAGAATGATCTTTTCTAGTTATTATCGATAAATTAGTTATATCTTCATAAATTTTAGAATTCTTTTCCCAAAGAGGAAGAAATCTTATACATAGCTCAGATGCTGAAGCTTTAATCATTGAAAATAAGTAATCATCAAAATTATTTGGTTTTTGTTGTTCAAAGATCAAATAACCTAGAGCATTTTCATTTCGGGCACTCCAAGTAAAATCAATCTTATCGAAGTTTATTAAATTAGTTTTTTGTTTTGTTGATCTTTTTGCGAGTCCTTTAATTAAACCATTTTCTTTTGAAAAAACATATAATATTTTAGATTTTTCTCCAAATTCCTTTGAATATAAAAAAAAACCCTCGTCAATTATCTTCATACAAATAGATTACTTTTTTTTAACAATTAAATTTAGAAATACTTTTTTGTTTAATAAATTTTCAATATCTAATCTAGACCTAGATCCAATCATTTTAATCTTCTCACCTTTTTTTCCTATTAATATTGATTTTTGTGACTCTTTATTAACTAAAATATCTTGGTAAATATATACAATTCCTTTTTTGCTCTCAATTCTGGTTTTTACTTCGGCTGAGTATGGAATTTCTTTATTTAAAAAATGAAATATTTTTTCTCTAGTTATTTCAGAAATTTGAAAGTCTAAGTTTTTATTTGTCTTAATTTTATTATCAAACATCCACTTACTCTTGGGTGCATTGAAAATTAATCTCTTTATTAAAAAGTCAATACCATAGGTTTTTTTTGCTGATATCATAAAGGTTTCTAAAAAGTTTATTTCTGAATTTAGAAATTTAGATACCTCTAGAAGACGTCTATTTTCAACCAAATCAATTTTATTTAATACTAAGAAATTTTTAGGAAACCTTTTTGTTACAGTTAAAATTAAATTTAATAATTTCTTATTTAATTTTTTTTTTAAATCAAAAATAAATAAGTTATAATCTATTTTTCGTTCTTGATTTAATAATACTCTTGAAATTTGTTTTTCATTAAATTTTGTATTTTCAATAATGCCTGGAGTATCTGTCAATACAAGTTGAGTTTTCTTGATATTTATAATTCCTGAAATTTCATCTTTTGTGGTTTGAACTTTAGGACTAACTATTGAAATTTTTTTTTTAATAATACAGTTTAATAATGTTGATTTACCAGCATTAGCAAAACCTGTAAGAAGGATTGATCCACACTTAAAATTTTCTGTTTTCAATTTCTTTTAAAAGTTTTTTTGCAGCATCAATTTCTGCATCCTGTTTATTCTTTCCTTTTCCAATAGCTTGGAGACCTTCAATATGTTTAACACTAATTGTAAAATGAGGGTTATGTTCTGGTCCCTCTTTACTTAAACATATGTATTCTGGTAATTTGTTGTTTTTTTTCAAACACCATTCTTGCAACCTCGATTTTGGGTCATATTTTGAAAGGTCAATCCTTTCAATCTCATTCCTCCAAAGTTTATTAACTATCATTTCTATTGTTTTAAAATTAGAATCAAGAAAAATTGCCGCTATTAATGCTTCTAATGAATTAGCTTTTATGGATTCAATTGAAAGCTCATTTAACTCTTTTGAAATTTTTAAATGATTTCCTAAACAAATTCTATCTGCAACTTTTTTTAATGTTTCCTTACAAACTAAAAAAGCTAATTTCTTTGCCAGCTCTCCTTCTGAATCATATTTAAAATCATTATAAATTTTTTTCGAAATTATTAATCCTAGTACTCTATCACCAAGAAATTCAAGTTTCTCATAATTTTCTGTATTTTTACCTAAACTTGAATGAGTTAAAGCTCTATTTAATAGTTCATGATTTTTAAAATCATACCCTATAGTATTAAGCAATTTAGATAACTCCATTATTTCTCATCTTTAGGAAGAAGGCTAACAATAAATCTGTCTTTTCTTAGAGCTGCAAACCAAGTCCAAATTTTAAAAAAACTACCAATCTCCGTATCAAATGATATTAAAACAATTTCAGCACGACCAACAAGATTTTCTCTAGGTATCATTCCAATAAACCTGCTATCTTGAGAATTATCTCTATTGTCACCTAGTACAAAAAATTTATCTTCAGGTATTATAATTTTGTTAAAATTATTCGTATTTAATCCTACAAAGGTTTTTTCAAATTCATAAACCTCATAACTTAAATTATTTGGCAGAACTTCCTTAATTCTTGATACGTCAAAAGATTTATATTTTTCATTAGATATTTTTTCAAATTCAATTTTTTTTTCATTAATATATAATATATTGTCTTTTAACTCAATCGTATCTCCTGGAAGACCTATTACTCGTTTAATATAATCAGTCCTGTTATCTTCAGGTGTTTTAAAAACAACTATCTCACCTCTTTTTGGTTCCTTTGAAAATATTCTTCCTGGGATGATTGGAATACTAAATGGTAAAGAGTGTTTTGAGAATCCATAAGAAAATTTTGAAACAAACAAATAATCACCAACTTTCAAATTAGGGTACATTGAACCAGATGGTATGCTAAATGGTTCATAACAAAAACTCCTAATTAAAAGAGCAGCAAGAATGGCATAAAATAAAGAAATTAGGTTTTTCTTATATTTTGAATCAATATTCTTTTCTTTAAAAAAAATGTTTTTCATTTTTGGATTTTATTACAAAAAATATCAAATACTAGGGTCATTTATAATTTTCATAAAATTTTTAACAGTTTTTTCAAGACCACTAAATAATGACTGAGAAATCAAAAAGTGGCCAACATTAAGTTCTACTATATTTGATATAAGTGATATTTCTCTAACATTCTCATAATTTAAACCATGTCCTGCATGGCAATCTATTCCTAATTTCATACAATAATTGGCGGCATTCTTTATTCTATTTAATTCAACCGTATGATTACTTTTTTTATAACACCGCGAGTATTTTCCTGTATGAATTTCAACAACCTTAACACCCAATTCGTGTGCTGAGTGAATTTGATCTAATTCAGGGTCAACAAATAATGATAGCTTTGTTCCATTTGCCACAATCTCAGGAATAAAATCTCCAAGATAATTTTTCTGATTTTTTACATCGAGCCCTCCTTCGGTAGTTAACTCTTCTCTTCTTTCTGGAACGATACAACATGCATAAGGTTGTATTTTTAAACAAATATTTTTCATTTCATTTGTTGCTGCCATTTCTAGATTTAAAGGTAAAAAGTTGTTTTTTTTTAGGTCTTCAACATCTTTGTCTAAGATATGTCTTCTATCTTCTCTTAAGTGAACAGTAATTAAATCTACATTTATCTTCTTAAGAAGATGAGCAACCTCATTAAGATCTGGAAAATTCTCATTTCTTGCATTTCTTAATGTTGCCACGTGATCAATATTAACTCCTAATCTTATTTTTTTTTTCATAAAATCTTTTTTCTAAATAAAACTTACTAACTTTAAAAGTAATAAACCATATTATAATTGCAATAGGTAAGCTACCAAGTAATGTAGGAAAAAATAATTCATTAAAATTTTCTATTAAAAAACTTATTTTGAACTCGTAATGATCGAGTGGACTATAAAAAAAGATTATTCCAATCTTATATGCGACATAAAAGAAAAAAGGGAAAGTCCATGGATTTCCAACTACTGAACCAACTGTTGCTGCTATTATATTTCCTCTCATAGCAATAGTCCCTAAATAACAGATTATTAAATGTAAACCCAAAAGAGGAGTAAAAGAAATTGATATCCCCCATGCTAATCCAATAGAAACTGACTCAGGAAAGTCTCTAATTCTATAGATCCTCATTTTTAATGTTCTTATGAATTTTTTAATATTCATAGAATTATTTTATTAAACTCTGGAAACACTCTCAACAAAGTCAGACGTTCTAAGTGAAACGATAACCTTGCTCAGATGATTTTTATTTTTAACGTCGATGTCTATATATATTCTAAAAAAATCATTATTCCTTTCAGTGATTTTTAGATTTCTAATATTGCTTAGCGATTTTGCAATTATTGATGATAAAACTCCAAGAGCTCCAATTTTATTTTTTATAAGGACACTAATTTTAGCTGCAAATTCTTTTTTTTTATAAAATAACTTCTCCCAGGAAACTTCCATAATTTTTGATTTACTTGCTTTTTCTTTTTTTAATTCTTCACACATATTTAAGTGAACGATTAAACCCTTATCTTCAACTATAAATGCTACTGCACGATCTCCAGGAATTGGGTTGCAACAATTTGCAAAATGAATGCTCATTCCAGGTGTAAGTCCCTTTAGGTTTAAAGGAAGATTTGTAAGTTCTTTTTTTTCTCTTATTTTATTAAGTAAAATAATTTTATCGTTTTTATTTAGTAATTTTTTTTCTGGAAACATTGATGAAATAATTTTAACAGGTGAAATTTGTCCATTACCAATTGCTTTAAATAAATCATCAATATCTTTAATTTTGAATTTCTCCAAAATAGTTTTTACATTTCTCTCAGAATATCTCATTTTTTGACTTTTAAATTGATTAATCAATATTTCTTTACCTAATTTCTTAAAATCGTCATCTTCTTTTATTTGAAGAAACCTCTTAATGCATGCCCTTGCCTTTCCTGTTATTGATAAATTTAACCATTCAGGTGAAAGAGAATTGTCTTCACCACAAATAATTTCAACCTGGTCTCCATTTTTCAATTTTGTATAAAGAGGTTTTATTGAATTATTGATCTTTACCCCAACACAAGAATAACCAACATCGGAATGTACGGAAAAAGCAAAATCTAAAGGCATAGCTCCTTTTGGCAATGCAACTAAATCACCTTTTGGCGAAAAAACGAAAACCTGATCAGTATACATTTGCATTTTTGTATGTTCCAGGAATTCTTCAGGTTCATTTGATTGGTCTATTATATCTAATATCTGTCTGATCCATCTATACTGTTTACCATCTTTGGGATTAAGCTTATCTTTATAAATCCAATGAGCGGCAACCCCAAATTCAGCTTTTTCGTTCATCTCAAAAGATCTAATTTGAATTTCTATTCTTTGATTTAGTGGACCAATTAGAGTCGTGTGAATTGATTGATATCCATTAGGTTTTGGTGTCGAGATGTAGTCTTTAAATCTACCTGGAACATATGAATAATCCTGATGAAGAAGGCCAAGCACACTGTAACATGTTTTAACATCATTAACTAGAATAGTAAAAGCCATTATATCTGATAGCTGTGAAAAATTTACAGATTTAATTTTCATCTTTTTCCAAATAGAATATGGCGTTTTCTCTCTTCCAAAAACTTTAAATAATATTTTATTTTTTATAAGAAATTCCTTTATGTTTTTTAAAATTTTATCAACTACGTCTTCATCTTGCTGTCTTAACATAGACAACCTTTGCATTATAGATTCTCTTAATTCAGGCTCTGTAATTTTGAAACTTAAATCATCTAACTCTTTTCTTATCTCATCCATCCCTAATCTTTCAGCTAGAGGAGAATATATTTCAAGTGTTTCAAATGAAATTCTTTTTTTTTTGTTCTCATCTTCTATAAAATTTAATGTTCTCATATTGTGAAGTCTGTCAGCTAGCTTTACGAAAAGAACACGAATATCTTTGGAAGTTGCTAATAATAATTTTCTAAAATTTTCAGCTTGATTAAATTTATCAGATCTACCTTCAAGTTTTGATAGTTTTGTAACTCCATCAACAAGTAACGAGATTTCCTCTCCAAAGTTTTCTTTTATATCAACTAAATTAAAATTTGTATCTTCCACTACATCATGAAGAAGTGCAGTTATTATAGTCCTAGAATCAAATTTGTGATCAGCTAAAATACCAGCCACCTCTAATGGGTGAGAAAAATAAGGGTCTCCAGAAGCTCTAGTTTGACTTCCATGGGCTCGCATTGAAAAAACATAGGCTTTATTTAAAAGCACCTCTTCAACTTGTGGGTCGTATGATTTAACTTTCTCTAATAATTCAACTTGTCTTAACACATAAAAATTTTATGCCAAAAAAAAGAATTTTCAAATACGAAATTAATTTTTTATGTTTTTTCTTCTTTTAAGTCAGGGGCTGGAGAATCTTCAGCAACAACTTCATCTTCTGGGTTAGAGTTTTTCTTTTGACTTATTAATTTTTGAATTTCATTTTGAGTCATATAGATTTTTTTTCTCTTTTTTTCAGAGGCATTTTCTTTTTCAAAGTTATCAAATGATACTTGTGATGCATTTTCATTCATCGGAACTGTTTCGTCATCATCAATATCAGTATCTTCAACTGGTTGATATCTTTGAGCAGCATTAACTATTGAGTCCCATGTTTTGATTAAATCTATTTTCTTTTCAGCTATTTCTCTTAATGCAATCACAGTATTTTTATCGTTATCTATGGAAACACCAGCTTCAGTACCTGATGTAAGATCTCTAGCTCGGTTACAAGCATATATTACTAACTGGAATCTGTTAGGTATAGATGTTGTGCAATCTTCTGTGGTTACTCTTGCCATAAACTTTATGTTATTCTTATATTAAAAATATTTTGGTTTGCAAGAGTTTTTATCATATTTTTTGCACTTTTGTTTAGAACTGGGTGAATCCATTCTTCATCTATATCACAAACTGGTTGCATAACAAACTTTCGTAAGTGCATCCTGGGGTGTGGTAAAATTAAATTTGTAGTATTTAAAACTTGATCGTTATATGTCAATAAATCTAGATCTATAGTTCTTGCTTCATTTTTTTTATTCCTAACTCTTTTAAAAGCTTTTTCTATAAGAATCAAATTTTCAAGGATTTCTTGAGGAGATAGATTTGATTTTATTTTGATAGCTCCATTTACATACCAAGGCTGATTAGATTTTGGTATCGGTTCTGTTTCATAAAATTTGGAAATTTTTTCTACATTAAATTTTTTTTTTAGTAATTTGATAGCCTGTAAACAATTCTGAAGTGGTGAACCAAAAGAGTCAGAATTTAAATTAGATCCTATAGCTATTAAAATCAATGTTTCTCCAACCTAGCTTTTTCTTTTTTCCAATCTTGTTGTTTTTTATACTCCCTTAAATCCTTTTTTTTCCTTCCTTTAGATATACCAAGTAAAATCTTTATAAATCCTTTTTTATTAAAATGAAGATCTAGAGGAATCATTGTTAGACCATTTTGTTTAATTTTCATATTAATTTTGCTAATTTCATTTTTTTTTAGAAGTAGTTTCTTAGGCCTGATATTACTCAATTTTTTTTCATTGTTATGATATGCCTTCAGATCTACATGAAGATTAATAATCCAAAATTCACCTTTTTTGAAAACAGCATATGAATTATCTAAAGAAACGCTCCCTCCCCTTATTGATTTAACTTCAGGTCCCTGAAGAACTATCCCAACCTCTATTTTTTCAGTTATATGATAGTTAAATTTGGCTTTTCTATTTTGAGCTATTATGGAAATTAATTTTTTCACTAATCATTCAATTAGATCAAGATTCTTCAGAGATTTATCAATTTCATTCATTGTTGATTTACTTACTGGTGTTAAAGGCAATCTTAGTAAATTTTTACATTTTTTAAGTTTACTTAAAGCATATTTTACTGGACATGGGCTTGTTTCAAGAAAAAGAGCTTTATTCAGAGCATATAATTGAAAATTCAATTTCATTGATTCTTCAATATTTCTATCTCGCCATGAATTATAAATCTGAGCACATAATTTTGGAGCAACGTTAGCTGTTACAGATATGCAACCAATCCCACCATTTACTAAAAAAGCTAAGAAAGTTGCATCTTCCCCAGATAGTTGATGAAAATTTGCACCACAATTAAGTTTAACATCCATTGGTGAAGCTAAATCAGAGGTTGCATCTTTAACTCCAACAATGTTATGAATTTTTGATAATTTTTTTATTAATTCTATTGATATTTTGACTACAGATCTTCCTGGAATATCGTAAAGATAAATTGGAAATTGTTCAATTTTGTTGGCAATAGTCTTAAAGTGCTGGTAGAGCCCCTCCTCGCTGGGCTTGTTGTAATAAGGTGTTACTAGAAGTGTTGCATCTGCTTTTGATTTTTTGGCATGCTGGACTAATTCTATTGTTTCTGAAGTAGAGTTAGAACCACAACCTGCCATAACCGGTATTCTAGAATTACATTTCTTGATTATAAATTCAGTGACTTTTTTGTGTTCATCATGACTTAATGTCGGAGATTCACCTGTTGTACCACATGAAACCAAACCATGCGAACCTTCAGAAATTAAAAATTCTACATGCTTTTCAAGAGATTCATAGTCTATTTCATAATCTTTTGTAAATGGGGTTATTACAGCTGGAATCGAACCTTTAAATATCATTTTGCTCCTAGTTACACAATAAAATAATTATAATATTCTTATTGTTAATTATTTTCTAGGAAATAATAATAAGAGTTTATGATAAGAGATTATTTAAGAATTAAGTTTTTTTTTTTTTTAATTTTTTTCATTTCTCAACCCTGCCATGCTTTAGATTCTCCGAAAGTTAAGGCTAGACCAGAAATAAAAATTGCATCTTTTGAAGATGTTTTTGAACAAATAAAAAAACAAAATTGGGCTATGGCTGTTGTCATAGCAGATGATTATAAAAATAATTATTTGTCTTCTTACATTAGATGGCTTGATATAACAAGACCAGGAAGCAATCATTCATTCATTCATCTTAAAAATTTTTACCTCAAACATAAACATTGGCCTAAAGCAGACATAATTCTTGAAAAGATTGAATCTTCGATAGATGATAAAATAGATAAAAATAAAGTTGTAAATTGGTTTAAAAACAATCCTCCTAAAACATCTAAAGGTAAAATCGATTACCTTGAAGCTCTTATAAAAACAGGAAAAGTTTCAGATAAAAAAAATAGAATAAAAAATATTTGGATTAATTCCAACTTAACCTATAAACAACAAAAATATTTCGTTAAAAAATACAGTAATTTTTGGAATCAAACAGATAACTGGAAACGATTCAATAGACTTATATATGAAGGAAAGAATATTTCTGCAAGAAGGACACTTAATAGAATTTCTGGCGATTTAAGGAAACTTGGAGAAGCAAGGTTAGGTTTGAGTAGAAGAGCAGGTAATGTATCTATATTAATAAAAAATGTTCCGACAAGTCTAAAGAATGATCCTGGACTTGTGTATGAGAGAATGAGGTGGAGAAGAAAGGCAAAATTAGATTCAGCCGCAGATCTATTGATACCCCCCCCTAAAAAAATTGAAAATGTAAGAAATTGGTGGATAAATTCAAGAATTGTCATTCGAAGACTCCTCAATAAAAAAAAATTTTCTAAAGCTTATGCAATATTACAAAATCATAAACTTCCTTTAAATACAAAATCAGGATTAGAAGCTGAATGGCTTGCTGGGTGGGTATCATTTTTTCATTTAAAAAAACAAACTCAAGCTATAAAGCATTTAGAAAAAGTTTTTAATAATTCTGACAATAATTTTAGATCCAAAGCAGCCTATTGGTTAGCACTTGCAAACATAGAAAACAAATCTGAACCATCAATTATTAAAAAATGGTACATAGAATCAGCAAAAAATAAATTCTCTTTTTATGGTCAAAATGCATCATTAAAAATTAATAAATTTGATTTAAAGAAAAATACACATATTTTAAAAAAACCAACTGTTTATAATGACCTTTTAGAAGTAATTAAGATCATTATTGAATCAAGGCAAAAAATAAAAAAAACGTATCCATTTTTTGAAAAAGCCTTTGAATTGTGCTCCATAGATGAAGAAAAGTATTACATTCTTGAAAAAGCCTATGAATTAGATAATAAAAGTATTGTTGGTAAACTATCAAAAAAATTAGAAAATCCATCAATTAAGTATTCATATCCTGAAATTCAAGAATTAGTTCCTAGGAAATTTAAAAACTCAAAATCAACTATTGCATTAATTCATTCAATAATTCATCAGGAAAGTAATTTTTCTATTAGTGCTTATAGTTCAGCCGGTGCGAGGGGCTTAATGCAACTAATGCCATTTACCGCCAAAAAAGTCTCTAGAGATTTAAAAATAAAATACTATAAAAAAAAACTCACTCAGAACCCTCAATATAATATTTTACTTGGAACAACATATATTAATGAAATGCTTGTTAAATTTAGAAAGTCTCTTCCGTTAGCTTTAGCAGCATATAATGCAGGACCAGGAAGAGTGAAAATCTGGCTAAAGAGATATGGTGATCCCAGAACAAATCAAATAAGTTATGTTAATTGGATAGAGTCTATTCCAATTACTGAAACTAGGTTTTATGTCCAAAAAGTACTTTCAAATCTAAGAATTTATCAAAAAAAATATAATCTAGATTTGTACAAATAAGATTGTGGCATTTTTTTCTGATAATAAATAAATGACATATTGACATTGTGCCAATATGTCATTATATTAATCAATATGCTGCCTTAAAGGGGCATATTAATAATAATCTTGCTTTATAAGGAGATATATATGCAAAATAATCTATCAACATTTGATAAAACTAAATTTATTCCATTTTCTGTTGGATTTGACGATTTATTTGATCGTTTATTTGAAATGGATATAAATTCTAAAAGTTATCCACCCTATAATATTGTAAAAAATGATGAATATCATTACACAATTGAAATGGCTTTAGCTGGTTTTAATAAAAACCAAATCGAGGTTGAACAAGCTGACAGTAAACTCACTGTAAGGTCTGTGCTAACAGATAATGTTGATTCAAGTTCAAAAAATTTGATTCATCAAGGTATTTCTCAAAGATCTTTTGAAAGAAGTTTCACTCTCTCTGATGAAATACACATTAAATCAGCCGAACTCAAAGATGGAATGCTGAAAGTAAAGTTAGAAAAAATCATTCCTGATCATAAGAAGCCTAAACTTATTACAATAAAATAAGTTTTTTAATCTAGCAGGGAGCATTGTCTCCCTGCAACATTCAATATTGACAACATATTCCTAAAAAGATATTTAATAATAATAATCATTATCATAGAATCATGCCTCAATTAGTTTTTTTAATAATTTTATTAAGTTTTCAAAATATTTTTACAAAAGAAATTAATTTATTTACAACTCGACACTATGATTCAGATCTTCAATTATATGAAGATTTTACAAAAGAGACTGGAATAAAAGTAAATGTTATATCAGGAAAATCAAAACCACTTGAAAAAAGAATAATCGAAGAAGGTAAATCATGTATTGGTGATTTATTTTTTTTAGCTGATGCAGGTAGATTAGTTTCAGCAGAAAAAAAGGGACTATTCATAAAAATAAAATCCCAATCAATTGAACAAAAAGTTCCAGAAAATTTTAGATCGCCTTATTGGGTTGGAATTACAAAAAGAGCAAGAATAATATACTACAACCCAAAAGAAACGAAATTAGATGAAATTAAAAACTTAAGCTACGAGGATTTATCAAGTATCAAGTTTAAAAACTCAATAGCTATAAGACAATCAAATAACGTATATAATCAATCATTAGTTGCTTCTTTAATAGAAAACAATGGAATAGATTTTACAAAACAATGGTTAAAAAAGTTTGTTAAAAACTTTTCACGAAATCCAACCGGAAATGATAGAGCTCAAATTCTATCTGTGGCTGCAGGTGAATCTAAATTTGCAATAGCAAATACATATTATTACGCTTTAATGGCTTCGGGGAAAAAAGGAGAGGATCAAAAGAAAGCCAGTAAAAAAGTTAAACCTTTATTTCCTAATCAACTTGACCGAGGAACCCATATGAACATCTCAGGCATAGGAATTCTCAAACACTCTCCAAATAAAGCCAATACAAAAAAATTTATTGAATTTCTTCTAACTCCTAAAGCTCAGAAACATATAGTTAATAACACTTATGAATACCCAATGATAGAAACTGTTACTCCATCTAAACTCATTCAAAAAATGGGAAATAATTTCAAGCAAGATAATTCAAGTAAAGTGTCAACTTATGGAAAATGGCAAAAGGAGGCTTTTAAACTTATGCGCAAAGCTGGGTGGAATTAGATCAAGGTGAAATATCCCAACCACTTTCTAGACACAAATAAAACTTTATATGCATTTGTATTCGTAATTGCTATTTTTTCAATAATACCACTCTTTTCGATAATCATTAATTCAACAACATTAAACTATAGTTATATAGAATCTAGTGGTCTTTTTGAATTCTTTAAAAATTCATTAATAATTCTTTTTTGGGTTATAATTCTTACTTCTTTTTTTGGTGTCTTTTCGGCATACTTAATTACTTTTTATAATTTTCCAGGAGTAAGTTTTTTTAGATATGCTTTAATTCTTTCTTTTGCAATTCCTCCTTATATTTTTGGTTATTCACTATCTGCTTTTTTTGAAAACTATGGAATTGGTTATTCATTTTTTACAAACTTTTTTAAGTTAGATGATGCCAATAGTTTTTTGCCGAATTTAACCCCAATAACAAATTGTATTTTATCTTTATCTTTCACATTATACGGATATATCTATCTATTATCTAAAACTTCATTCCTAAATCAATCAGGAAATCTTGTTGATCTAGGAAAAAGTTTAGGTTTCAATTCTTTTAAAAAGTTTACAAATATTATAATCCCATCTGCAAGACCAGCAATTTTCATTGGAATAAGTTTAGTATCTATGGAAACATTAGCTGACTTTGGAACAGTTTCATATTTTGGTGTTTCTACATTTACCACCGAAATCTATAATTCTTGGTTTATATTTGACGATTTAAAAACATCAAATTTTTTATCATTATTTCTATTAATATTTGTTTTGATATTTTTTATTATTGAAAAAATATCAAGAAAAAATTCTAAATTTCACAAATTAAAAAACGATAGTAAGAATAAAAGATTACAATTAAATGGTTTTAGTGCCCTAGCAGCTTTCCTTTTCTGTTTCAGCCTTTTTTTTATAAGTTTTATTTTTCCATTTTCACAAATGATTTTTTGGTCTTATAAATTTCCTGAATATTATAAGAATTTAAATCTAATTAGACTAAATTTAAATACTTTTACTTTAATTCTTTTTACTTCATTTTTTATTATTATTTTTTCTTTTATAGTAAATTTTGGAAACCGAGCATTAAAAAGTAAATTTCTTAATTTAATATCAACCTTGTCTATTTCAGGATATGCCATACCTGGTATCATAATTTCAGTTTCAATAATTAGTTTTATTTCACTAATGAGCAATCTTTTTGATGTTAACTTAAAATCAATCTTCATAGGAACATTTTATGGTCTAATAATAGGATATTTCTTTAGATTTTATTCGATTTCTTATAACAGCATAAAATCTGATTATTTAAAAATAAACTACTCGATTGATGAGTCTGCTTACCTTCTTGGTTTTAACAAATTTAAAACCTTCTCGGAGATTCATTGGCCAATCATGAAAAAAAATACTTTTTTTATTTTTGTGCTAATCTCCATTGAAATAACAAAAGAACTTCCAATTACATTAATTCTTCGTCCTTTTAATTTTGATACTTTTTCAACAAAAGCCTATCATTTCGCATCTCAAGATTTAATTGAAGCAGCCTCAATACCTTCAATGTTTTTAATTTTCTGGGCTAGTATCTTGATACTTATCTCATTTAAATCCTTTTTTGACGATGAAAAATGAATTATAAAAAATAATGAAAAAATTTTTTGAAGTTAATGATGCAACTTTTTCATCAAATAAAGAACACAACATTAGAAAAATTAATTTTAATATTTCCAAAAGAGGGGAAATCATTTGCTTGCTTGGTCCATCTGGAGTGGGTAAAACTACCATTTTGAGAACCATAGCAGGTTTAGAGAGACTTAAAAGTGGAGAAATATGGCTTTCTGGCCAGCTTATATCATCAACTAATGTATCTATTAACCCAGAAAAAAGAAAAATTGCTTTATCTTTTCAAGATAACTGTTTATTTCCTCACAAAAACGTTTTAGAAAACATAACAGTAGGCCTTCAAAAAGAAAATACTAGAAATTTTTTGTATTCACCTAATGAGATTCTAAAAATTTTTCAATTGGAAAAAATAAAAAATAAATTTCCACATGAAGTAAGTTCTGGAGAAGCTCAGAGGGTTTCTCTTGCAAGATCTTTAATATCTTCACCTGATCTTCTGCTACTAGATGAACCGTTCTCAAATATAGATCCAATATTAAAAGAAGAGTTACAGAAATCAATTAAAGATATTCTGAAAAAAACTGGCACTTCTGCTATCATTGTTACTCACGACCCAAATGAGGCCTTCTACCTTGCAGATAAATGTGGGATTATAATTAATAACAGTTTAGAACAGTTTGACACCCCATATAATATATATCATTTTCCAGGTACTTTAAATGTGGTGAATTTTTTAAAAAGGGGAACTCTTGTTAATGTTAGAATATTGTCAAAAACTCAACTTAAACATCATTACCTTGGAATCATAAATGGTAAGTTTGGTTGTTCTAATTTAAACCCATTTAATGTTGGCAATTCTGTTAAATTATTAATTCAACCCGAAGATTTACATCATGATGATAATAGTAAGTTAAAATTAAAGATAATTGATAGAAAATTTAGAGGTACCAATTTTATTTATACACTTACCACGCCTAAAAAAGAATTAATTCCAGTTCTTGTAGAATCACATCACCAACATTTTCATGAAAAAAATGAAGAATTTGGCATAAAAACACCAATAAACATTGATCATTTAGTTTGCTTTGAAAAAAATTAGATCTTATACTTTACAATTTTTTTTTTAAAATTATTGTATTCTTATGAATGAAGAAAAACTAAATCTTTCAGTGAGAAAATTTCTTAAAAATGTAGGTATCAACTCTCAAAGAAGTATTGAAAAAAAAGTCAGAGAAAAAGTAAATTCTGCACAAATAAGTGGTTCAAAAAAAATTATAATTGAAGCTAGAATTATCTCTGAGGAATTAGAGCTTGATGAAACCATCAATGGTGAAATAGAAATTTAAAAGTTGAAAAACAACTCGAATGAAATAAAAAAAAATTTTGAATTTTGTGACAACAAAGACAAAAGTTTTAATGAGAATATTTTATGTACTCAAGATGATTTTCATAAATCAATTGAAGGTAATGCGATTGTTTTTATAATTGTTTATGTTTTTTTAGTTTTATTCATTGCATTGTTATTTCAACTTTCTAAAAAAGATTTCTCAAATAGAGGTAAAAACAATAAATAACCCATTTGTTATAATTGTAATATTACTCTGTATTCATTATTTACTGATATTTGCTATGAAAATGATTTCAGATCTTTTTGAACTCAAAGGTTTTTTCATAACGAATATATTAAGAAAAAAAAAGAATTGCTTAATTTTTATCTTAGTATTTTCAATTTTTTATATTTTATGTTCAATGATTATATTTAACATGCTCGGTATATCAAATTTACAAATTTTAAATTTTTTGTTTTCTTTTTTAATTATTTTTGAGGTTTGTATTAAAATTTCTCAATCAGATAGATTTATTTCTTGGATTGGAGATAGTTTAGATAAAACCATTAGAATATTTATAATGTTTATTATAAGCCTTAACTGTACTTACTTTTTTACAAGACTTACCCTACAAGTTATTGAAACTTATTAAGATTTACTAAAATAAACTACCTTCTAAAAATTTTTGGACTAACTTATTTTTTGATTGAAGAAAGTTATATTTTTTCGATATTTCAATTATTTTACCTTCATTCATAAATAATATTTCATCCGCAAGTCTTTTTGCTTGAAACAAATCATGAGTAACCATTATGACCTTTAAATTTTGTTTTTCTTTGATTAAATATCTCTCAATTCTTTTGGTAAATTCCATATCGAGATTAGAACTAGGTTCATCTAAAATTAAAAGATTTGGTCTATTCACCAAAGTTCTTATAAAAGATAAATATTGTTTATTTCCTTCTGAGAGCTTTCTGGCTGAAATCTTTTCTTTGCCTAAAAAACCAAAATATTTTAAGAGAAAAATAACTCTTTTATTTATTAATTCTTTATCATATCCTTTGATTTCCATAGGATAAGCAAGGTTATTAAAAACATCCCTTCTTAAAAAAGTAATATTTTGTGATAAATAACCTGTGTTTGGAATCTTTCCATTAAGTCTAATAGATAACTGTCCATTATGAGGTTTAATTAATCCTTTAATAATTTTAGTTAAGAGTGATTTTCCCGAACCATTAGGACCAAGGATCATTGTTATTCCATTTGTAGATATATTTGCTGAAAGATCTTTAAAAAAAAACTTGTTATTAACGCTATAGTTTATTCCTTTGAGATTTATAAGATCTTTAGTTTTAGTCATAAGAATATTTCTTTGAAATTGTTTTCATCACCATAACTATAGCATTTATGGAAATTGAGATTACTATCAATACAATGCCCAAGGACATAGCCATGGACAAGTTTCCTTTTGAAGTCTCTAAGGCAATAGTTGTTGTCATTACTCTCGTGTAATGAATTATATTACCCCCAACAATTATTATAGCTCCAACTTCAGATAAAGCCCTTCCAAGACCGGTTAGGATGCAAGTAATTAAAGAAATTCTGGCATCAAAAACTGTAGTTTTAATTCTACTAACTAAATCGACCTCAAAGGTATCAAATATCTCATTATACTCGTCAAAAATTTGTCCTAAAAGTTCGGTGCTAACGGAAACAATAATAGGAAGAATTATTATAACTTGTGCAACAACCATTATTGATGGAGTATATAAAATATTAAAAAAACCTAATGGTCCAGTTTGAGAAAAAAGGATATATAATAAAAGGCCTACAAAAACAGGCGGTAATGCCATCATTGCATTAAAAAATATTATGATAGTTTTCTTACCATAAAAACTTTTTGAAGATAATATTCCCGCTATTGGCAACCCTATAATGGTAGAAAGAATTAAAGCTAAGAAGGACACCCTCAATGACAACCATATTATTTCGTATAAATCGGAGTCAAAAGAGAAAATAAGTTTCAATGAATCAGATAACACACCCACTTATTCAAATATCATGTTTTCCAATTATAACTGCAGCTGCTGGAAAAATACATGTAACAACATTACCTTTGCCTAGGTCCATATCTTTACATATATCAACCGGAACAGCAGCATGAATAAAACTACCTGTCATATTTCCATCTGCATCTGTTTGTTCAACTGAAACCCTAGAATAACTTGAACCGTGAATAACTGAAGTAACTTTACCTTTTATTTGATTTTTTGCACTTATACGCATTAATGAACCTTTCAAAAAAATATTAAATAATTAATTTATTTTTTTTTCCATAAATAAACAAGACCTGCTGCAGAAATATTATGCCAGAGACTAAATAAAGCGGATGGAAGGGCAACTAACTTCGAATAATGAATTAAAGCCAAAGTCATCCCAAGGCCAGAGTTTTGCATGGCAACTTCTATGGCAATTGTTTTTTTTACATCAATTGGATATTTTAAAAAATTAGTAATTTTAAGGGCAAAATAAAGTCCAAATAAGTTGTGAAAAATTATTCCAAGAACCATTTTATAAGAAATATTTTCTAGACTATCAAAATTAACTGCAAAGATTATAGCAATAATAAATGCTATTATGACTTCTGAAAAAAATGGAAAAAATTTAGTATAATTTTTTTCCTGTTTATCAAAAATTATTTTTACAATTAAACCGGACAAAACAGGAAAAAAAATAATAAAAAAAGTTGACCTTAATAGACCAATTAAATCAATTTTGATACTCTCATCAGCCAGAAAAAATATTATAAACGGAGTTAAAATAACTGCTAATCCAGTTGAAGCAAAAGTACAAAATATGGATAAAGAAATATTAGCCCTACAAATGTAGGCTATTACATTTGAAGCTGTCCCTCCTGGACATGCACCTAAAATAATAAACCCCAAGGCAATTTCTTTAGGAAAATTAAATAACTTTACGATAATAAAAGCAAGCAATGGCATAATCGAAAACTGTAAAAATAATGTTGTAAAAATCCAAAATGGTTTCTTTAATATTGCTTTGATCTCATCAAGTTTAATAGTCATCCCCATTCCAAACATAACTAAACCTAATAGAATTGGAATTAAGGATTTATATACAACAAAAAAGTCTGGGAAAACTAAACTTAGTGATAAAAAGATTATTATTAGTATTATAAAACTTGACCTATGCAAATAAACACCTCAAGATAATCCTAGTTTTCATAGTCTCTTAACATCTTTTTTATTTCAATACCATGCATCTCTTCTTGTTTAATCATCTCTCTAGCATATTCTTCAATATATAAACTTTTATTTTCTGAATGATCTAATAGATCTTGATATAGACCTATTGCTTTTTGTTCATGGTTAAGGCTCTCATTTAATAAATCTTTGATTGAATGTTTATTAGTTTCTTCAATTTCAGGTATTGCTTGAGATGGATGGCCATCTAAACCAGTTAACAATTCTCCGGCAGCATGAGCATGATCTAGTGATTCTTTGGCTTGTTCTCGAAAAAATTTGTCAAGACTAAGTCTATGAGGACCCGTTACCATTAATGCAAAATGAGTATATTTGACAACCCCAGCAAGTTCATATTTAAGAATATTATTCAGAGTTGCGATAGTTTTTTTTAAATCAATATTTTTCATTATAAATTCTCCACATTTTTAAAATAATTAATATTTAATGATGAGATAACAAAAAATATTAATTAGTGGAAGGAAAAGCAATCATTTTCTTTTTGTGGCATTAATTTTGCTCATATTTACCAATGATAAAAGAAATACCAAAATTAGACTGGGGCGGCTTTATTTTACTAGAATATCTTCTATCAAAAAAAGCTTTCCCTAAGAATTTTAAAGTCCTTGATATTGGTGGAGCTCTAGGAAATCATTCTCAAATAATGAGAAAATTTGGTTTATCCGTTGATTTGATTGACAAATATGAAAAAAAAGCAGAATTTATTGGAGATTTTAATAAATACCAATTTCAATCAAAATACGATATGATTTTTTGCTCACATGTTATAGAGCATCAAAGAAATCAGGGAGCATTCTTAGATAAGATTTATGATACATTAAAAGATAACGGAGATTTAGTCATTTCTGGTCCAAAACACCCTGCAGAGAGATTTGTTGAGGGACATATTTCTACAACTATATTACCAGTATTTATGCAAATATTAATCTATGCTGGATTTGATTGTAAAAATGGTAAGATTATGTCTCTTGCTGGTATTGAAAATTCATTCATTGTTAAAAAAGCCAAAAATTTTTCATTAGATGAAAGAGACGAAACTGGTTACAAATGGACAGACAAGCATCACGCGCGAGCACCTAATAAACTAGTTGCTGGTTATGAATTACCTGCTATTAATCTAGATTTATATAATTGTAATATATTTAAAGTTCATATCAAAGACTCTACAAACAATTTAAATAATAAACCTAAAATTGGACTTATTTATAAACCTCCATCAAAATATAAAAAAAAAAAAGTAAATTTTTTTTTAAACCTTTGGAAGCAATTTTTTCTTTTTGATTCAAATTTAAAAGAATTAGCAAATCCTAAAAATATTATCCCCTCAAGCCAACAAAGTTCGAGTAAACAATACATTCAATTTCAAATTTGAAGATTAATAAGAAATACTTTTTATAAAAAGTTAAGTTAAATCAGATTACTTAATAGTATTAGTTATAATAAGTTTTAAATATCACGATAAGATTTATAAAACTTTATTTTTTTCTTAATTATTCCAAGACGACTAGCCCTTGTATCATGCATTTTTTCAATCATTTTTTTGTTAAGATTAATGATATTTGAAATTTGAGGTTGAAGATTTTCATCAATTGGGTTTTTTTGCTTGATAATATCTTTTAAAATTTTCTGTCTTACTTTTTCTAGATGAACAATTTTTTCAGGATTTCCATTATCAATCAAATTTGTCATAGAAACACTCAATTCTTCAAGTCTCTGAATTTGTTTGGTTAAATTTTCATTGTAGGAACATTCATCACCCTTTAAAAATTTATCTGATAACATTCTCAGCTCCATTCTCGCTCATATAGTTAAAATTAAACATCGTATCTAGATTAACGGCGGATTTTAAAATTTCTTTACCTTTAAGCCCTGTAATCCCATCAATTAACTTTTTCCTACAGAATTCATAAAATTTAAATAAATCAGCAGATAAATTAAGTTCTTTGTCAAAATCAAGGCTTGTTTGAAGCGTATAGATAATTGTTAGTGCTTTAGAGAAATTTTTCTGTCTAATTTCATCTATCTCTTTTTTTTCTATTTTTTGAGATACAATATCCAAAGCTTTCATTAATTCATAATTAATTTTTTTAAATATTTCAAATGGATCTGCTTGTTCTAAACCACCATTCTGGCTTTTTTTATAAAATTTCTTTGCTTGACTAAGTTTCATAAGCTATTATTTCTCTATGATCAACGCTAATTACAATTATGTTGACCCAATTGCTAATAAATTTGTAGATAATGTAGCAAAAGGTGTGCCACATCCAGTCGTAGATAGAAACATTATTAGAGGTGTTGATGAAAATCATAATCTTAACCATTACAATAGAGAAAACTCTGATTTATTAAAAAAAAACCTATATAGTCCAAAACTAGCTCCAAGTATTGGAATCAGTACAGAGGCTTTTCTAAAATCAAGACAACTTTTTGGTCCAATTTACTTTCATAATGAAAGTATCACAAGATATCTGATGATTTCGACCATAAAAACCTCAGCTTCGCAACAAAGAAATAGTATTGATTTTATGATTTAGTCTCAACATCAGCTCTAAATGCCTCAGCTTCCAAATAACTTATAAATAAATCATTTTCACTAAAGATACCTATAATCCTTCCTTTTTTATCTACAACAGGAATAGATTCACCTACAAAATCCTTGCATTTTTCTATTGTCGTTGAAAGATCTTCATCAGCCTCGATTTTTAAAAATTTAGATTTTTTAACATCCTGAATTTTTTGATCTAATTTATAAGATAATAATAATGGAAGTGAAATTTTTCCAAATAATTTGTCATTAGCTCCTATATAATAACCTTCACTACACTCTTTCTCTTTAAATTTTTCAATAGCTTCCGCAACTGAAATATTACCTCTTAATTTCAAAAAGTTTTTATCAACTATTTCACTAATTTTTTTTCTTTGTAGAAAAAGAATATCTCTGCCAACTGTTATATCTATTTTTCGGTTATTAAGTAATTGATCAAATGTAGACTGTCCAATTAATTGAGAAGAAACTATAGTTGCAACCACTATACAAACTCCAGCCGAAAGTGCTGCTTGGTAATTCGAAGTTAATTCAAAGATTATTAAAACATTTGCAATTGGACCTCCAATAATACAACTACCTAATGCAGACATAGACGATAGGATAATTAAAAAAGGATTTACATCTGTTAAAATAAAGGAACCCACTCCTGCTGAAACAACACCCATACTTGCCCCTAAAAATAAAGCAGGTGCAAAAATACCTCCAACTAAACCCATTCTAATACATACAGTAGTCAGAAATAATTTGAGAATAAGAAAAATAATTGCTAAATTTAAATCAATTCTATTATTCAATAAATTATTGATTGTTTCTGAACCAATCCCAGTTACCTCAGGAAACTTGATGGCTACAATACCACAAATAAGTGCTGCATAAGCTGGCATCAAATAGGTTTTTGAACCAAAATTATTTAAAAAATTCAAACTTTTATTAGTTATCAAATATGAATACAAACTAGCTAGCAAACCAGCAAAAATGCCTGCTACTATTATAACAATAATATTTAGAGGACTATTACCGGTTACAACTGGGATATCAAATGTAGGTTCATAATTAAAAACCTCTACGGTAAAAAAGTATGAAATAATAGAAGATAAAAGTATAGGTGAAAAGCTAGCTAAAGACTGATGACGAAGTACTACTTCTCTTGCATATATTAATCCAGCAAGTGGCGCTCCAAAACCAGCAGAAATAGCAGCAGCCACTCCAGAACTCACTAATATTTTATAATCTGGAGCATATGAAAATAATTTCTTAATTTCCGCACCAATTGTTCCACCAAAATGAACTAATGGTCCGTATTGACCAACTGAACTTCCGCATGAAATTGACAAAATTGAGGCAATTGAAGTCAAAAATCCTGATTTTATATTTAGTTCCTCATCATCTTTATGAACTGAAAGTATAACGTCAGGTGGACCATGCCACCTTTTTCCTTGATTAAAATTTCTTATTATTCCAACAATAAGGCCAACTAAAAATGGTACAATTAAAAAGAAAAAAATGATTTTTATTACTAATTCATTATAACTGAAATGATGTTGATTAACTAATTCTGTGTAGTCTGTCCTTAATAAGTTTGATAGGTAATTTACCAAGTAAAGGAATATCTGGACTAGAACAGCTACAGATGAGCCTACAACTAGTCCAGTAAGAATTACCGAAATTATTCTTCCAACCATTAGATTTTATTCTATGGCATAGGAAAAAAATAACAAATACTAAATCGAAGGTTTTATTTTAACCCATGAATCATACAAGGTCTTTGCAATCTCTTTTGAAGAATCTATAAACTTATATTCTTGTTTTTCATAAACCATTTTCATTGCAAATCTGATATGCCTATAGAGTTCTCTAAAATTTTCACTTATTTTTTTTGTTTTTTCATTTTCAAAATCAAGCATATAATGAAGTCCGGATGCGATTCTATCAATTTTGTAAGCTAGTTGACTAGCTTTTGTAGTACCATTTTTATCCTTAGAATTTGTAGATAAATCCTCAAGATTATCAACAAGTCCTTTATATAACTTTAAAATAATATTATACTTTTCCTTTGAACTAAGTTTTTCGTTTTCTTTAATTTGATCAGTCTTTAAAACTGTTTTAGTTTTTTCTGTTTTAATTTGATTTTCCATTTCCATAACTCCTTTGATAATTTAAACGACATAATTAATAAATGTTTAGAGAATTAATAGTTTTTTATTTTCCTCTACTTCATTAGCTTTGGAAACCATAGCTATTGCATACTTCTGAATGAGTGTTTTTTTCATCAATTTAGCTGTTTCCAATGCAAAGTTCGTATCCATTAGCCTTGCAGCTGATTCTAACTCCTTGGATGCCAGTGCATTTGCTGTATTCTGATAACCACCAAGAGAACTAATATGTCCTGCTACATGTCCAAGAGAAGTCTGTATAGATCCAATTGCTGTATCCGCTGTTGTATTAGCATTAGTTGCATCAGTAATGTTAGTTGCAGCAATGCCAGCAGTAGTTTTGATGGTAGTTGTATTACCATCAACATCTTTAACCGTGTTAAATGTTTTTGCACTTGTACCTAGGATTGTTAAGGAGTGAAATTTTAAGGTCGATACAATATCGTCTATCGAGTCACTTACTGCTATTGCATCGGCATTTAAAGCAGCAGTATCAGATGCACTATTTGATGAATTTGTATCAGCAACGCCTATTTCTCTTAGTCTTGTTGCTAAGGAAGCTAATTCTATGAGTGCAGACTCTGTTACGTTTAATAAATCTAACCCAACACTAGTTGTAGAAACCACGCTTTTATTTGATTTTCCATCAGCAGTAAGAGTTAATCCTTGAGCAAAGTCACCAGATGTACCTCCTGCTAAAATATTTAAACCAGTTGTAAGTCTAGATATCGATCTCCTGACTTTTTCTTCAGTTTGTCCTAATTTAATAGCTGGAAATAGTGCCAGTGACATTCATTACTAACCAAAAGCCGGAGCTTTTTTAACAGCTAAACCAACTCTATCCCATCCTTCAGTGATATCATCAAGAATCTGAATACAACCATCTAGAAAATCAAAATCTTTATTATCTCTTACTCTTACTACTGAAAAAAGACAATGTTTATATAGATAATCCAGATCTTTAGAAATAGGTGTTGGTCGCTTTTTATCGATTGTATCTATTAGTAAATAAAGGTTTTTAATTGTATCTTCACATAGTTTAGTTGGATGAGTTTTATTTTTTTTTTCATCTTTCAAAACTTGGATTTGGTTCAACGTAATATTAATTATTTTTTTAATATTGTTAATTGCATTAAAAGTAGCCTCTTTATTATCAACTACGAAAATACCTTTAACTGTTTTTTCTCCATTCATCGTTACTGCTCCATTAATAATTGTACAGAATATATAACGACAAAATTATATTTATATTTAGTTTTTAATTATTATTCGTTTCTTTTAAAAGCGTTCTCAAGAAGGTTGGAGGTTTCATTTAAGCCTGCAATAGCGCTTTCCATTGCAGAGTATTGAGTTTCGTATCTAGAGTATAATGATGCAATCCTATCATTAAGGTTGTCTTGCTTTGTTGCAAGTTCACTTAAACGTTGTCTTGAACCAGCAAGCTTGCTCTCAATTAAACCATTAAACTTCAAAAATGTATCAAGTTTTTCCTGTAATTGAGTTATAAAACTTCTACCGTAATGAATTGTACCTGAGGTATTTGCAGAATTTATTGTTAATGCCATTCCATTTGGATCACCAGATGCTACAGTATAAGTTGTTCCAGACTTAGAGGTGGATACTCCTCCAACAGTTGCTGAGCCAGAGCTAACTGAAACAGCATAAGAACCTGGTGTTGTATCTGCTATACTATACCTTAATGGAATAATATTAGCATTATCACTTACGATTTGATCTTTAAAAAAACTTCTTAAAGATTCAGCATTATTCTTGAATGATCTTTCCAACATGCTTGGGTCTGCAAAACTAAGAGTCCCATCTCTCAATGTTTTAACACCTAAATTGGATAAATAATATGGCCCACCTTCATAACCGGCAATTGCAGATGAATTACTTTCTCTCATTTCAGACATAAGACTTCTAAGTAATGAATCTCCTGCCAACAAACCCGATTCCTCATTATTTGGATCATCTTCTCTGTAGGACTGTAGAGATTTCATTACATCATTAAATGTTGTCACAAAATCTGTTATCGAAGTCCTTGCAGCTTCTAGATCAACTTCACTTTTAATTGTAATTGCAGAATCTGAAGTCGATAATAAATCAAGAGTCATTCCAGAATATAGATCATCTATATTGTTTGAAGATCTTGTCATGCTGACACCATCAACTGTAAAACTTGAATTTGTGCCTGCTACTCTTTGTGTTAATTGAGCACCATCAGTTGTATCATATGCATATACTGGACTTGAAGCATGATTATCAGTAATCTTCATTTCATTCGCTGCACCAAATTGACTTTTTAGAGATAACATATAATTAGAACCATCATAAAGAATCACTGCAGTAACATCTTGTTGACCATCATTATCAGAATCACTTGCCGCACTGTTAATCATATCTCTTAATTGTGCAAGAGTAGTTGATGAACTTGCTGTAACTGAAACGGCATCCAAGGAATTAGCAGTATGTGACTGTCCTCCACCCTGTGTAGGATCTGCTGACCATGTTCCAAATGCAATATTTATTGTTCTTGCACCAACAGTAGTACTTGCCGAGGACAAAGATGGTCCTGTAAGAGTATGTGCTTTTGCCAGAGAAGTAACAGTTAAAGATGAATTCACTGATTGTGCAGCGCTATTACCGTTAGCTGAAAAAGTTGCAACAGTTTTGTCTGAAGTTGAACCTTGGTATCCAAGTGAATTATTTTTTTGAATTAATTCTAAGTTATCATTAAAAACTTTTAAATTACTTTTTATTTGAGAAAAAGCTGAAATTTGTGCTTTATAATCAGCCTCTTTATTTTCTAGTTGTTCTTTTGTTCCATCAGTTTCTGCTTTAACTAAAGCATCGATAAGTGCAGTAGTATCAATACCTGAACCAACGCCTAGTTTTGTTAAGATTTCAGGTTTATTATTAGCAACTGAGGTCATATCATTTTAACGTCCTAAAAAGACATTAGTTTACTGGAATAAAATTAAAACATTTTGCATCGTTCTTGATGCTTGAGAAATCATATTCATTCCAGATTGTTGAAGAATTTGTGATTTTGCTAGTCTAGCAGATTCTGCAGCAAAATTAGCATCTGTAATTCTTGCTCTCGATGTTTGTTGGTTAGTTGATACATTTGTTAGGTTATCAATTACAACATTCATTCTACTCATAATTGCACCAAACTTTGCGCGTTCCATATGAACCCTATCAAGTGCTCTATCAATTACTTTTAAAGCATCAACAGCGCCTGCTACAGTTCTTATATCAATTGCACCAACTTGATTTAAAGTTGCAGTACCTGGTGCAGCCTCATATAAACCACCACCAGCATTACCTGCAACGGTAAAAGTTTGTGATGAATGAAATGTTATTTGTCCTGTGAATCTTACCGAATCGAGGTTACCACTACTGTGGTTAGTATCTACAAGAGTAGTAATTTGCGTAGCTGCAGAATCAGTTTGATCTTGAGACATTGCTGTTAATGTAAATTTTGTGTTTCCATTTGTAACAGTTGCAAAATCAACTGCTTCAATAATTAAATCCTCACCTTCATCTTGTACCATTATAATATTAGATTTATCTGCACTCAATGTAGCCCTAACTCCTGTATTAGCAGTATAGGCATTAATTGCATCACGAAGGTTTGTCATATCTGAATTTCCGACTGCTGCCGCAACATTAATTGTTGCAGAGATTGCCTGAGCAGATGTATTTTTACCGAATAAATTAAAAGATACTACATGATCTGTTGCAGCATCAGAACTATTAACTTGCATTTTAACGGTAGTAGTTGCAGTTGCACTTACACCAGTATTATCAAATTTAGCATTAACTAACTCAACAATATCTTTTGCTGAATTCCCAGCTTTCACGTCAATAGTTGTTTGTCCTACTAATCCAGTAATTGTTAGATCATCGCCATCTACCACTCTACTTGTAACAGAAGCATTTGCACCAACCACACCCTCAGATGCTAAGTTATTAGCTGTACCAGCCTCATCCATACTTGTTGAACTTTGATATGCACCTATTTTATCGACTCTCATATTTGCAACGGAGATAACTGCTTTTTCTCTTTCATGTGAACCGATTTGAAAACGTCTATCAGCAAAAGTACCATCTAGCACAGCAATTTCATTAAATGTGGTATCTCTTGCAACTCTATCCATTTCTTGAATTAATTGGTTAGCTTCCGTTTGTAGATAAATTCTTTGTTCTGCATTTAAAATATCAGTTGCAGCTTGGATTGATAATTCTCTAATTCTTTGTAAAGCTTGTGAATGTTCATTGATTGCACTTTCTGCAACTTGTGCCATAGATAATACATCTGATGCATTTCTGATCGACATATCTAAAGCTCTAACCGTTGCCAACATTCTATCACTAATTGCTGCTCCGGCTGCATCATCTCCAGCATTATTAATTCTTTTACCTGAAGAGATTCTTTCCATTGCCTGAAGCATTTCTCGTTCAGTCTTTATAATATGCTTTAATGACGCGTGAGTATTTACTGTGCTAACGCTAACCATTTATATTTCTCCTTAAATTTTTCACATAGGTTATCTGCAAATAGAATGCCAAAATATTTATTTACCATATATTAAATAAAACCCCATCATATAGTTATTTTAGAGTAAAAATATTACAAAATGTAGTGTTAGATTTTTGACAAAAAAAAAGTTGGTTGAATGTAGATAATTTTAATCTTTTAAAGTATTAAAAAAAAAGATAAAGGAGGTTAAATTATTAACCTCCTTTATTTACAGATTGTCTTAGATTTTTATTGTAGAACTGCTAAAACCGCAGAACTTGCTTGGTTAGCTTGCGCAACCATAGCCATCGCTGATTGGTTCAAGATAGAAAATTTTGCTAAGTTCGCAGATGATCTTGCAAAATCTGTATCCTGAATACGAGCAGCAGCAGCTTCTGAGTTTGCAGAAAGTGCATACAAGTTACCTTGATGTCCTTTAAGAGCAGCTATACCAGCAGCCATAGAACCAAGAGCTTTTGCTATCTTACCCAATTGAGTGTCAGCATTAGCTCTACCAGCAGCCAAAGTAATACCAGCAGCAGCACCAAGTGTAGATAATCCACCATCAAGATCTGTTGTGAATGCCATAGCAGCAGTTAACATTGATACACCGTTAAGAGCGGAATTATCAATTGCATTACCAGCAGCTAGTATTGCATTCTCTTCAGCAGTGATAGCAGCTTCTTGGTTAGCATCTAGAAAATCAGCATTCAAATCTTGAACAGCTAATTCTCTTAATCTAGTTGCTAAAGCAGCTATTTCTAAAAGCGCAGACTCACCCGCTTGCAAGAATGAAATACCATCCTCAACATTACGAGCAGCAGCCATAGCACTTCTACCTTCAGCTCTAAGAGTATGAGCAACAGAGGCACCAGCCGCGTCACCACCATACATAGACCTAACACCAGTAGATAAACGGGCAATCGCTTCGTTCATTCCGTGTCTTGCTTTTGCTGCAGCGTTTCCAGCTAGAAAAGCACCAACAGCAGCGTTACTTACAGATGTCATAATTTTTTCTCCTTATGATTTAGTTTAGTAAAGTTAATATATTAGCCATAGCTTGGTTTGCTTGCGCAACCATCGCTAAAGCAGATTGGTTTAGGATATTGCTTTGAGCTAAGTTCGTAGCTTCCTTAGCAAAATCAGTATCCTGAATTCTTGAAGCAGCAGAGCGTGCGTTGGCAGTTAATGAGTACATATTACTTTGATGCCCTTTTAACGCATTTATTCCCGCGGCCACTTGCCCCAAAGACGTTGATATAGTTCCCATTGCTGTATCAGCATTACTAACACCACTTTGAATGTTCGGTTTTTTTACCGCTCCAAGTTGTGAAAGTGTTCCTTTATTATTGATGGCAACTAAAAAAGTTGAAAGTAAATCTTTGTTATTTAATTTTGTATTACTAATTTTTTGTGCAGCTGAAACAATTTCATTCTCTTCAGATGTAATTGCTGCCTCTTGTTCAGGTGATAGAAAGTCAGCATTTAATTTTTGAACACCAAGCTCTCTTAATCTTGTATTTAAAGTCGCTAATTCTAATAAAACAGCTTCTGTTGCTTGAAGAAAAGAAATTCCATCCTCAGCATTTCTTGCTGCAACATTAGCACTTCTAGCTTGAGTGGTTATATTACTTGCAACTGCTTGCCCAGCAGGGTCATAACCATTAAGTGTTCTAATTCCTGTTGAAAGACGACCCATTGATGCTGTCAATGTTCTTCTTGCTTTCGCAGAGGCGTTAACTGCATAAACGGCTCCATTTGTGTATGTCGAAAGTGATGGCATAATTAATTCTCCTATTTCTTTCCATTAAACTGCAATCTATTAATCTAATAAATTGTCATATAAACAAACGACTTCTGTCAGATTTGTTAAGTTTTTAAACTAATTATTTAGTTTTTAATTGAATTATTGAGTTTTTTTGTATAATTAAATTTAATTAAGATAATTTAATCATGGTAGATAAAATTGATAAGCTATTTTGTCCGGACTTTGTTTATAATATATGTGTGGGCTTAACTGTTAAAGACTTTCTAGTCAGACAGATGTCACTAGAAATGGTTTCTAAAAATTATTCAGACGCAATATCAACTCATTATAAAAATGTTGAAGAAATAGAAATGGCAGCTCCAGCAGAAGAAATTTTAAGATTCTTGTCAGAACGAAAAAACCCAATGTTTGAAGCTCATGAATTAGCAATAAATTATGTTTATTGGAAATTTAAATATGATGGTAGAAGTGAAAGAAAGATCAAAGGTATTTTTAAAAACTCTTTAAAAGGTGACAAGGAAAGAAAATATAACAGTAACAAAGCTGTAACAGATTTTAAAGCATACTCTTTCTCATTAAGGTCAGGTCATTTTGAAAGAGCACCAGCAGGTTGGGATATTGCTAAAGAAGAAGATCTTCATGAACTTGGAGAGATTGTAAAAAAAGAGCCTAATATTGATGACTTTATTTAGTTAACTAATAAAATCAAATAAATTTAGTTTTGCAATATTTATAAATGCCTTTTGTGATGCTTCTTGACTTGTTAGTTGAGATTGAAGACTTGTTACGAGACTAGCTAAATCAGCATCTTGTAATTGACTTACATCTTGACTGATTAGAATTTTACGTTCCTCTAACACGTCTCTTAATCTTTCAGAACTATTCATCCTAGCCCCAACTTTTGCTCTTTGATTTGATACGTGACTTTGAATTGTTACAATTTCATCAAGTCGACTAGCAATAGTTTGATCTTTATCATATATGGTTTGCATGTTAGAAAGATTATTCCCTGCTGCATCCACAGCTCGAAATGAGAAAAAAGAAGTTGGAGTGATTTGTGCTTTATCAATACCAGTAATTTGCAAGTTTCCAAAATCAATATCGTGTCCAAAAGTATTCACTAGTTTTAGTGTTTTATTTGAATCCTCCAAAGTAGCGGTTATATCTAAGTTTGCAGAATTAATTGCCGATGCTACATCACTAAGGTCATCACCAGTTATATCCAAAGAGAAATCGTTAGATTTTTCACCTGATTTAATTGTAAATGCATATGTTCCAGGATCAGCATTGGTAAGTGTAATTTTCGCAATTCCTTCAGCTTTTGCCTCCTCTACACCACCAGCAGCTGTTCTAATAGATCTACTTATATTATCAATAGCTGCAAATAGATCTGTAGAAACACCTTCCGATGTAACAATATCTTGAAAAACTGTACTACCATCAATTGAAGTTTCAACTAACCGTGATTCTGTTACTTGTAAATTTAAAACTCCTCTATCCCCTTTATACTCAACCATCCCATTTGCATCCATTTTAAAAGGACTTGTTTTTGTTTTATAACCAGCATAAATGAAAGTACCCGTTGAATCTTGAGTATTAGCTAATGTCATCAATTCACTTTTCATTTCATCAAACTCTATAGCAATTGCTTCACGATCCATTACACCATATATGTCATTAGCTGCCTGAATAGAAAGTTCTTTTGCTCTTATAAAAACATTATTAATAGATTCCATTGTTGCATCCATTAAATGAAGTCTATCTAGAGCAATATTAGAATTTTCAATAAATCTATTAACTTTGCTTAGATTATCTTTCATTCCTGATAATTGAACTGCACCAACTGGATCATCAGATGCAAAAATTATATTTTTTCCCGATGAAATTTTATCCTGAATCTTCTGGATATTTTCCATATTTTTGGAAAATTGACTAAGTTGTTGTTCGCTAAAGAGTTTATTACTAATTTTCATGGTAGTAATGTAGCAATATTCATGCCTTTACTTAAAAATTTACTTTGATACAACTCTCATTAAGGAATCAAAAAGCTCTCTTGCAGTTTGAATTATTCTTGCATTAGCTGAGAAAGCCTGTTGAAATTGAATAAGTGAAGCCGCTTCTTCATCAAGAGAAACGCCTGATTTTTCATCCTCAAGTGCAATGGCTTCTTCTTTACTAGCCAGTGCATCTTGCGCTTCCATTTGACTACTTCTAACTGTTGCTCCAATTTCAGTTGCAGTTTGATTAAAGATATCTTGGAAACTTCCAGAGTTTTTTCCGTTAACATCAGATGTTTGAAGGTCAATCATTTTAAGAATATTTCTATTATCGCCAATACCGTCATTATTATTCAAAACTGTAAAAGAATCTTTGACTTTAGCATCACCAGTCAATCGAAACGATTTTTCAACAGCACTAATAACTCCATCATCTGGAACCAATCTTGAAGCAATTGTATGACCAGTTGCATTGTCAATTACCTCTATCTTTTTATTATTTGTCGAATCAACTTGTATTTTGAATTCTTCGTCAACATTGCTTGCAATTACTTCCCCATAACTAGATGCAATCTTTTTTGATCCATTTCCTGTCATAAGAATTATAAGATCCTCTGAGGGTATATTAGATATTGATAAATTATTTCCTATAAGGGATTTTACGCTATTTGATGGAACTTCAAGATCTATTGCATGTGAGCCAGAAACATCTGATGTAAAAGATTGAGCCCTAATTCCATCACCTAAAACATTTAAATTAATTTGACTTGTTTTAAAACCAAAAGCCTCTGCTTGTGCATGATCACCAGCAGTAATTCTATCAACAATAATTTGTTTTTTATCTGTTTCTTTAATAATAGTTATTTGCGCATTTGTGTCACTAATTTGATTAATCTCAGCAGTAATTCCAATAGCTGAGGATGGTGTTGATGTATTATCATTTAATAATGCACTTGCAAAAACTGTTGAGAAAGTATCTCCAGCATGACCATTCCCTCCTCCGAATGAAAGCAATGTGAGAGGTTCTTGCGTAGCATTGCCGAAAGTTGAAGCTAAACTAAATGTATTGGCATCTACAACCTTTGCAAAATATGAAGTTCCATTTGTTAAACCATTGAGAGCTGTTCCTCCTGCTGTATATTTTATTTTGTCACCAGTTTTGAAACCATGGCCAGTAGATGTTAATGTTGTAGATGAACCACCCACTCCAGTAGTATTGATTGTCTTAGTATTTGATTTTATAAATACTCCAATTGGGCTTGCATTATCCTTTATCTTCATGTGAAAGTGCGTAGTATTGCTACCAGCTGGTGTTGTAATTGAAGAACCCGTGAATGTTGATTTAATATCTTCACTTTTCATACCAAATAATTTGGCATTGTCATCGTTTGTGGAGTCTACAGGGAATGAGAACTGAGAAGCTGAAAGTGTTTTACCACCAGATATATATAAATTTTTCTCCGGATCGAAAGTATCTAAAGCGTTTCCTCCAACTCCACTGGCACCGATAGTGATAACTGATGGTGGAGTGTTAGTTGCCAAGGTATAGTTGCTTGCTAGTTTAAATCTATGAGCATCCACTTTTACAGCGTAATAAGTTTGGCCATCAACTAAACCGCCACGAGGACTAGAAAATTTGTCTGAGACACTTCCGCCTGTTCCCCCAGTGATTGTAATTACAGCTCCACCGGATGTTGCCGCAAGCTGAAAGCTATTTGCTGATCTATTTTTTACAAAATATGTTGTTCCGTCAACTAACCCAGATATTGGAAGGCTTCCCCCTTTTTTGTATACTACTGGATCGTTATTAGCAAAATCATTTGCAATTGATATTGTATTAGTTGAATTAAATGCGGTTGTATCTACTGTTACTTTTTCAGCTGCATTATACGTAACTGCATCTCCAGTTTTTAAATTATGTTCTGTTGCCGTTATTGTATCAGTTCCTCCTAGTCCAGTTGTATTAACTGTTATCGGATCAGGATTTTCAAAATAAGCAGTAACTAAATCTTTCTCTCCTCCTGACACGATTACTTCACCGTTTTCCATAGATAAAGCATAGGTAAGTCCATCGTAATTGATTCTAAAACTTGAACCATCTTTAGGAATTGATTGAACTGCTGTTCCTATAACTTCCGAAGATGGACTATTAGCTCTCAATCCGTCAGCAATTTTTTTTGCAATTTCTGATGGTTGAAGACTTTCATTTTTTGAAATATCAACGGTAGTTGTAAACGCAGCCCCATTTCCATCAGCCGGGATTGTTAATCCATAAGAAAGTACTGAACTAGATGCACTTAGACCATCTGGATGGCTATTAGAAAAATCACCTTGTAGAACAATTGGTTTAATTGTCTTTATTTCTCCAGTGCTTGATGATGTAACATTTAAAAAACCATCATTTAGAGCATTTTGCACTCCCGTAACGGTTGTCCCTCCTCCGTTATTAGACGTACTTATTGCGGATGACGAGCTTATTTGTAATTCACCGCTGAACCTTGCAGCTTTAAAGTTAGTATTGTCTAAAGTAACTGTAACAGGAGAAGAAAATGAAGAAAAATCATTTTTTAATACCTCCATTTCAACAGTATTAGGTGATGAAAATGAGGATATTTGAATATCATCACCATCAAGATTCTCCATAATTATATGTTTTTTATCTGATGATAAATTTGCAACTACACCTGTTCTTCCAGAAAAATTATTGATTGAATTGGCTAAATTTGTCAAATCAGTTGATAATATAGATGCAGAAATATCGGCATCATTAGCTACTCCAGCTTTACTTAATAAATTAAATGAAATAGTTCCATTTGAAGCAGGAGCAGAAATTTTTACCTTTGTTGATGCTGTTGCTTCTATACCTAAAGTTTTTGCCTCATCATTTACTAACTTAGCAACAAAACCTGCAGAAGATTCAATTGGAACTGTGATATTCTTAGATTTTCCCGTTGTAGTTGAATTTAAAGTAAGAGTGTAAGCTGCACTCACATGACTTGCTGGTACTGTTGTAGCGTGGCGTTGAGCATTAGCTGCTGTTCCATTGGCTCCGTAACTTATAAGATAATTTCCTCCAACGGTTGATCTAGAAATATCTATGCCTCGGTATTTTTCATTGCCTGTACCATTGAGATAATCAGCTCTATATTCTGCAAATCTATTAAACCCATTTTCTTCAGTAAGAAACTCAGCGATCTCTGAATCAGATAGAACTTCTCCAGCAAGATGTCTTCCCTCTCTTGTAAAAATTTGTAGTTTGCTAGCTGATGTAATTGATGGATTAATTACATTTGCATTAATTGTTGTTGCTGCTGAAATTGCTCCCGATGAAAATTGCTTATTATTGCTTGCAATAGTCAAGGTTGAACCACCTCCTGATGCATAAAGCCCCATGGATCTAAAACTATGAGCATTACCTGAAACGTCTCTACTTCTATTTAAAACATCAGTTAATTTTGTTAAAGATTCTACTCCTGTTAAATCCACTGTTACAGAACTTGAGTCTGCCATAGTAACAGTTATGGAAGTTAACGAAGATAAATCAGATGATGATAACCCAAATTGAATTTCAGGTTGTGCTTTATATGAACTTAAATTTACAAATGATGTTCCTGACTGAATTATAGCTGCACCGCCATCCGTTGAAAAATTCGAAGATGTAACTGGGCTTAAACCATTAGAAAAAATATTATCGAGATTTTTTACAGTTGTTTTATCTTCAAAATTAATTGGTGCAATTTCTTCAAGTTTAGCTGTACCAGTGTTAGATGAACTTGCGCTAATAAGTGTTTTTGCTCCTGCTGCAAAATCTTGAGGTCTTTCGAGCAAAAAACTCATACCTTTTGATGCACTACTTGGAACTATTGAAAATTCATCTCCATCTAATGGTTCCCCAAAAAAAGATATTTTAAAACCCTCAGCCTCAATTGTTTGATTTCCAGTAATTGGATTTTTTAAACTATCTGAAGTCAACTTCCAAATCTCTTCATTTTTATGATAAATGACTTTGTATTCTTCACTTTTTATTTTAACTGGATCAGTAATAAAAACTGCTACCCCAACACTTGACCTGTTTGTTGGATTTTCTATAGCTTGAAGACTTGAAACTGTAAACATTTGCTTACCCTTTTTGCCATCTAAATCTAATCCTCCTTGATTAACCTCATTGAATTTTTGAGAAAGAAGACTTGCTAGGTTGTCAATTTCTTTCAGAGTATCATCTGCTAAAGCATAAGAAGAAACTAAACCGTTTATCAAGCCAGCTTGAATTTGATTTGTTGCTATTTTATTTATTCCTACTACTGGTTGAAGTCTTGATCCTTGGTTAACAACATCTATCTGAGTCGTAGAATCATTTCCTTGTAAAGCTTCAACATTAGAACTAACAATCAAAGGACCAGACCCTGATTTACCTAACCTAATATCGGCTTGACCCTTATCTCCATACCTTACTGAAATTTGAGTTAATTCGGATAATTGATTTAAAAGTAGATCTCGTTGATCTAATAAAGCATTTGATCCGCCAGTAGCAACTCCAGAAGCTAAAATTTTTGCATTTATGTTTGATATTTGATCAGTTAATAAATTTACCGAGGTCACAGAATTCTTGGTTTTATCAATAATTTGATTTTTTAAATTATCTATTCTTTCTGAATACAAATTAAATTGTGATGCAAGATCTTTTCCTTTTTCAATAGCCACAATTCTTGATGCCTGATCATCTGGATAGGCTGCAATATCTTGTAATGAATTAAAAAAATCTCCTATTGCTGAACTAAGATTTGTATCAGTTGGAAGTAGAAGATTTTCTAAATCTCTAACTTCATCAGCAAATGAATCAGCACCTTTAAATGTAGAGGATGCTTGTCTAGCTTTATCAATTAAAAATTCATCAAATGCTCTTCTTATCTGCTCTACTCTTACACCCAAACCAGTTTGATCAGAAATTTCGGTAACACCCCCACCTGCACCTGTTACTTCCTCGAGTGCAACATCTCTTTTCTTATAACCATCAGTATTAACGTTAGCAATGTTTTGACCAGTAACTGCTAATGATTGTCTGTATGATTGAAGACCACTTTTTCCTATATCAAATAAACTTGGCATTTATTTTCCTCTAACTCCAAATTGTCTGATAAGAGCTTCTGCTATTCCAAAGCTATGGTTTTTTGAAATAGTTTTAGCGTATTCCTGATCTAAAAGAGATTCATAAGTTTCACTTCCTTGATTTGCAAACAAGCTTTCAGCTAATTTAGCCTTTCTTGCACTCTTCAACATTTGATAAACAAATAATGACTCAAACTCTTGAGCAACATCTTTAAGTTCAGCATCTTTATTAATTTTATTTGTCTTTATTGATGAGATATTCTCATCAATATTTGTTTTTATTTTTGCTATGGGGTTACTATCCATGAATCTAACCAAATCTCTATATTATTATAAGTTCAGCTCTTAATGCTCCCGCTGTTCTCAAGGCCTCAAGTATTGCAACCATGTCTGTTGCCGTTGTTCCGGTCTCATTTAAAGCATCAACAAGAGTCTGAAGCTCAATACCAGGATCAAAAACAAATGCTCTGGCTGGATCTTCATTGACCTCAATCTGAGAATCTGCTGCAGTAGTAGCAGCTGTTCCAGAAACTGTTGCCGATGTTCCAACAACGGTTCCAGTTCCTTCAGATAAAAGCTTTGTATCTTCTTGTATTTTTACTGATAAACTTCCATGTGCAACTGCAGCTGGAGAAATTCTTACATCCCCTCCAATTACTACTGTCCCTGTTCTTGAGTTTACAACAACTTTAGCTTTAGGCGTGACTGGCTCAAAATTAATATTCTCTAATAAGCCAATAAATGATACTTTTTGTGATGGGTTTGCAGGAGTCCTTACTTTAATTGAAATCGAATCCATTGGTATCGCAACTTCTGGTCCAAATGTTTCGTTAATAGTATTTGCAATTCTGTTTGCTTGAGAAAAGTCTGCTTGATGAAGGTTGAGAACAATATTATCTTTTTCCAAAAAAGTATTTTCTACCAACTTTTCAACAGTTGCACCTCCAGGTATCCTTCCCACAGTGGGAGTTCCTTGAATAGTTGTTGAACCATCTGCTCCTTCAACACCCAATCCACCAACTACTAAGTTTCCTTGAGCAATAGCATAAACATCTCCATCAGCACCTTTTAAGGCAGTCATCAACAAAGTACCACCCTTTAAAGATTTAGCTTTTCCTATTGTTGAAACAGTTACATCAATTGTTTGTCCGGGTTTAGAAAATGGAGGTAAGTTTGCTGTAACCATAACATTTGCTGAGTTAGTTGCATCTATATCTGCTGTATTTGCAATTACGCCAAATTGTGAGATCATTGCAGCAATGCTTTGTTTAGTTAAATTAACACTACCGTCACCAGTTTTTGCAAGGCCTATAACTAAACCATAACCTACCAACTGATTAGATCTGACACCTGCAAGAGAAACCATATCTTTTATTCTGTCAGCTAAGGCTGAGTTACTAATAAAAAATAAAGCAAAAAAATATATTAATAAATTTCTCATTCTAATTTTAGAAAGGAGATACATAAGCAAAATATCTACTCAACCAACCTTTCGTAACACTATCGTTCATATCACCTGTACCAGTATAGGAAATCTCAGCATCAGCTACTTTTTTAGAAGAAACGGTATTTGATGATGAAATATCATCAGGTCTAATTACACCAGCAAGTCTTATATATTCCGTTCCACTATTATATGCGAGTTTTCTTTGCCCTTTAACCTCTAGATTGCCATTTGGATAAACTCTCACAATTGTAACTGATATTGTTCCAGTAAGACTATTTGATTGAGCAGCAGTTCCTGAACCTGTAAAGGCTTGGGTAGTTCCACCTCGAAGATTATCTTCTTTCACACCACCTGGAAAAAATAGTTTACCAATCAATGATGAAGGACCAAATAATGCTTCAGGTAAATCAAACGTATATGAATCACTCTTAGATAATGATTCTGTTCCAGCATTAGCAGCTGTCATAGTCTCTTCTAAAGTGATTGTAATAATATCTCCGACTCTGTTTGCTCTTCTATCTGAAGCAAAAAGACCGCCGTCGCCATCGTATACTGCACCTTCAGTAGCATTATTAATATTCTCAAAGTTAGAAAAATCAGGTTGAATACTTTTAAACTCTTCTCCTATTTTATCTTCCATATAAGTAGAGCAACTTTGAATACTAAAAAGAAATAAAAATAAAATAAATTTCATTGAATTTCCTATAAATTATTACTTACAAATCTAAGCATTTCATCTACTGAGGTGATTGCTTTAGAATTTACTTCATAGGCTCTTTGTGTTTCAATCATATCTACTAGTTCTTGAACAACGTTTACGTTTGAACTTTCTAGAGCACCTTGAATAATTTTACCAAAACCTGCAGCAAAAGGGTTTTCAATCACAGGGGGACCACTAGAAGTCGTTTCAACGTAAAAGTTCTCTCCTATAGGTTGCAAACCTGTTCTGTTCTGAAAATCTGCTAACTGAAGCTGTCCAACTTCCTGAGCTTCAACCTGTTCAGGTATTTGAACCGAAACAATTCCATCAGCTGAAACGTTAATTTTTGTAGCCTCAGCAGGTATCGCGATTTCTGGTTGGATAATGAAACCACTATTAGTTGTTAAGATGCCCTCATTATTTCTCGAAAATGCACCATTACGCGTATAAACAATTTGTCCATCTGGTAATAAAACTTGAAAAAAACCTCCGCCATCTACAGCTAAATCAAGAGAATTATCTGTTGAAACAATACTACCTTGTGAATGTAATTTATTTGAATTTACAATATTTACTCCAGTACCGACTGAAAAACCAGATGTTAATTCTGTATCAACTGATGTTTGAGCACCACTACTTCTAATTATTTGATATAGTAAAGATTCAAAATTTGCTCTATCTCTTTTAAAACCATTTGTGTTAACATTTGCAAGATTATTTGAAATAATCTGCATTCTAACTTGTTGGGCATTCAGACCAGTTTTTGCGACATGCATTGCGTTTATTGCCATTGTAATCCTCTTTCTAGCTAAAGTTTTATAAGTTTATTTGCAAAACACATGCCACGAAAACATACGAGAAATCATAATAAGAAAGAAGTTTAAATTATTTATTTAATTAAAATATTTGGATCTATAAAATGACTAAATTTAGCATTCATATTTGATATATCATTCCATGACTTCAAATCAAATTTCAATGAAATGATAGATGATGTAACAAATCGTATGTCTGAAATTTTTTTATACCCTTCAGTCTCGCATAAGAAATAGTTAACAAAGAATAATATCTTAGGCTCATGTGTAATTATTAATAAACTTTTAGAATCTTCAACTTTACCAAGCTTTATTAAAAAATCTTCTTCATTACCATTGTAAAGATCATAATCATTGATTATCTTTATTTCTTTATACTTCAAATCATCTAATAAAGAATCACGAGTTTGTATTGTCCTTAGTGATGGTGAACAAAATATTAAATCAAATTCTATTTTCTTTTCTTTAAGAAATTTTGAAACTACTTTAGTTTTTTTAATTCCTTTTTTTGAAATAGGTCTCTCAAAATCATCTCCATTGTAATTATTACAATCTGATTTTGCATGCCTCATAAAACTTAAATATAACATACAAAGAATTATAGTTTTTATTTGTAAATATCAAAACTTTGAAAAAAAATTATCTAAGCCAAGAGTATTGATTTAAATACTTAAATCATACATTCTAATTTTAGATGAATATTTAGCTAACTTTCGTATTATTGATATATTATTTGGATCTAATGATAATTTCTTATTAAGGTTGTCTATTTTTAGACCGATACTAGAAAGTAATAATTCTTTCTCTTGATTGATTGAAATTGATAAATCATCCATAATACCCCGGGTGCAATCAATATGCCATATAAATATCCAGATAAGATTAAACTTATTATTTTTGATGTTAATCAAACAATGTTTTCTTTAAATGAAATTAAAAAAAGGTTTGTTAAAAATAAATTAAAAAAAGTTTGGGTTGATATTTGGTTTAATTCTATCCTCAAGGAGGGTTTTTCATATTCATTAAGTGGAAATTTTATTAATTTCAAAACAATTGGAATAAATGAACTTAAAAAAATTTTTTTGCAAAATAATAGATCTATTAAAAGAGATATTTTGATTGACATTATGGAGGGATTTAAATATTTGGATGTTCATCCAGATATCTTAAAAACATTAAATTTTCTAAAAAATGAAAATTTAAAAGTAATAACACTCACTAACGGTTCAGCCATAAATACAAGAGTTCTATTAAAAAAAAATAAATTGGAAGGGTTAGTCGATCATTGCTTATCAATCGAAAATTTCAAGGTATGGAAACCTCACAAAAATGTTTATTTAAAAACCTGTAAAATCATGGAAATAAATCCTAAAAATTCTTTAATGATTGCTGCACACGGTTGGGACATCAATGGAGCAAAGCTTGCTGGCTTAAAAACAGGTTATATAAGTAGGTACGAAAAGAATATAAGTGATTTTTATTATAAACCCGATTATTTTGGCAAAGATAGTTATGATGTAATTAGGCAATTAAAACTCTAATCTTTTCTCCATTTTATACTACATCCAGCACTAGGGAATTGTTTAATTGGACCAACTTGAGTTTTGCTAATTTTTGTCATTGCATTTAAAAGCTCGTTATTTTGATTAACAAATTCAAGATTCTTCATTTCTGAAATTCTTCCTCTATAATTTAATTCACCTAATCTATTATATCCGAAAAAGTCTGGAGTGCATACTGCACCATAAGCTTTTGCAGTTTCTTGAAATTCGTCTAATAAATATGGAAATTTGAAATGATTTTCTTTTGCAAACAACTTCATATTAGTAAAATTATCTTCTGGATAGTTTTTATAATCGTTTGGCATTATTGCTACTGAATGTATACCTATTTTCTCTAGTTTACTGGTTGTTTTCACAAGTCTTGATAAAATCGCCTTAACATATGGACAATGATTACATATAAACATTATTAGCGTTCCATTCTGACCAATAATATCTTCTAATTTATATTTTTTATCATCTATATTTAAAAGGGAAAAATCTATAATCTTCTTACCGAAGTCACATACAGGAGAACTAAGTAGAACCATAATTAATCGCTTATGAAATGTAATTGAACATGTCTTATTCTATCAGATAGTCTATGTTCCAACAAGAATATCCCTTGCCAGGTTCCTAGTATTAGTTCTCGATTCCTAATACTTAGGCTTAAATGGGTTTGTGTAAGTAAACTTTTAAGATGTGCTGGCATATCATCTGGCCCCTCACTTTCATGATTATATTTTTTTTCAGGTGCAATTTGTTCTAAAAATATTCTTATATCTTTTAGAACTGATGGATCAGCATTTTCTTGTATTAAAAGAGAACAACTTGTGTGCATAATTGACAGATTCAATAATCCATCAATTATTTCGAATCTATTAATTTCTTCTTTAATATCATTAGTTATATCTAAGAATTTTTTATTCGAAGTTTTAAAAGACAATTTTTTAAAAATTTGTGACATTTTTTTCCCTATTGACAGTATATCATACACAGAATAATATAATTGTTTTTGGAAGGACATTAAAATGGCTAAAAAAATCAAAGTTGACCCTAAAAAAGTCAAAAAAGAAGAACTTCAAGGAATTTTTTCAAAAGTCTTAGATAAACTAAAATCTGGCTAAATTTAATTTTATGGAAAAAATTTGGATTGAGTGTCAAAAATGCGGCTCAGTCTTCTGGATCTATTCTGACGAAATAGGAACGATTTACCCAAAAAGATCAATAGATTACCAAATATGTTCCAATTGTGAACAAGATCTAAATTTAAAAAACAAATGAAGGAATATCTTCTTTCCTTAAACAACGAGATTGGTATCTACTTCACAATACTCAAAATATTTCTATATTTTTGTATAGGTTCTTTTTTTTTGATTATTCTGAACAGTATTATAAAACTATTTAATTTTTTATTTTCAAAGTTTAGTAAAGAACTTTTAATAAACCGTTTAAACTTTATATTTAAAATTTTAGCTTTTATGATAATTTCAACTTCTATAGGTTGGATAATAATTTATATAATATTTTAATTTCTAATGAATAAAATTTCTAGTTTTGCAGTTCTTTTAATTGGATTCTGTTTTTCTTTTTTAATGTTAAATCCGATTGCTTTTGGTATATCGCTTAGCACAGGTATTTTAATTCTTACTTTCATTCATAATAATAAAGTCTTCAAACAATCAATTGAAATTATAAAAAAAACCAAAAGGCTCGATTTGTTAATATTTTTTTTATTTTTAATTTCATTTTCTTTGGCTTCTTACAACTCAATCCAGATTAGCAGGTCAATACCTGTAATAATTTATTTAATATTATTTATTTTATTTGCCTTTGTAATTCATTTAATATTTTCTGGAAATAAAAAATCTTTAGAATTAATCTTTAAATATTTTACATTAAGTCTTTTAGCTAACTCATTAATTATTTTCTTTTATAATATAACAAACTATGAATTGGGATTTGATTTAATAAAGTTCAAGGGGTACATGAGTTTAATTTCATTGCTTACAATAATTAATTTCTTTTTTTTTAAATCAAAATTAAATCTTATTTCAATAGCCGTTTTAATACCAAATATTTTTATGACTGGTTCAAGTTCGAGCATTTTAGGATTAATATGTGGATTTACTTTTTGTCTTAGTTATTTAGTATTTAAAAAATATCTAAAATTTAAAAACAAAAAAATAATGCTAACGATTATTATATTAGTTATAGTTCTTCCTTCAATATTATTTTTTTCAGAAAAACTTCCTGGAAAATTTGACGATGAGTCAATTAAAAACTTCGAATACATTATACCCATTCAACTTATTGACCCTCACCGACAATTTATATGGGGTTTTTCAATAAACAAATTTAAAGATAAACCTTTGTTTGGACATGGTCCAGATTCATCTAATTTTATAGAAGGAAGTCAAATAGATATTGGCTCAGAACATACTGGTGACATGAACTTTATACCAAGTCATCCTCATAATTTCTTAATCGAATTACTGCTTGAAACTGGGATCATTGGAACCTTTTTATTTATAATTTTACTATTAAATATAAACTCAAAGATTTGGAATTTAAATTCAAATACAAAGTTTAGGTTATTTCTAATTTTTTTTAATTCTTATTTTTGGTGCTCTTCATTAGTAAATTTTTCGTTTTGGCTTGGTTGGTGGCAAGGAAGTTACTATCTGCTACTTAGTTTGATAGCATCAAAAGGGTTTATCGAAAGAAAAATAAATTAATAATCTTATATACAAATAATTTGCTATCTTAATTTAGTTATTAACAAATATAAATTTTCTTCAAAAAATTGGCATAAAAATTGTACAAAGCTTGTGTGTCAAACATTAATCAATCATCTGAAAGAAATGAAATGAATTCAATGGTTTCTGGTAATAATATTGATATTATATCAAAATTTTCTGCAATAATTAAAGATAAAAATAATTTCAAATCAGTTAGACTCCAAGGTCAAATTTATTTTAAAAATAAATATAATAGAAATAATAAATCTGATTTAGGTAATCTCTTAATGGCGGCCAATGATTATTCAATCGGAGACCCATTAAGTTCACTTAAAAGGCTTAGATTTATAATTAAAAATGATCCAAAATGTTCTTCAGCACATAATTTATATATAAAAATTGTTTTAAAAATAGGTCAGAACAAATTAATTGAAAATGCTCTTAAAGATGCAGTTAGGTATATCCCAAATAACCATTCATTTTTAAGTATGTGGGGTAAACATCTACTTTTTGATGGAAAAAAGTTTGAAGCACTAGAATATTTAGAAAAATCAGTTGAAATGAATCCTCAAGATTGCTCTTATTGGATCGATCTAGGTTTTTGTTACTATATTACAAGAAATATAAAGATGGCGACTTTATGTCTTGAAACTGCCAAAAAAATTAATCCAAATCACTTAAGATGCTTGAATTTTGCCCCACTATTATTTCAAGAGGAATCCAAGTATGATGAAGCTATAAAAATTCATGAATACGCTTTAAATTTATATCCAGGTGATAATGCAATTATTACAGATCTTGCAATGTTATACCTAAAAGTAGGTAAAAAAAAAGAAGGATATAAACTGTATCATTCAATTAAACCATCCAGAAGATCTAATTTCTACAAACTAATAGATATTAAAAAAACTTCATTCAAAAAAAATCATATAAAGGCAATTGAGGCTATTGAAGATCTAAATAAAACTCATCTATCAGTAAGTAAAAAATATAGAATTTTAGTTTTCTTAGAACAAGGTTGTGGCGACATATTAAATTTTTATAGATTTTTAGACCCTCTTATAAAAAAAGGACATTCAATAACAGTCCTAACACATCAGAAACCTATGATACCTCTTTTAAAGTTTTATGTACAAAGTGAAAAGATAAATTTACTTTCAGAAATTAAATATGAAGATATTAAAAGTTTTCAATATAAAACCTTTATTCTCAATATCCCACATCTATTGAATATTGAGAAAAAGCCTCCTCCCCCTATCTTATTTTATTTAAAAGAATTAAAGAAAAATAAAAAGAACTTGGTTACTCGATTAAGAAAATTTTTATCAACTAAAAAAAAAAATATTGGAGTTTCATGGAAAGGAAATAAAAGGCATCTTTATGATGAATCAAGATCAATTGATTTAAAGTTATTTAGCAAAATATTTGAAAATAAAAAGAATAATTTTTTTATAATAGATAAAGAAATAAGCAATAAAGAAAGAACTTTTCTATCTAAATTTAACAATATTGTATTTTGTGACGAATTAATTAGTGATTGGAGTGATACTGCAGTAATTGTATCAGAATTAGATGAGGTGATTTCTGTTGATACCTCATTAGCTCATATTTCTGGAACATTAAATAAACCAACACAAATCTTAATAGCTAAAGATCCTGATTGGAGATGGGGTTTAAAAGGAATGCAAACAGAATGGTATAAATCTGTTAGATTAAAAAGGCAAGCTAATCCAGACAATTGGACAGATGTTATGACTAGTTTATGTGATGAATTAAAATAGATCTTTTTTTAATATATATTTTTTTACCAACCATAAATCATTAAATTTATCAATTTTAAAGATTTCAATTTCTTATAATAAACTATATTTATTTAATTATTTTTATAATGAAACTGGTACGAATATTGCTGTTTAATTTAACTAACTTGTAAGTATCGAAAGTTAAAATGAAAACACTAAAATTAGCAATTGCAATACCAACATACAATAGATTATCTAAACTCAAACAATTACTTAAATCAATTGATACGCAAAACTATTGCAAGGATTTGGAATTATATCTATTTGTTTCAAATATAGCTTCAACTGATGGTACAGGCGAGTTTTTAGAGAATGAAAAGAAAAAAAGAAAAAATTTAACAATCTATAATCAACCTCAAGATCAGACTTTAAAACCAAATATATTCTATCTTAATAAAATCATATCTTCAGATATTCAATGGGTTTGGTTTATGGGAGATGATGATAAATTATCAGAAAAAGAGTCTCTTCAAAAAGTATATGAATGTCTAAAAACAAATAGCACTAAAAACTTAGAATTCGTTTGTGTTTGTGAAAAAAGAAGGTCAATGAATACTTCTAAAGTCTTTATTGATAAAGTTTTTAATCTTTGCAATAAATTTGGATACCATGAAATGTTAGGTTGGATTTCTGGTATCATATTAAAAAAACAAACATTCCAAAAAGTATTTGATGATTTTGCACAATCTGTAAAAACTCAATACCAGAATTTTGATGATTCCATAACTTCTGCTTATCCCCATTCAGCATCAATTCTAAAGTATACTCATAATAAAAACGGATTATTCTATGATATAGGTCTAGTTGAGCCTCAAGATACATTTCAGACAATAGAAACACAAAAAAGATGGGTAGAAGAAAATATGGTATGGAGATATTTTCATGTTATAGATGATATTGAAAATTTAATAAATCTAAATATTCTTAAACCAAATAGTTTAAGTCTTTCTTTTTTTAGATATCACACCTATTACCTTTGGGATCACTTAATTTTCCTAACATTTAAAAGATTACCTAAATATATTCATTCCAGCGATGATATTGAGGATGTTAATAATTATATACGTATTCTTACAAATAATTTATGTAGATTATTAAAAACAGAAAACTTTCTCAGAGATGTTAAGGATAAAAAAGATCTAGCTCTAAAAATAACTATGTGTATTAATTATTTGCAGATTTATGTATCTAATAATTTTTCAGAGGAAATTAGAGTTAATTTATTTGATAATTTAACCAATCTCATCCAGATTCCAAATTTTCCATTTCAAATTTATTTAGAGTAATTAATGGAACATTTAAATGACATAAGAAAGAAAATTTCAGATTTAGTTATTCACTATTCGAATATAAAATACGCAAAAAAAAATTTTACTCCTGGATTTGATAAAGTTCAAGTTTCAGGAAAAGTTTTAGATCATGACGAAACAGTTAATATGGTTGATGCTGCTTTAGATGGGCATTTAACTACTGGAAGATTTAACATAGAGTTTGAAAAAAAATTGTCTAGATTTCTTAATACGAGATCTTTACTCACCGTGAATTCTGGATCCTCAGCTAATTTAATTGCCTTTTCCAGTCTTACTTCACCCAAACTTGGTTCAAGAGCTATTAAACCAGGAGATGAAGTAATCACTGTTGCTGCTGGATTTCCTACGACAATTAATCCAATACTTTTGTATAAAGCTATTCCTGTTTTTGTAGATGTCAAAATGGGTAATTATAATATTGATGAAGAAAGAATAGAAAGAGCAATAACTAAAAAAACAAAGGCTATTATGCTTGCTCACACCCTTGGAAATCCCTTTAATTTGAGCACTATTATAAAAATTTGTAAAAAATATAATTTATGGCTAGTTGAAGATTCTTGTGATGCACTTGGTTCAAAATTTAATGGCCAGAACGTTGGTACTTTTGGAGATTTTGGAACTTTAAGTTTTTATCCAGCTCACCACATTACAATGGGAGAAGGAGGAGCAGTTTTTACCAATAATATTAAATTAAAGAAAATTGCAGAATCAATAAGAGATTGGGGTAGAGACTGTTTTTGTGCACCAGGTAAGGACAACTCATGTGGAAGAAGGTTTTGTTGGAAACTTGGCAATCTTCCAGATGGTTATGATCATAAATACATTTATTCTAATTTAGGTTTTAATCTTAAAATTACAGATATGCAGGCTGCATGTGGTTTAGGACAATTAAAAAAACTAAATAATTTTATTAAAAAAAGAAATTATAATTTTAATTACTTACTTAAAAAGTTTGGAAGTTTAGAAGAATTTTTTATTTTGCCGGAAAAAACAATTAATTCTGAACCTTCATGGTTTGGCTTCCCGTTAACCATTCGAGATAATAGATATTTTAATAGAAATGAATTGATTAAATATTTAGAACATAAAAATATTCATTCAAGACTTTTATTTGCAGGAAATGTTTTAAAACAACCTTATATGATTGGGCAAACATACAGAGTTTCAGGAACATTAGAAAATACAGAAAAAATCTTATTTGATACATTTTGGTTAGGAGTTTTTCCAGGTTTAGAAATTCAAATGCTTGATTATGTAATAGATTCAATTTCAGAATATATATTATTCAAAAAAAAATAATTGTTTAAAACAAAAATCTATTATTATGAAATTAATAAAAGATAAAAAATAAAAAATAGAGAAACACTATTGAGAAAAAGAAATAATATTTTTATTATAATTCCTGCTAGAGGTGGATCGAAATCAATTAAAAGTAAGAATCTCCATATTGTAAACAAAAAACCGTTATTACAATGGACATTAGAGGAATCAAAAAAGGTAAAATCAGTCAGCAGAATAATTGTATCAACAGATGATAAGAATATAAAGGAATTTGCAAAAGAGTTTTGTGTAGATGTGGTTGATAGACCTAAACAAATCAGTAATGACAACTCATCATCTGAAAGTGCGATTCTTCACACCTTAAAAAATTATAATGAAAAAAATATTATTCCAGAAATTATTGTTTTTTTACAATGTACGTCACCATTAATATCATTTTGTGATATTGAAAAAGGAATAAAATATTTAAATGAAAACAGGCTTGATTCAACATTTGCATGCGCTTCTTTCGATGGCTTTATTTGGAAAAAGAATAATAAACAATTTGAAGGAATCAATCATGATCATAGTAAGAGGTTAATGAGACAAAAACGATCAATAGAATATTTAGAGGCTGGTTCAATTTATATTATGAGAACAAAAAGTTTTTTGAAAGATAAATATCGTTTTTGCGGAAAATGTGAACCTTTCTTAATTGATAAGAAAAAAGTGTTAGACATTAATGATTATCAAGATGCTGACATAGCAGAAATTTATTTAAAAAATATTATTGTAAAAAATAAAATAATTTTAAATCAACCAAAAGCATTGATAATGGATTTTGATGGAGTGCATACTAATAATAAAGTCTATTTAGATTCTAATGGCAATGAATTAGTCTTATGCTCACGAAGCGATGGTATGGGGCTAAAGCAATTAAAAGAAAATTCAAATATTAAATTATTAATTATTTCTAATGAACAAAATCAAGTGGTTCAAAAAAGAGCAACAAAATTAAATATTGAATGTATTCAAACTAATGGGAAAAAGATTGAAATACTAGATAACTGGCTAAAAGATAATACTCTAAAATATGAGGAGGTCATTTTTATAGGAAATGATATCAATGATATTGATTGTATTCAAAAAGTAGGAATAAGCTTTTGTCCGAATGACGCAGAGAATTTAATTAAGGAAAATGTGGATCACGTATTAAAACAAAGTGGGGGTAATGGGGCTATTAGAGAATTAACTAATATTTTATTATCTAAGATGAATGATTAAAATCGGTAAAAATAATATTGGTAACTCTTATCCAATCTATGTAATTGCTGAAATTGGTATCAACCACAATGGAAACATAGAATTAGTGAAAACGTTAATTGACGAAGCCCATTTAGCAGGTGCTAATGCTGTTAAATTTCAAAAAAGAACTCCACAAATTTGCGTTCCTGAAGAACAGAAATTAATTGAAAAAGATACTCCGTGGGGCAGGATGTCTTATTTAGAATATAAGGAAAAAATTGAGTTATCTAAAGATAATTATGAATTTATCGAGAAATATTGTAAAAAAAAAGGAATAGACTGGTTTACTTCATGTTGGGACATAGACTCCCTCGAATTTATAAAAAATTTTAATCCTGTTGCCTACAAGATTGCCTCAGCTTCATTAACTGACAAAATGCTATTAAAAGAACACTCTAAATTAAAAGAGCCTATAATTCTTTCTACTGGTATGTCTACCATGAAAGAGATAAAAAAAGCAGAACAAATTTTAAGTCACACTAATTTACTAATTGCGCATTCCACGAGTGCATATCCTTGTAAGTCTGAGGAACTTAATCTAAATGTAATCCAAACATTTGTTAAAGAGTTTGATCATCCAATTGGTTACTCTGGACACGAACTTGGAATTCAAACAACTCTGGCTGCATGCGTTTTAGGAGCGTGTTTTATCGAAAGACACTTTACATTAGACAGGTCGATGTGGGGCACTGATCAAGCTGCATCACTTGAGCCGCCAGGTTTGAAAAAGTTAGTCAGAGATATTAGAGTTTTAGAAAAATCTTTAGGTGATGGAATAAAGAAAGTTTATGATTCAGAAAAAAGAATAAGAGATAAATTAAGATTGGTGAAATGAAAAAAAAGATATTAAATATCAAAAAAAGTTTTGATTACGAAAATGCTTATATGCTCTCTGCCCCGGTAGAAAGAATAGGTAAGCTTGTAAGTAGATTTGAGTTATTTAATAAGATAAAAGCTATACCAGGTGAAATAATAGAATGTGGAGTTTTCAAAGGATCCTCTTTATCTCAATTTTTAAAACTAAGGGCACTTTATGGACATTCGTCCTCAAAAAAAATCATAGCATTTGACACTTTCGGAAAATTCCCTGAAAAATGTTCCTCTGATGATAAAAAGTATTTGAAAAATTTTACTAATGAAGCTGGCAATCAATCTATTGAAAAAAATGAATTATTAAAAATATTTAAACAATTGGGTGTTGATAAAAATTTAGACTTGATAAAGGGAAATATTTTAAAAACACTTCCACAATTTATAAAATCAAATAAACATATAAAAATCTCTTTATTACATGTCGATGTAGATACTTATGAACCTACTAAACTCTGTTTAGAAATCCTATATCCTCATGTAGTGAAGAATGGTGTGGTTATCTTAGATGATTATGGTGCTTTTCCTGGTGCTAATAAAGCAATTGACGAATTTTTTAGTAATAAACCAAATGTTATTAAAACCTTACCTTACTCAAGTTATATAAGTTATGTCATTAAATAGGTATTTAAAACTTCTAGAACAATTTAATAATAAAAGTCTCAGTGTAAAATCAAAAAAACTGCTGGTCCTTTCTAATGATTCTAATGACTTTATAATTAATTGTTCTATTGCTCATGTTCTTGTAAAACTTGGCCACAAAGTGACTTTATTTATCCAAAACTCCGATCAAAGTCTGAAAAAAAACTTCAATGGATTTAGTTTTCAAAGTATGTTTGCATCAATAATTAAAGTTATTATTAAGAATGAAATTTATGTTGAATACGAAAAAGAAGTTGTTGGCAAGAATGCAAATATTTCGACAAAATTAAGAAAGAAAATTTATCGTCAGACTGAAGAGGATATTCAAAGGATTTTGAAAAATCCTCTTTATGAAAAGAATCAGAAAAATAAAAAGTTATTTGAGAAAATTCAAAAAAGAAACTTGGATTTTGCCATTAAATTCAAATCATTTGTTAAAAAAAATAAATTTGATAATTATATTATTGACAGTGGATCATGGGCAGAATATGGAGTGGCGTTCTCAATTCTCCAAGAACTAGGTAAAACAATAACTTGTTACGGTTATAAAAACGACAAAAACAGTATTATGATCTCAAAAAATACTCCTTTCAATGATTTGGATATTGATGAAGCTTGGAAGAAAATGAAAAACAAATCTATTCGTAAATCGTATTTTACAATTGAAAAGATCTCAAAAAAGAAATTTTATACAAAAGATGTTTTCTTAAATTTTCATACCGAAGATCCATTAAATAAAGAAAAAGTTTATAAAAGATTATTTTTAAAAAAAAATAACTACACAATTTTAATTCTTACTAATCTTGCCTTTGATACAACTGTTCTAACAAAAAAAACAAACCACTTGTTTAAATCTCATTTTGATTGGTTAAAAAAAACAATCAGCTTTTTGGCACAAAAAAATAACTGTAATATTATTATTAGACCACATCCTGCTGAAAAATTAACAAATTGCAATATGTCATGTGAAAGGTATATCAATAATTATTTAGATAAGCTTGGCGACAATTTTACCATACTCCCAAGTCAAACTTCAATAAATACCTATGGTTTGATAGACATAGCAGATTTAGGTTTAGTATATTCCTCAGATATAGGTTGGGAAATGGTTTTGAAGAATAAACCAGTGATTTCTGGTGGAATGGGAGCTGCGTGGGGTAAAAATATTCAATATGATCCAAAAAGTTTGAGGGATTATTTTAATAAAATTAACTTTTTTGTTAAAAATAAAAATTTCACTTTACCTAATTTAAAAAAAACAAATGCAGTAAAATTTATGAATTTTTACATGCAAGAAGTACCTAAAACTTTTCCTTTCCCTTTGTTTGAATATTGGAATAACAATACATTTAATAAAGCAGTAAAAATTTTTCAAAGTTCAACAATATCTAAAAAATATAAAACAACTTTTGAAAATTTAAGTAATCCTTTATTACGAAAAAAAGGTGTTATTTGAATAAATTACTTGAATATAAATTTGTCATAATCAGGAAGATTATTGGGGTCAATACCAAGACCTTTTTTTAACAAATTTTTATTTCTGGTATTATTCAATCTATTATCAACACTTCTAATTAAATCTTTACAGAAGTAGTCAATCATAATTTGAATATTTCCTTCACCAAATTCTTTTAAATTGAAAGAAAGGTTTGACTGTTGTTTCTCTATAAGAAATTTTGCAATTTCATACTCAATTTCAATTATATTTCCATATTTTATGCTGCATAAATAAAAATTTTCTTCATATCTAAATCTGGCTTCCTTACTAACGACAAAATCACTCTTTTGAATTATTTCTCTCGTTTTTTTATCGTATGTAATTTTAAATGGAACGAAATTCCTAAGTGATTTTCCATGAATCTTGCCATTAATTATTGGACCAACCATCAATGGATCTTTTCCATTAAGTTTTCCCGAATAAGCTTTAGCATCAACTCTGCATCCACTATTACACACATATTTATAATCACATTTTTTACATTCATTAAAAGCTAATGATCCATCATGCCAATTTCTTAGTTTTTTATATTGTTCAGATAAATCAATTTCATCATTAAATACATTTCCTAATCTTTCTGAAGAGAGATGTACACACGATCTTATGTCTCCATTGGGTAAGATATTTAACCTATGACCTCTTTGAGTAGGACACCCTCTTCCAACAAAATCTGCATACTTTTGAAGATCACCCAGCAAACATAGGGGATAGCTTACTATTGTACTAACATCAATTCCAAACTCATCTCTCGCTTTTATAAGTTGATCTAAACACTCTAATGCTGATTTTTTTGATAATATATTTGGATTTTCATCATTTGTATTTTCATAATCTACCTCTGTTTCGTAATCAGGCCCAACTATCCGTGTGGCAAAAATCCTCTGACATCCTAATTTACTAGCAAGTTTTGCTGTCAGATAAACTTGATTTTTATTAGAGTTGTGAACAACCATATTTGCACTAACCCTAAACCCAACCTTTATAGCGTCTTCAATTCCACTTGTTATTCTATCAAATGCATTTTTACTATTAACCAATTTATTTGTAACATCAGACAAATACGATGGTAAACTTGTCAAAATATGATCACAACCCGAGTCAAATAATCTTTGTAGTCTCTCTATTCTTTTGGCTTTTATTGAAAGATTACTATTTACAGAAGTTGAAATATTATTTTCTTTAAGTTTTTTGTTAAGATATAAAAGCATCTCAAAGTTTGCAAAAGCTTCACCACCAGATGATATAACATGAAAGACTTCAAAATTTATAAATTGTCTTACTAATTGATCTATTTTACCTTTATCTAGTTTTAAAGATCCCATCGAAAGATCTCTGTCAAAATTAAAACAATAAACACACTTTTCATTACAAATATCAGTAATTTCTAAATCTACTGTTGTTGGCGTTCTATAAATTCTTCGAGGTCTCATTGATTTATTGATCTATATCCTTTCTAGAAATAATTTGCATAAGGGAAAAATTTCCTTCAGGCACATCAAGTTTTTTAAAATCAACTACATTTAGTTTACATTTTTTTAGTAAATTTAGAATTGATTTTTTTGAAAAAAAATTTATATGTTCGTGCCAATGTCTTTTATCTTGATAGGATTTTTCTTTATTATTAATTTCAATCATAAGTTTTTCATAAGGAATTTCGACATATAACAATGACCTTGAACTCATATTTTTTTTTATATCAATTAGAGTTTCAGATGGATAGGAAACGTGTTCAAGAACATTACTACAAATTATTAAATCATATGTTTTATTTTTTAAATCAGATTTTTTGACCTTAACAGCACCTTTAACAGTTTTTGAGTCTCCTAAATCATAAATATGAATGCTTTTATTATTATTTTTAAACGGCGTATTTTTACCAGTATCACCTCCCCAGTCCAAAATGCTTACTGGCAATTTCACATTTCTTTCGATAAATTCCTCTACTTTATCTAGGTACGTGATACCTTTTATTAGTTCAGTATTTCTTTTTTTATAATTTTTTTCATATTTTTCTCGAAGTTTAGTATACCGACTGTTTCTATAACCAGTGTAAAGGTTTGAAAGTTCTTTTTCTGAAAATCTGATATCTAGAAATAAAAAATTACACTTACTACACATCAGAGTATTGCATATAGAGTAAGTCTGTCCCTTACTAATTGTTTTAAGCCCCCAACTCTTGTCTATTTTAATTTGCTTCCAATTAAAAACCCTTTCAGCAATAAAAGGCATTAAAACTGCTGGACTGTTTTTTAATTTTTTTGAACCACAGCAAATACAAAATTCAGCAATTCTATCTTTAGGTAAATTTTTAAAATCTTGTTCAATTTGTTTCATTCGTAAAATCTCTCATTGAATATGATTTTTTGTCAATTGGACCTGAGATCAATTTTTTTAATTCTTTAATCTCTAATAAAGGTGTCATATCTTCTATTGGTGAGGAAACCATTGTCCCATTATCCAATTTATATGCCGAACATTTAGGAATTAATTTTTCATCTTTATTTACGAAAATTTCATAAATAATGAGTTCATCCGTGTTCAAAGTTTTTTTGATTTTATTAAAATCAGAATATTTTTTTATAACATATGATTTGATACCAATTGCTCTAGCAATCCTAGATATAGAGGACGTTTCCATTCCAGAATTTTTGTTAATCCCTATAAATCTTCCTTTAAAATAGTTTTTTTGAGTATTTCTTATAGATACATAACCTTGATTATTTATTAGAAAAATCTTTGCTTTACATTTGTTTGTTTTTAAAGTTTGTAACTCTTGAAGATTCATCATCGCACTTCCATCACCTTCATATAAAAATAAGTTTTTTTTTATTTGTGAACTAGCACCAACTAAAGCTGGGAACCCATAACCCATTGAACCTAACCCTGTTGTAAGAAATGTTTTTTGATTTCTTTTATTTTCAAAATGCGTATAAAAAACTTCAATACATAGACCTGAACTTCCTGTAACAATAGTACTATTTGGTGGAATTATTTTTGACAATAAATTTACAGTGCTATAAATACTCATACTATTCTTTTTTCTTAATTCGCTTTTTCCATACTTTGTTTTAAGATTGTTGCAAAAATTTATCCATCTAGTATTTTTATTTTTATATTCATGATCTTTTAACTTGACTAATAAATCCGGCAAAAAATATTTACAATCAAATTTTAGTTTTTTAAATCTTCTGGGATGCTTCTTTAGTTCACCCTCATCAATATCTATACAATAGATTACTGCATTTTTTGCAAAATTATCAGGATTGAAGGCCGTAACAATTCTATCTAATCTTGCCCCAATACTAATTAATAAATCACAGTTTTGAATTGTTAAATTAGCATTTCGTTTTGCCACTACCCCAGGTCTTCCAATGTAAAGAGGATCATTAAAAGCTAAAAGATCAATCATTGGCCAAGTAACGCATACAGGAATATTTGAATACTTAATCAATTCAATAGCTAATTTTTCTGATTTTGAACTTTTAACTCCATGCCCCATTAAAAATAATGGCTTCTTAGATTTTATAATCTTATTTATTAAATCATTGGGTATTTGTTTTTTAGCCTCAATTATTTCATTCTTCAGGAAAGGTTTATAATCAAAAGGAATTTTAACTTTTTGGGATTGAATGTCTAAAGGAATATCAATCAAACATGGTCCAGGTCTTCCATTTTTTGAAAGATTTACAATTTTGCTAAGTTTCTGTAAAAAATTCTGATGATCTGTAATTGTTTCAGAATACTTGGTTATCCCTTTGACCATCGAAACTATATCAACTTCTTGTGGACCCTTTTGCCTTAATTTCTTTTCAAAATTAATATCATCCGTTTTAACTTGACCTGAAATGACCAAAAGAGGAATCGAATCAATCCATGATCCAGCTATACCTGTTATCGAGTTAGTAGCTCCGGGACCAGTTGTTACCAATGCAACCCCTATTCCTTTGTTGAGCCTTGAATATGCTTCGGCAGCAATTACTGCAGATTGTTCATTATGAGTACAAATACATTTAATATCTGGGTGTCGTCCTACTGCATCAACAAGAAACATATTTCCACCACCAGGCACAAGAAAGACAGTGTTTGTTCCAATTTTGGAAAGATAATCAAAAAGAAGATAAGAAAGTGTATCTTCTTTTTGTTTTAAATTAATTCCCCTAAATTCTAAATTTTTGTCATCTAAATTATTTATTAGAGGTTCATTATTATAATTAATTTTATCCATTTAATTTGTTTAAAAAGTGTTTATTTGGTGCAATTATAATGCCATACTATTAGGCGTGAAGCCCAAGAAACTTAGTATTTTTAATATTGGTGAGGAAGATTTAGAATTAATTCTCGCCAAGTTAAAAACATCAATCGTAAAGCTTAAAAATTCTAAAATCTTTATAACTGGTGGAACAGGATTTTTTGGAAAATCTATATTAAGCGGATTATTACATCTAAATTTATCATTAAATTTAAATATTAAAATTTTTGTTTTATCAAGAAATCCAAAAAAATTTAAAAGAAAGTTTCCTGAGGTAAATAAATATAAAGAACTATTTTTTATTGAAGGTAATATTGTTAACTTTTCAACAATTGAAAATGGTTTTACTCATATTATTCATGGTGCTACAGAAACCTCAATTGAAGCACATCAAAAGATTTCCGATTTATCCGAAGTTATTATTGATGGCACTAGAAATATATTAAATTTTGCTAATAAAAAAAAAATTAATAATATCCTTTATATTTCTTCGGGATCAGTTTATGGAAAACAGTCCATAAAAGACTTTATAAAGGTTAATGAAAACTCTGGTTTTTTTTTAAACTCGTCAAACTTTACTGATGCAAGCGGAATATTGAAAAAGTCTGCTGAATTACTTTGTAATTATTGGGCATCTGAAGCACCAGAAAAAACAATTAAAATTGCTAGATGCTTTTCATTTGTAGGCCCATGGCTTCCCATTGACACTCATTTTGCTATAGGAAATTTTATAAAATCTGCAACAACAAATTCCGACATAATTATTCATAGCGATGGATCCTCGTTAAGAAGTTATTTGTATACATCAGATCTTGTTATTTGGTTGTTTAGAATTTTATTATTTGAAAAAAAGTTTCTTACCATAAATGTCGGCTCAGATGAGGCACAT
>CACACI010000003.1 GCA_902530985.1 uncultured Alphaproteobacteria bacterium
TGTGATGCTTCTTCAGGTTTAGTCACGTCACTCTTTGTCGAGGTAATTTCTGTAGCTGCTTTTTCCATTTCTTTCTTAGATTTAAGTTTTTCCTCTTTTGTTTTTAATTTTTCAAGCGTTTTTTTCTTAGGTTTATCTTGTTTTGTTTGTTTTGGAATAACTGGTTTTTCAGCAAGCCCTTCTTTAGCAAGAAATTTAGTTACCTTTTCTGTTGGTTTTGCACCCACAGATAACCAATATTTTATTCTTTCCAAATTTAAGTGAATCCTCTCGGGGTCATCCTTCGGTCGCATTGGGTTATATGTTCCAAGTCTTTCTAAATACTTCCCATCTCTAGGTGACCTAATATCCGCAGCAACTATTCTGAAGAAAGGCCTTTTTTTTGAACCTCCTCTTGATAATCTAAGTGATACTGACATGCTTTTTCCTTTCTATTGAATTGGTTTATTTTTATTAATTAAATTTTGAAGATCTCCAAATTGTCCTGAATTCATAATGCTATCAAGGTTTTTGTTTGTTCCCATTTTTTTCATCATTTGACTCATTTTTTTGAATTGTTTTAGTAATTTATTTATATCTTGAACGTGAGTTCCTGACCCTTTTGAAATTCTTATTTTTCTGGATGCTTTAACTATATCTGGGAAATTTCTTTCTTTGGGTGTCATGGAATTAATAATTGCTTTTTGTTTTTTAAAAATATCATTGTTTTGCATGGATGCTTCCATTTTATCTTTTAATCCAGACAAACCAGGGAGGTATTTCATAACACTCTGGATTCCACCCATTTTGGTAAGTTGATCCAACTGTTTTGAATAATCTAATAAAGTAAACCTTCCTTTGAGGAATTTTTTTTGCATTTTTTTTGCTTCTTCCTCGTCGATCTCTTCCGATGCTTTTTCTACTAATGAAACGACATCACCCATTCCAAGAATTCTATTTGCAATTCTATCTGGGTAAAAGGTTTCAAAATCTTCGATCTTTTCTCCCACTCCCATGAATTTGATTGGCTTTTCAGTTATATATCTCATCGAAAGAGCAGCACCACCCCTAGAATCACCATCAATTCGCGTTAAAATTATACCAGTTAATTTAACCTTTTCTGAAAAACTCTTTGCAGTATTTACGGCATCTTGTCCAGTCATTGAATCGGAAACTAATAAAATCTCAGAAAAATTAAATTCTTCTGATATTTCTTTTATTTCTTTCATCATTTTTTTGTCAACATGATTTCTACCTGCACTATCTAATATTAAAATATCTGAACTAGAATCTTTTGCTACTTTATATGCGTATTTGGCTATTTGAAGAGGAGATTTATTTTTTTGTAACTCTAAAGTTTCTATATTATTTTTTTTGCCTAGCGTAATTAGTTGTTCTTGAGCTGCTGGCCTGTATATGTCCAGAGAGGCCATCAAAATTTTTTTGTTGTTGTTTTTCATAATGTATTTGGCAAGTTTGGCTGAGCTAGTAGTTTTCCCAGACCCTTGCAAGCCAACCATTAAAATTAGGACAGGAGTCTTACCATTAAGATTTAAGTCATCATTTTGAGAACCAAGTAGTTCTGTTAGTTCATCATTTACAATTTTTATAATCATCTGAGCAGGCGAAATACTCTTAATTATTTCTTGACCTAGAGCTTTCTCTTTAACTTTATCAATAAAATCTTTAGCAACAGAAATAGATACATCAGATTCAAGAAGTGCTACTCTAATTTCTCTCATCACGCCATTAAGAGATGAATCGTCTATAACTCCCTTTCCCTTGATTTTATCAAAAATACCAGAGATTTTATCAGTCAAATTTTCAAACATACGTCATTACCAATTTAAAAACAAAAAAAGTCAGTGCACGAGACTCGTGGACTGACTGATATTTATTGATTGTCTTTATATCAAAAAACATTTAATTCTTAAAGAGATTTATTAAGATTCTAAAATGAAAACATTTAATTTTTTAAAAGCACATGGTCTAAGTAATGATTTTGTAATCTTCTTCAATCAAGATAATATAAATATTTCAAGGAAATTAATCCAATTTATATGTGACAGAAAAATTGGGATAGGTTGCGACCTAGTCGTCTTTATTAATGAATCAGTAAACGAGTATTCTGACTTGATAAGTAGATTCTTTAATAAAGATGGTTCTGAGGCAGAAATTTGTGGCAATGCGCTAAGATGTATAGGTAAGTACTATTTTAATAAAATTAGGAAAAAAAATATAACAGTTGAAACTAATTCAGGTTTAATCGATATTGAGGCTTATAATGAGAGCTTAATTGCTGTGGATCTTGGCAAACCTTATTTACAATGGGATAAGATTCCCATAAGTATGGAACTTGACACTAAAAACTTAGGAATCGACTTTAAATACTTAAAAGGTGGGGTGGCAGTAAATGTTGGAAATCCTCATGTTATTTTTTTCGCGGAAAACTTGGATAAAAAACAGCTTGAAATTGATTCTAAAAAGATTCTAAGGGATACCCTTTTTCATAAAGGAGTTAATATAAGTGTTGTAAAAGTTGTTTCTAATAATCAAATCAAAGTTTTAACTTACGAAAGAGGTGTTGGTATAACTGATGCATGTGGTTCAGGGGCTGGCGCTTCAGCTTTTGTTTCGTATAAATTGAATTATTGTAAAAGAAAAATTAGAGTTTGCATGAATGGTGGGGATTTAAATGTGGAAATAACTAACGATGAACACATTTTGACTATCGGTGATGCAAAAGAAGTTTTTGAAGGTACAATTAAGTTAGACAACTAGGTTTAAAAAAATGACAAAGAAAAATTCAAAAGTTATTAATTTAGGATGTAGACTTAATTTTTTTGAATCTGAAATTATAAAAAATATTTTAGAACAGAAAAAAATTAAAAAAAAAATTGTCATCAACACCTGTGCTGTCACTAATCAAGCTCTTAGAAAGTCATTGAATGAAGTAAAGAAAGCATCTGAAGAATATCCAGATCATCAAATCTTTGTAACTGGTTGTGCTAGTCAGATTGAAGAAAAGAGTTTTTTCAATTTAAAGAATGTTAGTAAAATTATAGATAACAAAAACAAAACACAACCGGAAAGTTACACTAATGAATCATTAAAAGAAAATGACAATTTTAATTTTCCTTATTTAGAAAACTTCTCATCAAATAGATCTAGAGCAATATTACAAATTCAGCAAGGTTGTGATCATAGATGCACATTCTGTATTATTCCTTATGGGAGGGGTAATTCAAAAAGTCTAAGTTTTGATGAAATTTACAAACGTACAGAAAGTATTTTAAAGAGGGGTTACAATGAAATAATTTTGACTGGAATTGACCTTACTTCCTATGGGCATGATCTTCCAGGCAAGCCAAAACTCAGTGAAATTTTGAAAAGATTGTTATCCTACCAACCTGCCTTAAAAAGATTAAGACTTTCTTCAATAGATCCAGCAGAAATAGATAATGAACTTTTAGGACTGTTGTCAATTGAAAAGAGATTATTACCTCATGTACATCTTTCGATACAATCAGGAGATAATATGATCTTAAAAAGAATGAAAAGAAGACATAACCGAGAAAAAATAATGACTATCTGCAAAGAATTGAAGTTATTAAGACCTGAATTCACATTTGGCGCTGATGTTATTGCAGGGTTTCCTACAGAAACTGATGAACAATTTTTAAATACATTAGAATTAATAAAAGTTTGTGATTTTTCTAATGTTCATGTTTTTCCTTACTCTGCTAAAAAAGGAACTCCAGCATCGAGGATGCCGCAAATTAATGGACAAATGAAAAAAAAAAGGGCTGATATTCTGAGAAAAGAATCAAGAAAAATTCTTTATAAAAAACTTGATAGTAAAATAGGTAAATCAGCAACTATTTTATTTGAATCAAGCAAAAGAAGTTATACTGATGAATATTTCAAAGTTAAAATGATTTTTGAAAACAGTGATAAAAAACCCGAGTCTGGTTCAATTGTCAATGTGAAACTTATTTCAAGACAAGATGATTCTTTAATCGCTGAGCTTAGACAATAATGGTTTTTGGTTGGTTTAAAAAATTAAAAAGTGGATTGTCTAAATCATCTGACAAAATATCAGGTGGAATAAAAAAAATATTAAAAGGTAAAAAAATTGATGATTCAACATTGGAAGATTTAGAGGATTTATTAATTTCTTCAGATTTAGGAGTTGAATGCTCTGCAAAAATAATTTCAGAGTTAAGAAAATCTAAATTAATTGACCCTAATGTAGATAAAGTTAAAGGAATTATAAAAAAAAAACTGAAAGAGATATTAATCTCTCTGGAATGCAATATTGAATTAACTAAAGAATTAAATGTGATTCTTGTTGTAGGGGTGAATGGTGTTGGAAAAACAGCAACGATTGGAAAACTTGCTGAAAAGTTTTTAAAAGAAAAAAAAAAAGTTGGCATGGTGGCTGCTGACACATTTAGAGCTGCAGCAGTGGAACAATTAAGGATATGGTCTGATAGAACTAAATCAGATTTTTTTTTTGGCAAGGAATCATCTGATCCAGCAGCTCTTGCATATCAATCAATTCTTTCTGCCAAAGAAAAAAAATTAGACATTCTTTTAATTGATACAGCAGGTAGACTTCACAATAAAACTGATTTGATGAGTGAATTGTCTAAGATTATAAGGGTAATGAAAAAAATTAATGAATCAATTCCTAATGAGATTATTCTTGTACTTGATGGCAATATTGGACAGAATTCAATAAAACAAGCAGAAGTGTTCAAAGAAGTTTGTAATATAGACAGTTTGATTGTTACTAAATTAGATGGTTCAGCAAAAGGAGGAGCACTAATCCCAATTGCTGAAAATTTAAAGATACCAATTTCTTTTATAGGAACAGGTGAGGGAAAGGAAGATTTAGCTAAATTTGATGCAGACACATTTTGTGATGCACTTCTTGGAATGGATTAATCTCTATAAATCATCCATAAAGATGACTCTTCATCATCTGTTATAAGAAAAATATTACCTTTTGTATCAATTTCAAAATCTCTAATTCGTCCGATATTCACTTCATCTTTAATAATAATTTCTTCTTCCACTATTCTATTATTTTCAAAATCTAATCGTGCTAGCATTTGAGCTTTAGTTGCACTAATCAATAGGTCGCCATTCCATTCAGGAAAAATTTCTCCTTTATAAAAAGCTATATTCCCAATTGCCATGGAAGGCACCCAAGTTATAACATTTTTATCATAAGAGTCTTTGAATGGTGTGCTACCAATCTTTCTTCCTGAGTATTCGGTACCACCCCAAGCAATATCCTTCCATCCAAAATTTCCAGCAAATTTTACCTTGCCAATATTGTCTCCACCCATTGGCCCATGTTGTGAAAAATAAACTTTACCGTCATGGGGAGATACGCACAAACCTTGAGGATTTCTTAATCCAATTTGGTATATTTCTGGCAACCATTCTTCAAAGCCTTTAAATGCAGGGTTGTCTTTGGGAACAGAACCGTCGGTTTTAATTCTAACAATGCTGCCTGGGTGTTTTTGAGGATTCTGAGCAATCATTCCTTCATCTCTTTCTCCAAAACTGGCATATAAAAAATCATCTTTAATGGCAATCCTTGACCCCCAATGTTTATTTTTATAAAGCTTTGGTTTTGCTACTAAGAGATTTACAAAATCTGTGATTTGCTTGTTTTTAAGTTTACCTCTTGCTATGGCAGTACTTGAAGCTTTACTTGGTTTTCCATCAATCATTTTTTCTTTAAAATCATGGCTATAAGTAAAGTAAACATAACCATCAGAATGAGCAAAAACATCAAGTAAACCTCCTTGCTGATAGGCTATACTTTTATCACTATATCTGATGCTAGGAATATTGTGAGAAATTTCATCAATGTTTCCGGAATTAACATTAACTCTTAAAAGTCGCCCATTTTTTTCTGTAATCAAAAGGTTTTCGTTATCAATAAATGTCATACCCCAAGGGTAATTAAGTGTTTTTTTTGAAACTTCTTTAATCTTTATATTAATTTGTGTTTTTTTATATTTTTCATAGTTGCTAAAATTTTCTGAATTAGCAAATGCAGAAAAAAAAGTATAAATTAATAAAAATAGTATATGCATAGAAGAGAAATATATATTGATTAATATAAATACTTAAACTAGTTTTTTAAAAATAATGACTCAAAACTACTATTTGAATAAACATGGACTTTTCATTGAAGATTTAAATCTTGGTCAAGAAGAAAGTTTCACAAAAAAAATCACTGAGAAAGATATAAACTTATTTTCAGAAATTACTGGAGATAATAATCCGGTTCATATAGATGATAAGTTTGCTAAATATACAATATTTAAAAAAAGAATTGCGCATGGTTTTTTATCAGGAAGTTTGATTTCAACTGTTATTGCAACTAAACTTCCTGGGCCAGGAAGTATCTACTTAAAGCAAGATTTAAAGTTTCTAGCTCCTGTTTTTATTGGAGAAAAAGTTACCGCAAAAGTAAAAATTTTAGAAATAATATTGGAAAAAAAAAAAATTATTCTTTTAACAGAATGTTATGTTAATAAAAAAAAAATTCTTACTGGCAAAGCTGAAATATTAGTTTCATCAAAACTTCACCTTAAATAAATGCAAATTTTTAGATCATTTAAAATTTCTAAAGATTTAATAAATTCATCAGTGGCAATTGGAAATTTTGATGGAGTTCATTTAGGTCATCAAGCTGTTATTAATAAAGCAAAAGAAGTTTCATTGAAAGAAAAAACAAAAATAGGTGTTATCACATTTGAACCTCACCCAAAGTGTTATTTCAGTAAAGAATATAATTTTTTCAGACTAACTCCTTTCAGGGAAAAATTTGAAATTTTAAAGAAAACTGGTATTGATTTTATGATAAACATTAAATTTGACGCAAATTTTCTTAAGAGAAGTGCCTTTGATTTTATTAAAAATAATTTAGTACAAGAATTAAGGGTAAGTAATGTAATTACAGGCTTTGACTTTGTATTTGGAAATAAAAAAGTTGGAAATGTTAATTTCATGAATGATTACGTTAAAAAGACAAATGAATTTAAATTTTTTGTAGTTCCAGAAGTTAAAAATAATGATGAATTGGCAATTTCGTCATCTAATATAAGAAAATACCTTAGAAAGGGAAAAATAGAACATGCCAATCTACTTCTTACCAGGAAATGGACAATTTCTGGAAAAGTAGTTGAAGGTGCAAAAAAAGCAAGAGAGATTGGATTTAAAACAGCTAACATTAAAATGAATGATTTTTGTAACATGCGTCATGGTGTTTATTTAGTAAGTGTAAAATTATTAAAGAATTTCAACGGAAAAGATTTTTTTGGTATAGCAAATTTTGGTATTAAACCAACTTTTAATAATGTTAATCCTATATTAGAAGTACATATATTTAACTTTAATAATGAAATTTATAATGAGAGAATAAAAGTTATGTTTCATAAGTTTATAAGACCTGAAAAAAAATTTGAATCTATTGTTAAATTAAAAGATCAGATTATAAAAGATATCAATCAAGTAAAAAATGACAGAATATTCAAAAACAATTAACTTACCACAGACTAAATTTTCTATGAAAGCAAATTTATCTGAAAAAGAAAATGAATGGTTAGAGTTTTGGAATGAAAATAAAATTTATGAGACTTTAAAGAAACAAAATAAAAATTCTAATAAATATGTTCTGCATGATGGCCCTCCTTATGCAAATGGTGATCTGCACTTGGGTCATGCATTAAATAAAATCTTAAAAGATATAATTTGTAGATTTAAATTTCAAAATTCTAATGACGTTCATTTTATTCCAGGCTGGGATTGTCATGGTCTTCCAATAGAATGGAAAGTCGAAGAAAAGTTTAGAAAATCTGGAAAAAAAAAGTCGGACGTAGCTCTAAATGAATTTAGAGAAGAGTGTAGAGAATTCGCTAAATCTTGGGTTGATATTCAGAAGGACCAATTTAATAGATTTGGCATACAGACTAATTGGAAAGAAATTTATTTGACGATGAACAAAAATTCTGAGTCAGCAATAGTATCTGAACTTCTAAAATTTTTAGAATCAGATCAACTCTACCTTGGTTTCAGACCAGTGATGTGGTCAGTTGTTGAACAAACAGCCTTAGCTGAAGCCGAAATTGAGTACCACGAAAAGAGATCAAAGGCAATTTATGTTAAATTTCCTATTAAAAATTTTCATAAAAACTCTTACATTGTTATTTGGACAACAACCCCATGGACAATTCCTTGTAATAAGGCAATAGCATTTTCAAAAAAATTAAACTATAAATCAGTTGAAATTTGTGAGGATATAGATTCTTTATCTTTTAAAAAAGGAGAAAGACTTTTGATTGAAGAAAGCTTGATATCTGATTTCTTTGATAGACACTCGATAAAAAATTTTAAAATACATGCAAAAATTGAAACTTCAAAACTTGAACAACTTGTATGTGAGCATCCTTTAAAAAATCTAGGATACAACTTTTCAGTTAATTTATTTGATGGAGAACATGTTTCTGCTGAGACTGGAACTGGTTTTGTTCACATAGCACCCAATCATGGTATTGAAGATTTCGAATTAGGGAAAAAAAATAATTTAGACAATTCACCAACTGTTGACGAGAAGGGAGTCTATACCTCCAATGTGGCTTTTTTTGAAGGAACTCATGTTTTTAAGGCAGATGATGAGGTGATCAATCAGTTGAGGAAATCGAGTGCGCTAGTGAGTTGTAATGATTATATTCATAGCTATCCACATTCATGGAGATCTAAGGCTCCCTTAATATTTCGAGCTACTTCTCAATGGTTCATTTCCCTCGAAACAAAGGGCCTAAGAAAAAAAGCTTTAGAGGAAATTGAGAAAGTAAAATGGATTCCTGGAAATAGTAAAAAGCGAATATATTCAATGATTAAAGATAGGCCAGATTGGTGTGTTTCAAGACAGAGGTATTGGGGTGTTCCAATAACAATTTTCATTTCAAAAGACAATGGAAAGCCACTTATTAATAAAACGGTTAACAAGAAAATATTATCTGCGATAAGTAAAGAAGGAATTGATTCTTGGTTTACAAAACCTAAGGAATACTTTCTTGAAGGTATAAAAAATTCAGATGAATATGAAAAAGTTGATTCTATTCTAGATGTTTGGTTTGATTCTGGTTCCAGTCATGTTTATGTTCTAAAAAACCAAGGAATAAAAGATAAAGCTGACCTTTACCTTGAGGGTTCAGATCAGCACAGAGGATGGTTTCAAACATCTTTAATAGAATGTTGTGCTAACTATGGCACTAGCCCTTTTAAAGCAGTTTTGACTCATGGCTTTGTAATTGATGAAAAAGGAAAAAAAATGTCAAAATCCCTTGGCAATGTAATTTTACCATCCGATGTTATCAAAAAATATGGAGCTGATATATTAAGAATTTGGGTTGCTAATTCGAATTATAGTGAAGATATTAAAATTAGTTATCAAAACTTAGATAGACAAGCTGAAAGCTATAGAAAAATTAGAAATACTATAAGATTTCTTTTAGGAAATTTGAATAACTTTAATCATAAAGAAAAAAAGGTAGAACATAATAAACTTCCTGCTTTAGAGCAGTTTATAAGGCATAAATTATTTATTTTAAATAATTCAATTAATAATTACTATGAAGACTTTAATTTTTACAAAGCATACCAAATGATTTTAAATTTTTGTTCCCAAGAACTCTCTTCTTTGTTTTTTGATATTAGGAAAGACGCATTGTATTGTGATCCATCGGATTCACTAATAGTTAAGTCTGCTAAAACAGTAATGGTAGATGTTTTTCAATGCTTAATTAGATGGCTTTCTCCGATTATACCTTTTACAACCGAAGAGGCTTGGCAAAATTGGCGTGAGGGAATAGGAAATAATGAAGTAAAAAGTTGTCATCTTTTAAAAACAACAGAAATATCAGATAAGTGGAAAAATAATGAATTAGATGAAAAGTGGTCGAAAATATTAGAAATAAAAAACGCTTTTACATTTACTGTCGAAAAAAAAAGAAATCTTAAAGAAATTAAATCAAGTTTAGAGGCCAAAGCATTCATTTATCTTAAAGATAGTGAATATAAAAAAATTGCCCAATCATTGGACTTAAGTGAAATCTTGATTTCATCTGCAATTGAAATATCAGACAATTTTGATCGTGATTTTATATTCAACAATGAAAATGGAAATATAGGGGTAAAAATTACCAGAGAAGATGGATATAAATGTCCAAGATGTTGGAAATTATTCAAAAAACTTCATGAAAATACTGAGCTTTGCAATCGGTGTAATTCTTTAATTAATGGAAAATAGAAACAAAAATCTTCTTTCTCTAATTATAACTATAATATTGTTATCACTAGACCAATTATCAAAATACTTTATTGAAATAAATATTAAATACTTGGACCCTGGGATTAGGGTATTTAATGGATTTAATATAGTTTATGTGGAAAATAAAGGGGTAAGCTTTGGTTTTCTATCAGAGTACAATATCCCTTTTTTCTTGGGTATTTTGTCTTTTTTAATTTCTTTTTACATATATTTTTTGATTAGAAAATCATCGGACAAGGTTGAAATATTTGGTCTATCATTGATATTAGGAGGTGCACTCGGTAACGGTATTGATAGATTCTTTAAAGGTTATGTTATTGATTTTATTGATTTATATTACAAAGAATATCATTGGTTTGCATTTAATTTAGCAGATTCATTTATTACAGTTGGTGCAATTATTTTTTTTTCTCGTATTTTAAAGAATTAAATTTGGATTTTCCTTTTCAAAACAACAAAGTAATGTTATTTATATAAAAAGATATACAACAAAATGTTCGTATAAATGTTTTATAAAACACAACATATGGTATTAGGCACTAATTTTTTAAACAAAATTAAAATTTGTATTGCTATGACATTATTTTTATTAATTCAATCATGTAGTACAATCGAGTCAACAGTTGATTCAACCTGGGATTCAATTTCAGAAGCTGGAGACTTTATTTACGATTCAGTTAATTTTTGGGATGAAGATGAGCCTGAACAGAGCGAAGCCATAGTGATAGAAGAAGCGGTTGAAGTTCCTGAATATGCTATTCCAGATGAAAATTATTTTAATAATGGACAGCAACAAAACTTTAGTCAGCAACAAAACATTCAACCTCAGTTTCAGCAACAACCATATTATGACCCAATTTATAGAAGTCAAAGACAATACTATTTTGTGGGTCCTAATGGTACTCCAATGTTGGCACCTGTTCCTCCTCCATTTCCTCAATATTCCATAGATCAGGCTCCACCATTACCATATTCATACTCTAATAATTTAGGTCTGCCGCAAAGTAACACAAATTTTGCTCCACTTAACCAAAATATGAGAAATCAGAACCAAAACGCACCTTCTTCTACAATAATGACTTTGGAAGAAGAAATGGAGATTTTTGGTATCCAGAATGATTGTGTAAGAGTTGCAAAAGATTTGATTAATGGTGGATTTATGTGTGATGATTATGACTAAAAATTGTGACAAGATCATTCTCACTATTTTCACACTCTTACTCTATTCATGTGAAACTCTCCAAGATATAGCTGGATTAGAAAAACCTAATTTGGAAACTGATTTGATAGATCAAACTCCTGAATTAGTTCTCCCCCCAGATTTTAATAAAGTTGCTAGACCTGGTCGTTTAAATAGAGTTCAACCAAATCCCAATGCTTTTGAAATCAATGATCAATATCAAAATCAGGCCCAGTATCAAAGTGTTCGACCTCAAGTAAAAAATTATATTGCACCGCAAATAAATATTCAATCTTCTCCGACACCATCTGATTCACTAGAAAGATTTAAAGAAAATAAAAAATTTACTGTGGGTCAATGGGTTTATGGTCAATATGTTAAAGGGTTTAAGCAAGGAAATCTTTACTATAGACCAATTTATGATAAAGGGTATAACTTCTCTAGGAGATATGTTCCAGATCATAATGTCTCATCATTTCTAACTTCACCGCAAATGAATAATGGTTTGTCGAATGATGCACAGGTTATTCAAGAAAACACTGATGTAAGAGATATTGATAATTTACCAATAATTGATTAGATGAAAAAAGTTGGTTTTTTTCTGACTTTAGTATTTTTTTGTTTTGAATCTGAATCCAAGAAGATATTCAATGCAAAATCCCATAAATTTGATAATGGCTTAAGACTAATTGTTGTTGAAAATCCTAGAGCACCCATAGTAGCTCAAATGATCTGGTATAATTTTGGTTCAAATATTGAAGAACGAGGAAAAAGTGGTCTAGCACATTTTATGGAGCACTTAATGTTTAAAGGAAGTAAAAAGTTTCCAGAAAATTATTTTTCAAATTTTCTTTCAAAGATTGGTGGAAGTGAAAATGCATTTACAAGTTATGATTATACTGCTTATTATCAAACTTTCCCAAGTAATCATATTGAGAAAATGATTGAGTTGGAAGCTGATAGAATGAAAAATTTAACACTTACAAAAAAAAATGTTGAAACAGAAAAAAAAGTAATTCTGGAAGAACGTTTTCAAAGGGTGGAAAGCGACCCTTCCTCACAACTGGACGAATCAATGAGAAGCATCTTATTTCCAAATAACTATTATGGTAGACCTATAATTGGTTGGAAACATGAAATAGAGAATTTAACTTATAATGACGTGATGGATTTTTATAAAAAATTCTACAGCCCAGATAATGCAATTTTAGTATTATCTGGAGATGTAAAATTTTCTAATGCTAAAAAATTAGTAAGAAAATACTATGAAAATATTACAAAAACTAAAAAAAAAAAAATAGTTGATTTAAGTGACCCAGATCTTAAAACCTCAACTAATGTTGAATTAAAACATCAAAATGTTAAACAACAAATTTGGAAAAGAATTCACAGAGCTAAGTCATATAATCAATCAATATCACAATCAATTGCTTTAGATCTTGGTATGAAGATTTTAGCAGGTGGAACTTCGAGTATCTTATACGATGAGTTTGTAAATAAGCAAAAAATTTTTTCAATGATTGGAGGGTTTTATCAAGGTCTGGCTAAAGGTGATGGTTATATATATTTCTATGCAATTCCAAATAAAGAAATGAGCCAAAACGAAATTAGTCGTTTGTTGGATGAACAAATAGAAAAAGCAATAAACGAAAAAATATCTAAAAAGAAGTTAGAACTAGAGAAAAAAAAATATTATTACGATAGTATTTACGGAATGGATGGAATTTTAAAGCCGGCAGAAATAATTGGTGAGGCTCTTACAATAGGCCTTAAACTTAGAGATATAGAGGATTGGAATAAAAAACTAGAAAAAATTGATTTGGAAATGGTTAAAAAAGAATTAAAAGAGTTCTCCGATAATAATAATTTTGTAACAGGTAGTTTGAAAAATTGAAGCTTCTGTTTTTTATCTTAATTTTTTATTTTCAAAGTATAAATGCTCTTGAGTATAAAAAGCTTCAAACATCAAAAGGAATAAAGTTCTGGTTCGTCCAAGACAAATCTATTCCAATTGTAAGTGTAAGTTTTAGTTTTGGAGGTGGAAGTTCATTGGATTCAAAAGAGAAGAATGGAATCTCTAACCTTATGACTTCAATGATGGATGAGGGTACAACTAATTTAACTTCCAACGAATTAAAAAATTTGATGAAGGAAAATGGTATGAAATTAAATTTTTCTTCACAAAGAGATAGAATTAATGGAAATTTTCAAACTATTTCATCTCAAATATTAAAAAGTTTTGAACTTTTTTCTGAGGTTTTAAATCATCCAAAATTTGATGAAAAAGATATTAATAAGATCAAAAGACAAATTATTTCAAGTATAAAAATAGATGAATCAGATATTTCAACTTTAGCATCCAACAAGTTTAATCAATTTTTTTTTGATCAACATAATTTTTCTGAAAATACTAAAGGATCAATAAAGTCATTAAATAATATAAATAGAGAAGATTTAATCAAGTTTCACAAAAAAGTATTTCAAAAACAAAATCTTATTATTGGAGTTGCTGGCAATGTTAATGAGAAAAACATTAAAGAGTTTATAGATTTAGTTTTTGGTGACCTAAATAATTATGATGAAATTCTGAAAATTAAAAAATTTGAAACTCTTGCAAAAGGCGAGCGAATTCATAAAATCAAAACACCTCAAACAAGCGTTTTGTTTGGTCATCCCGGTTTAGCAAGAAATAATGAAAATTTTTTTGCGTTGAGAATTGCTAATTATATTTTAGGAGGAGGAGGTTTCCAGTCAAGGCTATATAAAAATATTAGAGAGAAAAAAGGTTTGGTATACTCAGTTTACTCATATCTATTATCTTTTGAAAGTGACGGAGTAATTGTTGGTGGTTTTCAAACAAGAAATAAATCAGTCTATGAAACTGTTGAAAGTGTTAAAAATGAATGGAAAAAAATCCAGAAAAAGGGAATAACAAAAACTGAATTAGAGAATGCAAAAGCATACTATAATGGTTCATTTACAAGAAATTTTACAAGTACATTATCAATTGCTAGATTATTACAGATAGTACAATACTATAAACTAGGTGATAATTATTTTCAGGAAAGGGAGAAAATTATAAATAGTTTAAGTTTAGAAAAAGTGAATCAAGTGGTTTCAAACTTGTTTGATGGTAAAAAATTATTTTTCATGATAGTTGGAGAACCGGAAGAAAAATGAATTTTTCACAAACAACATTCAATTTTAGAAATAATAGAACAAAATTAAATACAGGAATATACATCAAAGCAAAAAAAGACATTTTAGAATGTCTTCGCCAAAGATCATTTGGTTTTTTAGAAGATCTCTACAATAAAGACTTTTCGATAATTACCAAAATTACTAAAAAACTCAAAAAGTATGAAAATATTTTATTCCTTGGCACTGGAGGCTCTAGCCTTGGAGGTAAGACTTTAGTTTCCTTAATGAGAAATCACTTTTATGATAAAAAAACACCCAAGATTTTTTTTTTTGAAAATGTTGATATATCATCAATAAATGGACTACTTAATGAAATAAACCTTAATAATACCGCATGTGTTGTAATTTCAAAATCTGGAGAGACGATTGAAACAATTTCACAATTTTTTTTAATCGAGAATAAATTTAAAAAAAAAAATATATCATTAAAAAATAAGATTTTTATAATTACAGAAGATAAGAAAAGTACTTTAAAAAGTATTCAAGAAGCAAATCAGTATTTTTTTCTTGCACATCCTATTTCAGTTGGAGGTAGATATTCTGTGTTTTCTATAGTGGGCCTTTTACCAGCAGCTTTAGCAAATTTCGATGTAAAAAAGTTTTGTAATGGTGCTAAAAAGTTTTTAAAAACTATTCAAGAAGAGAAAAAATTCGACAATTTTATGTCACCAATTCTAAGTCTATACAAACTAAATAAAATAGGTTTTAATATGTCAGTGATAATGCCATATTTGGATTCATTGAATAATTTATCATTTTGGTATCGACAACTTTGGGCTGAAAGTCTAGGCAAAAACGAAAAAGGTATTACTCCAGTTAATGCATTAGGTACAGTAGATCAACACAGTCAATTGCAATTATATCTCGATGGACCAAAAGATAAATTCTTTACGATTATTGGGAAGAAGATTAGTAAACCTAGTATCAAACTTAATTGCAAGTATGCAAAAAATAAAAAATACGAAATTATGCATAATAAATCTTTGGAAGAGTTATTAGATGCTGAGATGACTGCTACGATTGAAACTCTAAAAAAAAAAAAAAAACCTATTCGAGTTATAATTCTGGATTCACTTAGTGAAAAAATAATTGGAAGTTTGATGATGTTTTTTTTCATAGAAACAATCTTTTGTTGTTTTTTAAATAATGTTAATCCATTTGATCAACCAGCTGTTGAAGAGGGGAAAAGGTTGGCAAAGAAATTTTTAGTAAAAAATGAGTAGAATAGAACTTCTACCAGATAATTTAATTAATAAAATAGCTGCTGGGGAGGTTCTTGAGAGACCATCTTCGGCTGTTAAAGAGCTTGTAGAAAATAGTCTTGATGCGAATGCAAAAAAAATAGATGTTTTTATTAGAAATGGAGGTAAGAGTGAAATAACAGTTTCTGATGATGGTTTTGGGATAGGAAAAAATGATCTTCAAAAAGCAGTTTTGAGACATGCAACTTCAAAACTTAATTCTAATGATATTGCAAATGTCAAAACTATGGGTTTTAGAGGTGAAGCTTTATCTTCAATAGTATCAGTTTCTAACTTCACATTAAGGTCAAATTGTAGTGATTGTTATGAAGGTTATGAAATCAACCTATTATCGGGAAATTTAAAACACATCAAACCAGTAAGTCAAAAAAAAGGAACTTATGTTAATGTAAAAGATCTTTTTTTTTCAACACCTGCCAGACTAAAATTCTTAAAATCAGAAAATTACGAATCTTTATTAATAAAAAAATTGATACAAAAGTTTGCATTAATAAATTTTAATACGGAATTTAATCTTTTTTTTAATAAGAAAAGAATTATTAGAACAAGCATTTCAAATAGTAAGATTCCAAAAGATAAATTTATTGATAGAGTAGGGCAGGTTCTTGGCAATGAATTTATTGAAAATTCAGTTGAATTGAATACATACAAAGATGATTTGTCTTTAACTGGACTATTAGGAATCCCGACATTTAATTATTCAAATTCTAATAATCAATTTATTTTTGTTAACGGCAGAATAATTAATGATAAGTCTTTAAATGTTATTCTTAAAGTTGCGTATAGAGATTTAATGTTTCATGATAGATTCCCACAACTAATTATAAATATAAAGTGTCCTCATAATTGGGTTGATGTAAATGTTCACCCAATGAAGAATGAAGTAAGGTTTGAGGATGAAAAATTTCTTAAATCTTTTATTATAAGTTCTGTAAAATCAGAATTAGAGAAAATAGGTCATAGAACTAGTAATCTAAAATTTTCTAGAAAAATAAAAAAAGCTTCTTCCAGAAACTATGTACAAAATGATTTAATTTTAAAAGATCATATAGATACTTCTGAAAATTTATCAGAAAAAAAAGAATTGTTCAAAGAAGTTAATAAAGAAGTAGAAGAATTTTATCCTTTGGGATTTGCAAAAAGCCAACTTCATCAAAATTATATTATTTCTCAGACACAAAAAGGGATAATTATTGTTGATCAACATGCTGCTCATGAAAGAATAGTATATGAAAAATTAAAAAAAGACTTTTATAATAATAAGATTCAAACTCAAATTTTGTTGATCCCAGTAGTAATTAAGATTGAAACTTTAGCTTTGGAAAATTTAAAAGACAAATTTAGTTTATTTAAAAAGTATGGATTAAAAATGGAATTATTTGGATTAAACTCTATTATTGTAAGAGAAATACCTCTAATTATTTCAGATTGCAACGTAAAAAAACTTGTTGAATCATTAGTTCATGAAATAATTAATGATGATAATTTAGATTCGTTAGAGTCAGAAATTAATAAAATATGTTCGACTATGGCCTGTCACGGGTCAATTAGATCAGGGAGAGAGATGCAACTTGAAGAAATGAATCAATTATTAAGAAAAATGGAGGGTACCAAATTTTCTGGGCAATGTAACCATGGTAGACCAACATATGTAGAGTTGGATCTTGATGAAATTGAAAAATTATTTGGAAGAAAGTAAATTAAACCTTTTTTAAAAAACAAAATTTTGAACTTGAAATGAATTTTGTTTTCAATAAATAAAAATCTTTGAATTCAATATCTTTATAATGTTTTGGCAATTCAAGTATTCCAAATGCATGATCTTTAATTATAGGCTTCATTTGTTCTAATAATTTTTCAACAGAAAATTCTTGATAAGGTGGGTCACAAAAAAAAATATCTATAGCAGTAATTTTTTGTTTAATTCTATAATCGAAAAAATCTAATTTTATAATTTCTGATGATTTAATTATCTCAAGGTCACTACAATTCAATCTGCATATATCAACAGCTTTTTGAGATTTATCAACAAATATAACTTTTTTAGCACCCCTTGATATAGCTTCAATCCCTAGTGCACCAGTTCCACAGAAACAATCTAATACTAATGAATCACATAATTTTTTTTTATCTTTGAAAAGCATAGAGTCCAAAGTACTGAATATCATTTCTTTTGCCCTAATGGATGTTGGGCGTATAGAATTGTCATTTGGTCCATGTAAATTTCTACCTTTAAATTTACCTGAAATTATCTTCATTATTAAACTTAAGAGATTTAAGAATATTACTCAAATTTAATTTTTTAATTTCAATAATTTTTCCAGATTCAATTTTATTTAAATTAAATGGTCCGAAACTTACCCTAGTTAATTGTTTTACCTTAAGATCAAAGTTATTTAGAATCTTTCTTATTTCCCTATTTTTGCCTTCAATTAATTTCATTTCTAATAAATTATTGTTTGTTTTTTTAGTTAAGATTTTGACTTTTATTTGCTCATAAACTATCCCATCAACTATGATTTTTTTTTTTAACTTACTCTCTAGATTAGAAGGAACATTACCAAAAACTTTAACAATGTATTTTCTTTCAATTTTATTTTTTGGATCTTCAAGATAAGTTGAAAGTGTAGGGTTATTTGTAAATAATATGAGACCTCCAGAATTTATATCCAGTCTTCCAACGGAAACAACTCTTGGTAAATTTGATGGTAATAATCTAAAAATACTTTTTTGAGAATATTGTTCTTTATTGGATGACACAAAACCAATTGGCTTATTTAAGATCCACGCTCTTGTAGGTTTTTTTGATATTATCTTATTATTAACTTTTATTGAAGAAATTTGGTCATTATTAATTACAAATTCTTTGAAAATCCTATTATTAACTTTAACTTTTCCATTTATTATTAATTCCTCTGCTTCTTTTCTCGAACAAACACCTGCATGAGAAATTAATTTGGATATTCTAACTAGTTTATTTTTCAATTCTTTTCTTAGCTGCAAGAATTAAAGATTTAAGGATATTAATATCCTTTTTATCAATTAGAAACTCTGGGTGCCATTGAACTCCAACACAATAAAAAAGATTTTTTGATTCAATTCCTTCAATTATTCCATCATCCGAGAATGCCGAAGCAATTAAATCCTTACCAAGTTTCTTTACTGCTTGATGATGCGCAGAGTTAACAAACATTTTTGAGTTTTTAACAATTTTGAATAATTTTGTTCCTTTTTTTATATTTACATAATGGCTAGGTTCATTTCTAGGGTTCGGTTGTTCATGTTTGATGTTTGTTTGAAAAGAATCTGAAATATCCTGTATTAATGTACCCCCAAGTACAACATTAATTAGTTGCTGACCTCCACAAATTCCTAATACAGGTATGTTTTTTTTGAATGCTTGTAAAGTTATTTTGAATTCAAAATCTGTTCTATCCTTTTTTAATGTTACTTTTGAACTATTTTTCTTTTCTCCATAAATTTTTGGATCAATATCGAAATCCCCACCAGTTACAACCAGACCATGGATTGTATTCAAATATTGGTTAATTGCATCAATATTATTTGGAAGAAAGATACAAACACCACCGGCAGTTTCAATTGACTCTGAATAGTTTTTTCTTGAGGCGTACCAAGGATATTTTGAATACGTTTGTTTTTCCTCCTCATCAAGTGTTATTCCTATAATAGGTTTGTTCATTGGTCTTTAAAAAATCTAGTTAAATGCTAGTATATTATATGCAAAAAAGATGTAAGATTAGTATAAAAAAGTTTGAAATAATTGTCGAATTAAATGATTCGATCACGGCCAGTAAAATATGGGAGTCTTTGCCAATTAATTCAAATGCCAATACTTGGGGGGACGAGATATTTTTCTACACTACTATACATGCTGATATTGAGTCTGATGCGAAAGAGATCCTAGAATTAGGTGAGATTGCATATTGGCCATCAGGAAAAGCTATAGCCATTGGATTTGGAAAGACACCAATATCTATTAAAAATGAAATCAGATTAGCATCAAAATGTAATGTGTGGGGTTTTACAGTTTTTGATTTAAGAAGACTAAAAGAGATTGCTGATGGGGAGAACATCACAGTAGAAAGGGTACTTTAAATATGAAAGATGATTATATGAAATTAGCTATTGAACTAGCTAAGAAAGCTGAAGAAAAAGATGAGGTGCCTGTTGGATGTGTTATTGTAGATGGTAACAATAATTTAGTTAGTTATGCGTCTAACTCTATAGTAAAAGATTATGATCCTACAGCTCATGCTGAAATTATTGCTATCAGAAGAGCATGTAAAAAACTTAAAACAACTAAACTAATAAATTTTTCTATTTTTGTTACTCTTGAACCTTGCATAATGTGCGAAGCAGCAATAATTAATGTTGGTATTAAAAAAGTTTTTTTTGGAGCTTATTCTGATAATCTCAAACTTCACAATTGTAAACTGAAAAATTACTTTTCTTCACGAGGAGATTACCAGTTTTTTGGAGGATTTGAAGAAGAATGTTGTGCGAAGTTAATAACTCAATCTTTTAAGAAAAGAAGATAATTAAGTATTTTTTAGACCTATATCATTTCTAAAAAAACCACCCTCCCAACCAATTTTATTTAAGGCTTCATAAGCCATTTTTCTGGCTGAATTAATAGATTTTGCTTTTGAAGTTATTGATAATACTCTTCCACCTGAAGAAACAATATTACCATTTTTAATCGATGTTGCAGCATGAAAAATTTTAATTCCTTTAAGCGATTTAACTTTATTTAAATTTTTCAAAATTTTATTTTTTTTAAAATTTCCTGGATATCCATTTGATGCTAATACTACGCAAATCACCGCTTTATTATCTGTTTTTATATTTATATTAGAAAGTTTATCTTGAAGATTAGATTCCATTATTGTTAGAAGGTCAGTTTTTAAATTTCTAAGCAATATTTGGCATTCTGGATCACCAAATCTTACGTTGTATTCAATTACATAAGGTCCTTCTTTTGTTATCATTAAACCAAAAAAAAGTATACCTCTATAAATTAATTTCTCATTTTTTAAACCAAGAGAAGTAGGTAGAAGAATTTTTTTAAAAATTTCTTCTTCAATCTCTTTAGTCATTTTTTTACTGGGAAAAAAACATCCCATTCCTCCAGTATTTGGGCCTTTGTCATCATCATAAGCTCTTTTATGGTCCAAAGCATAACCTAATTTTATAAAACTATTTTTATCAAAGAAAGCAAAGTAACTTACCTCAAAACCAGTTAGAAATTCTTCTATGATTATTTTATTACCGGCTAAACCAAACTTTTTTTTCTTCATTATAATTGAAAGTGCATTTTCAGCTTCTGGCTCATTTTTACAAATCATCACTCCTTTACCAGAAGCCAAGCCATCAGCTTTTATAACAATGGGAAATTCAATGGATGAAATATATTTTCTAGCAGAGACATATGATTTAAATTCTTTGTATTTAGCTGTATTTATTTTATTTCTTATTAAAAACTTTTTTGCAAAAGATTTTGAAGTTTCTAACTTTGATGCTTTTTTACTTGGACCAAAAACAGATATTTGTTTAGATTTTAAATAATCACTAACACCATCCTCTAAATATTGTTCAGGACCAATAATCACCAAATTTATGCGGTTTTTTTTACAGAAGTTGAAGATTTCCTTTTTTTTTTTTAAGTCAATTTTCTTGCATATTGCCACTTCTGAAATTCCAGCATTTCCAGGTATACAAAATAAGTTGTTACATTTTTTTGACTTTTTTACTGCATAACATATCGAATGTTCTCTTGCCCCTCCACCTAATACTAAAATATTCAAGAAGTTATTCCTTTTTTTTAATTTTTAAACTAAATTTGAATTAATGAATAAAATATCAAATATAGCAAGTTTTACTGTAACGCAACTTAACAATTCAATCAAAAATTTAATAGAAAATAACTTTCAAATGATTAGTGTGACAGGAGAAGTCTGTCAGGTAAAGAAACATTCCTCAGGACATATTTATTTTTCACTAAAAGATGAAGATAGTATCATATCAGTAATTTGTTGGAGATCTATTACTTCAAGTTTGAATTTAGATATTGAGAATGGAATAAAAGTAGTAATTAAAGGAAAAGTTACAACTTACTCTAAACAATCAAAATATCAGATTATACTTCTCAAAATTCAATTTGAAGGTGAAGGTTCTTTGCTAAAAGTTTTAGAGCAAAGAAAAAAAAAATTAGCTGATTTAGGTTTTTTTGATCCTAAACATAAAAAACAACTTCCTAAATATCCTAATTCTATTGGAGTAATTACGTCTGAATCTGGTGCAGTAATTAAAGATATTATTCATAGAATTTCCGATAGGTTCCCCTTAGAACTAATTATATTTCCTGCTAATGTTCAAGGTGAGAAATGTTTAAATGATTTAATAAATGGGTTGCAGTATTTTAATAAAAAAAAAGGTAATTCTTCCGTTGATATAATAATGATAGCCAGAGGTGGTGGGAGTTTAGAGGATTTGATGCCTTTTAATGAGGAGTTACTTATAGAAAAAATTTTTAACTCAGTAATTCCAGTGATTTCTGCAGTTGGGCATGAAACTGATTTCCCTTTATGTGATTTTGTTGCAGATTTAAGAGCACCAACACCATCAGCTGGTGCAGAGATGATAGTTCCTGACAGAAAAGAGATGATGAAAAGAATAGATTATTTTTCAAAAACTCTTAAAAATATTTTTTTACATAATTTTGATAAAAAAAGCCTCAATTTCAAACTTTGTCTTTCAAAGATTCCTGACTTAACAGAAATTATTAACAACAATTTTCAGAACCTTGACTATATTGAAGAAAAATTAGAAGTTTTATTAAAAACAAATTTAAAAAATATGAAATTATCTTTGTTTACATTTCTTGAGAGGTTTTCGCCTACTAAATTTGAAAATTTAGTACAAAAATTTTCTTCTTCACTGTCTAGTCAAATTGAAAAGATGAATGTCATAATTAACCACACTTTTGTTAGTAAAAAAGAGAAAATAATTTCGATGAATAGAGAATTATTAATTCTATCTTATAAACAAACTCTCAAAAGAGGTTTTGCTGTTATAAGGAGTAACAAAAAAATTGTTTCTAGTGATTCTGAAGTAAAAAAAAATCAAAAAATTGAGATTGAGTTTTTCAAAGATAAAACTTTTGTTAGGAAAATTTGATGTTTTTATTTTTTGTTTTTATTCTAATTATTAGCTCGAATAATATTTATTCAAAAGATTTTCCAGATATATATGGTTGTTTTTGTGAAGGAGGAGTGATCACTGGTTTTATTTCAGATCATAATGAATTGAAAATTAATAATAAAAAGATAGAACTTTATGAAGGTGGTAGATTTCTATTTGCTTTTGGAAGGAAACATGTTGAGAGTGTTAAAATTGAAGTAGATAATAATTCAAAAACATTTGTAGTATCAAACAAGGACTACAAAATAGAAAAAATCAAGGGTTTGCCTAGAAATAAAGTTGACCCTTCAGGTGATGAACTAGAAAAAATAATATCAGAAAAAAAAAAAATTGAAGATTTAAAAAAAGTTGGCTCTAAGACAAAACATTTTGGTAATAAATTTATTTTCCCAGCTAAGGGAAGATTATCGGGTTTTTATGGTAGTCAAAGAATTCTTAATTCCAAACCTAGAAAACCACATGCTGGAATTGATCTTGCAGCCAAAGAGGGTACCCTTGTGATTGCACCCTCATCTGGTGTAGTAAAACTTGTTGCTAAAGATATGTTTTTTACAGGTAACACAATTATTATCGACCATGGACTTGGGTTGATTTCGATTTTTGCTCATTTAAAAGATGTTTTTGTAAAACAGGGTGATTTTGTAAATCAAGGTATTAAAATTGGCTCAATAGGGATGACAGGAAGAGCTACTGGTCCTCATTTACATTGGGGTGTTTACTTACAGAGGGTTTCTATTGATCCTTTAACACTAATAGAGTACGAACTATATTAAAAATCCCAAATTTCGAATAATAGTTTCTTTTAAACGCTTACTTTCTTGTATTTTTATTTTTAATCCAACTGGGTAAATATTTTGCTTGAATTTATTTGGAACTTTTACAAAATCCTTATCAGTGCAAACAACAGATAGATCTTCCTTTTTAGCTTCATAAATAATTTTTTTTATTTCATCTTTTTTAAAAATATAATGATCAGGAAACTTCTTAGACTTTATAATTTTAAGTCCTTCATTTAACAAAGAATTGTGAAAGTTTTGATTATTACCAAGGGCTGAAAAAACATATAGATTTTTATTTTTTAATTCTTTTACATTCAAAATCCTATGCCCTGTAAATAACTTTTCTTTAGATATATATTTATATTTTTTTAAAAATTTCTTTTGTCCTATAACTAATACGATATCGCTTTTTATAATACATTCTTTAATTGGTTCTCTCAACGGACCTGCAGGAAAAATTTGATTATTCCCAAAATCAAAATTACTATCAATCACTAGTATTCTAAAATTTTTTATTATGTCATTACTTTGCAAACCATCGTCCATTAAAATTAATTTGCACCCTTTTTGTTTGCAAAGTTTGGCACCATCAAATTTATTCTTTGCGACGCAAGTTGGCCCTTGTTTGTAATGCAATAAACTCTCATCTCCTACATCGTGAAATTTAGAATTTTTATCTACAATTAATGGCCCCCTTTTTTTTCCTTTATATCCTCGAGTGAGTACAAAAATATTTTTTATATGGTTTTGGAGTAGTCGTCTAATTTCAATAACTGTTGGAGTTTTACCGGCACCACCCAAATTCACATTGCCAACGCAAAGAACTGGAACACCGCAACACTTTTCCGACTTTACTAATCTATAAATTTTATTTGTTATATAATAAATAAAAGAAAAAGGCCTAAGTAATAAACTTACAAGATTATTGTTTTTCCAGATATTTTCTAACATTTTAAGATACTACTTAATATGGATTTTGATTTTTCAGATTGCACTTTACAAAGCCTATTAAAATTTTTATGAGTCTGAATATTTAATTTTTTATTTTCTAATATCTTAGATAATTGCTTGATAAGTTGATTTAAATTTTTAACTTCAAATCCAGCTTTTGATTTAAGAATTTTATTTCTTATATCTTTAAAGTTTTCCATGTTTGGCCCAAAAATCAATGAGCATCCAAAATTACGTGTTTCAATAGGGTTGTGTCCACCTTTATTACAGAATGAGCCCCCAACTATAACAACTTCAGATAGTTTGAAGAATAGACCAAGCTCACCAAATGTATCAACAATCATAAATTTTTCTTTTTTAATTTTTATTAGACCCTTGGTTTGTAAAAGAAAAGATTGTTTTTTTTTTGTAAATTCTTGGGTGATTCTTTTTACTCTATTGATATGCCTTGGAATGATAATAAAAAAAAGGTTATTTATTTTTTTTGATAAAATATTATGGCACTCTAAAAATATTTCCTCTTCATTTTCATGCGAGCTAAATAAGGTTACAACTCTTTTGTTTTTGAGTTGGTTTTTAAAAGATAGGAATTTGTTTTTATCAAATGTTAATTCTTCAGACAAAAATTTAAGGTTTTCTATTTTTTTTATTTTTTTTACACCTAATTTAGCAAACCTATTTATTGATTCATTATCTTGAACAAAACAACCATCAATCAATTCAAATACTTGTTTTGAAAAAAAACTTATTTTATCCCATTTAAAAAATGATTTTCTGGAAATCCTAGCATTAAAAAGTGTTAATTTAATTGAGTTCTTTTTCAAATGATAAAAAATATTTGGCCAAATTTCAGATTCAATAAAAATTGCTGAACTGGGTTTCCAATATTTAATAAATTTTTTTATTACAAAATTTATATCTATAGGTGAATATATAAGAATATAATCCTTATTCATTTTAGAAATTAGATTGTACGAAGTTATTGTAGATGTGCTAAATAGAATTTGTGAACCTGGATTAATTCTCTTTATCTGGTCAGCAATAATTAGACCAGTTTTTGCTTCTCCTATGCTCACACCATTTATCCAAACCAAATTTCCAACTGGTCTTTTCTTGCATCTTAATAGAAATTTTTCAAGAATACTATCTATCTTCTCCTTTGAAATTGTGAGTCTTACTAAAAAGAAAAAAAATATCAGTAAAGAAAATATATCTGAAAACAATCTATAAATCTTCATTAACATAATTATTTTGTTAAATTATCTGACAATTTTGTTACTCTTTTTATTTCATTTTCGAGGATCTTTTTATTTTCTTCAGATGTTTTGTTTTGATCAAATTCGATTGGATTCCCCCAAACAGCAACAAATTTATTCAACGGCGTTACAAAGAGAAATTTATCCCATGTTCTAAGTTCTATTTTGTATTTAGCTGAATAACTAAGTGGAAGAACAGTTACTCCAGTTTTTTTTAGCAGTGACATTAGCCCCTCTTTAATTTCCTCATTAGGTCCTTTTGGTCCATCTGGTGTGATTCCTAAAATACTATTTTTTTTGATTAGATTTATAATCTCTTTCAATGAAGATATATTTTGCTTTCTTGAGGATCCAGTAATAGTATCGATCCCTAGATGGGACACTGCATTAGAAAATATTTTCCCATCTGAGTGTCCAGAAATCAGCATTTTGAAATTATTTTGCCAATTCCAACAAAATGCAGCCATGAGAACTCTACTATGCCAGAAGCAAATTATAATACTTTTATTTTTATTAATTTGTTTCTGAACAATTTCAGTATTCTTTGTATGCCAGATTGAGGTTTGAAAACAGATTTTTAAATATAAAGCAATAATCCATCCAAAAAAAAATTGAGAATATCTATGTTTTAATAATTTTTTTATCATCTTTTCTTTTAAATTGTAAATCATGTAAATGTCTGTAAATTTTAGAACTTTTCATTAAACTTTTGTGTTTACCAATATCTATAATTTCTCCATTATTCATGATTACAATTCTATCTGCATCCATAACTGTCGACAACCTGTGTGCAATTATAAGAGCAGTTTTATTAGATAGAAGTTTTGTTATTGAATCTTGAATTTTCTTTTCAGATTTTGAGTCCAGGGAAGATGTGGCTTCATCTAAAAGTAGAAATGGGGAGTTTCTTATAAATGCTCTGGCAATAGCTATTCTTTGTTTTTGACCACCTGAGAGTCTAGTTCCATTTTCACCCACTAATTCATTAAAACTATTTGGCAGTTTATTAATAAATTCATCACAATTTGCTTTTTTACTTGCTACTTTCAGGTCATTATCATTATATTTTTTAGCTCCATAGCAAATGTTATATTTTATTGTTTCGTCAAATAAGACTATATCTTGGCTTACCATAGAAAAATAATTCCTTAAAAAACCAAAACTTAGCTTTTTGATATCAGTTCCAGAGATTTCTATTTCTCCTTTTGAAGGGTCAAAAAACCTTGGTAATAGATTCATCAAAGTAGTTTTTCCTACACCGGAGTATCCAACCAACGCTATTCTTTCACCACTAAAAATTTCTAGATTTATATTTTTTAAAACAAATTTTGTTGAGTTTTGGTATCTAAAAGAAAGTTTAGATATTTTTAAATTATTTTTTGATTTTAAATTTATAAATTGATCACTGGGCACTTTAACTTCTTTAATTAAAGGCTTCTGATCTAAAATCTCAAATACCCTTTCAGCTGAAGCCATGGCGATTTGTAAAGTTGCATTTAAACTAGCTAGCGACTTAACAGGCTGATATGCCATAAGAAGAGCTGTGAGAAATGAAAAAAATGTTCCTGGTGTTGTTTGATCTAAAATTACTTGGCTTCCTCCAATAAATATAATTCCTCCAATAGCTAATCCACTTAAAATTTCCATTAGAGGTCTGGCTATGGAATTCACTTTAGTTGACTTGTATGTAAGGTCAAAAATATTTTGAATTTCCTTTTCAATTTTGTTTGACTCGAAATTCTCTGAATTAAATGCCTTAATTGTTTTAATAGCTGAAAATGATTCTGACAACTTTGAGGTCAACTGACCAAAACCTATTTGCGTATTTTTTGAAATTTTTCTTAATCTCTTTCCAATTCTTCTAATCGGGTAAATAGCTACTGGAAAAACTAATAATGCCATAAATGCTAGCTTTGTATCATGATAGAACATGACTCCAATTAAGAAGATGAAAGTTAGAAAATCTTTTATAATATTAATAATTACATTATGAACACCTCTCGATAAAGCTCCAACATCTGCAATAAATCTAGAAACAATTGTTCCGGAATTAATTTGACTATGATATGCTAAATCAAACTTAATTGCAGAATTAAACATTTCATTTTGAATGTCTGCTACAAGTTTGTAACCAATAAAACTCATAAGAATTGATTGGAAATATGATGCAAACCCTTTAATTATAGCTATAAATATAATTGCTATAGGAATTAAGATTATCAAAGTCTGATTTTTATTTATAAAAATTTCGTCAAGAACAGGTTGCATCATCCATGCATTAATAGCAGTTGCAGCAGCAACAATGACCATGCAGATTATTGAGAGGGTTAGTTTAAATTTATGTTTTTTTACATAATCTAGAAAAAGACGTTTAAGAAGATTAAATGTTTTCTTTTTTGTTTTGTTATTCATTGAATTTAACACATAGTTTCTTCACAAGTTTATTATTTGAGGCAATAACAGATTCAATTTTCATTAGGTTACTATTATAGACAATTTTTTTACCCGAGATATTTGTAATGATACCGCCAGCTTCTTTTAAAATTAAATCCGATGCTGCTAAATCCCAATCGTTTTTTTTGGTAAAACTTATTGCGACATCTATTTGGCCCTTTGCAACTAATGCAATTTTGTAGGCAATGGAACCCATTTGGATAATGTTTTGTTTATCAAAGAAATTATACTTTTCAAGTTTTGCAACCTCTGAACTACTAATACCGTACTTAGACGAATCTATGTTTTGATTCTTTTTTACATGAATTTTTTTACCATTACAGAATGCACCATTGTTTTTTTTTGCAAAAAAAAGTTCTTTAGTCTCAGGATTTAATATGTAACCCATAATAGGTTGATTCTTGTTAATAAGAGCTAATGATATTGTATATTCTGGCTTTCCGTTTATATATGATCTAGTTCCATCAATCGGGTCTAGACACCAAAAATAATCTGAAGTAAATCTAGATTTATTGTCTTCGGTTTCCTCTGATACCCATCCGAAGGATGGGGTTTCTTTTTTAAAAAATGCTTTTAAAAAACTATCAATAGCTATATCTGCATTTGTAACTGGTTGATCTTTTGATTTGTATTTTACTGAAATTTCTTTTTTATATTTTTTCGCAAGAATCCCTGCCTTTAAAATTGCTCTCTTTGAAAAATCTTCAATATAGGAAGGAAATGCACTTTCAGTCAATTATTTTCCACCCAGAGTTAAATTTTTTACAAAACAAGAGGGTGCATTAACTCCAAAATTAAATTCAAGGTCATTAGCTGGAGTCATAGATAAAAAAATATCTATCAAATTTCCAGCAATTGTGATTTCAGAGACAGGATAAGATATTTGCCCATTTTCAATCCAGAACCCAGAAGCACCTCGACTATAATCACCAGTTGAATAATTTATTGAACTACCCATTAATTCAGTAACTAACAATCCTTTTTTCATGGATTCTATCATTTCTTGCTTAGAGGGTTCACCATTTTGCATATAAAGATTAGAAAATGAAACTCCAGGAATAGAGGATACAGATCTTGAGGCATGCCCTGAGGGTTGGTGGTTTAATTCTCTTGCTGAGCTGAGTGAGTTAAAGAAAAATTCGAGACGCCCATTTTTTATTAAATATTTCTTCTCAGACTCAACACCCTCACAATCAGAAATTCTAGATCTCAATTTTTTTTTCATTAATGGGTCATCTATTATGCATACTTCTTTATTAAAAATTTGCTTATTAATTTTATTTTTTAAAAAACTAGTACCTTTAATTATTGTTTGAGCGTTGGCAGCAGTGAATAAATTTCTAAGCAGACTTGAAGATACTTTCGAATCAAAAATTACATCTGATTTACATGTTTTTAATTTTTTAGAATTTAATTTTTTTATTGCATTTTTTGATACTTCTTTGCCAATTTTCTCAAAGTCACCGAGTTCTTTAAAAAATACTTTAGATTTATAGTCATATTCTCTTTCCATAGAATCTTTTGATCCTGCTAAAACTGCAAGAATATAATCGCTATGCGTTTTCTCCATTTCGATTTCCAGACCATTAGAACCCACAAGGCAAAATGAGTTTTTTGAATATGCAATTTCAGCCCCTTCAGAATTGGTGATTTTTTTATTTGCCAAGGCGCTTTCTTCTAAAATGATTACTTTTTCTTTAATTTGATTAACCGAAGGTTCAAAAGAATCACTTAATTCTAATTTCTTTAAATCATTTTTATCAAATTTTTTTATATCATTTGATTTTGCTAAACCACAAAATTTATTTTGAGGAACAACTTTTGCCATCTGAATAACTCTTTCAATCAGTTGATCAATATTTTTTTTTTCTAAATTAGTTGTAGAAACAATTGACTGCCTTTTATCAAGAATGGCTCTAATACCTATCTCGCTCGTTGAGGATTGTTCAGTATTTTCAATTTTTCCAAGTCTGGATGAACAGCTAACAGTATTAACCTTTGAGAAGAAAACATCTGACTCCTTGCAACCCATTTTGTTTAGTTTAGAAAGAATGTCTTGTAGTAAATTTTTATCCATACGATACTAATTTATATTTTAATTTGCTATAAATACAATATAACAATACAATTTTTTTATGAGCTATTTTGTTGTAGGGGGAACATACAAAAACACTTTATTCAAAGAATTTGAAGATGGGACAGAACAAGAGAAGTTTGGTCCCTTTAAATCATATGATGATGCGAAGAAGTTATGGGAAAAAATTTCTTGGGAAAATGTGGATAATTGCAACACACGTTACATTATCTTGCCTCATAAATAATTTTGCAAAGCGATCATTAAAGATATTAAACCTCCATACAAAACATTTGATTTAAAAATGTTTATTAATGGATTTCCAGTTTTAAATGCTTGATATTGAAAATATAAAAAAATTAGAATTAAAAAACTAGAAATCACAGCAACAGGTTTGTTGCTAAAGTTTGTAAGAAAAAAGATTAAAAAAAATAAAAAGCTTATGAAATAGATTAAAAATAGGTAATGATTTTTTTTCTCAAGAAAAATTGCCAAAGATTTTAATCCTAATTTTTTATCATCTTTAAGGTCCTGAAAACCATATATAGTATCATAAGCTATTGTTAAAAAAACGCCTGCAAAATAAAGATAGAGTATTTCATAGTTGAATTTATTGGTTTGACTTAAGTTGCCCAGAATTACACCCCAATTAAAAATAAGACCTAAAACTAATTGAGGAAAATAAGTAATTCTTTTAAATAAAGGGTAAGTGACAACAAGTGGCATTACTAAAAACCCCATAATGATCACAATTTTTTCAAATTGTAATAGTATTATTAATCCTAGAAAAAGTTGCAAAAAAACAAAAATAATAGCTTCATTTATAGTGATTAATCCAGATGCAATAGGTCTGTTTTTTGTTCTTTCAATTTTTTTATCAAAGTCTTTATCAAAAATATCATTAATACAGCAACCAGCTCCTCTCATTACAAAAGCACCTATGCTAAAATTTATAAGGTAAAAAAAAAGATTTTGGTTATCACTTATATACGAAAAAAGTCCCCAATAGCATGGCCACATTAGTAAAAAAGCTCCAGATGGATTATTATAACGTCCTAGAATTAATAAATTCTTGCATTTTTCTTTAATTTTTTTAAACATAACCTCAATTTTGTTCATAAAAAGATGCCTAAAATCAGAATATACTTAGAAAAAGAAATTATTAAAGATCAAAAAATTTTATTGGATAAAAAACAAATGCATTATTTGAAAAATGTTATGAGAAGAAAAAATGGAGATTATATTTTAGCTTTTAATGAACAATCAGAATGGGAATGTAGCCTAAACTTTGAATCTAATGCGAGTTTGATGCCTGAAAAATTTTTAAGGTCCCAAAATTACATACCTGATATTTGGTTGTGTTTTAGTTTGTTGAAAACAAAAAGTATTAATAATTTGATTGAAAAAACTTCTGAGATTGGAGTTAAAAAAATTGTTCCCTTAATCACAGAGTTTTCAGAAAGAACAAATTTAAAAGTAAGTAGACTTAAAAAAATATCAATTGAAGCCACTGAACAAAGCAACTCATTAGTTTTGCCTGAAATTACTGAAGTTCAAAAAATTACTGACTTACTTAAAAATTGGAATAACGAAAGACTAATTATTTTTTGCGATGAAAGTGGAGGTGATTCAATAATTAGAGCAAAATCGCTGGTAATGAGTTTTAAAAAAATTGCTATCTTTATTGGTCCAATAGGAGGGTGGTCATCTAATGACAAGAAACTTTTTAAAAATAGAAAAATATTTAGGACAAGTTTGGGTGAAAATATTTTAAAAGCAGATACAGCGGCTATTTATTCTCTTTCATGTATAAAGGCATTAATAGAGTGATCAAAAAATTAAGCAAAGATATTTTAATTTCAACATTGGAAAAAGGCTGTAAACCAAAGAATCAATGGAGAATAGGTACAGAACATGAAAAGTTTGGTTTTAGAAAGAATGATTTAAAACCAATTACTTTCGAAGATATTCAAAAAATTTTTTTCAATTTAAGTTCTAATTATAAATGGGAAAAAATTTTTGAAAATAAAAATATAGTTGGATTGAAAAAAAATAGTGCATCTATTACGCTTGAGCCTGGGGGGCAGATAGAACTTTCAGGGGCTCCGTTAGAAGATTTATTTCAGACATGCAAAGAAGTAAATCAGCATCATGATGAATTAAATAATGTATGCAAAGACTATGAAATACAATTCATGGGTATGGGAGTTTTGCCTAAGTGGAACCTCAGTGACTTAAGACTAATGCCTAAGGAAAGATACAAAATTATGAGTAGATACATGCCTAAAGTAGGAACAAAAGGCTTAGATATGATGATGAGGACAACAACAATTCAGGCAAATTTTGATTTTTCTTCAGAGGAAGACATGGCAAAAAAAATAAAAGTGTCACAATCTATTCAACCCTTAATAATTGCTCTATATGCAAATTCGCCATTTATTGATAGTAAGTTGACAGATTATCTAAGTTACAGATCTTATATATGGACAAAAACAGATAATGATAGATGTGGTCTATTACCTTTTGTTTATGAAAAAAACTTTACATTTGAGAGATATGTTGATTACCTTTTAGATGTTCCAATGTATTTTATTTTGAGAGATAATAAATACATTGATCTTTCTGGAAAAACTTTTAGAGACTTTTTAGAAAAAAAAACAAAATTAATAAATTTGGAACCTTCTATTAAAGATTGGGAGGTGCATATAACAACAGTATTTCCTGAAGTAAGATTAAAATCTTTTATTGAATTAAGAGGTGCAGATGGGGGACCTTGGTCAAGGGTTTGTGCTTTACCAGCTTTTTGGACAGGAATTCTTTATGATGATGAGGTGCTTGATCATTTATCTGATATTGTTGCTAGCTGGAGTTTTATAGATATTAAGAATTTATATAATAATGTAAGGAAGTTTGGTCTAAAAACAAATAATCCAGATGGGGAAAATTTGTTAGATTTTACAAAAAAAATAGTTGACCTCTCGTCCAAGGGACTAAGGAATAGAGATATTCAAATCTCTGGAAAAAATGAAGAATCATTTCTTGAGCCTTTGAGAAAAATATTAAATTCTGGAAACTCACCTGCTGAGATTTGGAGAGAGTTATATTTAAATGAATGGTCTAAAAATATTGATATGCTATACAAAAACAATTATTTTAAGTGACCATATGAATAAATATAATAATTTAGAGGAAATTAGAATTCTCATAGACAAAATTGACTTTAAAATTTTAGATCTTATTTCTCAAAGAAAAGATCTTGTAACTGAAGTTATAAAATTTAAAAATAGAAATCAGATTGTTGACCAAAAAAGAATTAATCAAATACTAAAAAAGTTAGATGTTGAGGCAAAGAAAAGGGGAGTGTCAGAGAAACTAGTTAGAGAACTATGGCAAATAATGATTAAATCATTTATTTCATATGAAGAAGAGATGTTTGAAAAAAAAAATAATAAATAATTTAGATAGTGCCGCCAACAGTTAGATTTCTTACTTTTAAGCTTGGTTGACCAACACCAACAGGGACACTTTGACCTTCTTTTCCGCATGTTCCAATCCCATCATCAAGTTCTAAGTTATTTGCAACCATTGTTACTTCTTTTAAAATTTCAGGGCCATTACCAATAAGAGTTGCTCCTTTGAGGGGTCTTCCAATTTTTCCATCTATAATCTCATAAGCCTCTGAAGCACTAAAGACAAATTTACCGGAAGTAATATCGACTTGTCCTCCGCTGAATTGAGTTGCGTAAATTCCTTTGCTTGTTGATTTTATTAACTCTTCGTGATGATATTTACCCTTGAGCATATAAGTATTGGTCATTCTGGGCATAGGCAAATGAGAATAGCTTTGTCTTCTTCCATTTCCAGTAGATTTTTGATTCATCAATCTTGCATTTAGTCTATCATGCATAAATCCTTTTAAAATACCATTCTCTATTAAAGTTGTATTTTGTGAGGGAGTTCCTTCATCATCGATTGTAAGTGAACCTCTTTTTTTGTGAATAGTTCCATCATCAACTACAGAGATTTGATCTGATGCAACTTTCTGACCAACAAGGTCATAAAAAGCAGATGTTTTTTTTCTGTTAAAATCTCCTTCTAATCCATGACCAATAGCTTCATGTAATAAGATTCCAGGCCAACCTGGACCAAGTATTACAGTCTGTTCTCCCGCAGGTGTTGATTTGGCTGAAAGTTTAACAATTGCTTGTTGATAAGCTTTCTTAACCCCTTCTTTCCATTTGTCTTCTTTAAAAAAGTGTTCGTATAGATATCTTCCTCCCATGCCAAAGGAACCAGTTTCAATCTTATCTTTTTGTTTGACGGAAATGTTTATGTTCATTCTCACTAAAGGTCTTGAGTCATAGAAAGAGTTACCATTTTTTGTAATCACTTCAATATTTTGATAATTCCCGTTGAGGCTTACGGAAACTTCTTTTACATTCGAATCAAGTTTGCGAGCATAATGATTTACTTTATTTAAGAATTGAATTTTTTTAGTAAGAGAGATTAAATTAATTGGATTTGCATCAGTGTATAATGAAGAATTGCTTTTTAGAGTAGTTTCTTTTGATGGAAGAATAATTTTTTTTCTTGAACTTTTAATTGAATCTACAGCAGATTTAATCGTGTTTTCATCAAGCTCTGTATTGTGAGTAAAATTAACAGTATCATGATCAACTGCTCTTAACCCAAAACCTTTATCTTGATCATAACTTGCATTCTTAATTTTGTTGTCGTCAAAAAGTATGTTTTCAGAAAAAACTTCTTCCACAAAAAGTTCTCCATCGTCGTATTTTTTTAAAACTTCGTCAACAAGTAACTCTACTTTTTTATCATCCCAATTTTTTTTTATTCTTTTCATTCCAAAACTCAGTTAAATAATACTAAATTAATTTTTTTTCAGATATCTGCTTACAGTATTATATAGTAGATTTTTAATTAACATTAAATGAATAATTATTTGTTTTTTTTAAAATCATTATTATATTAGATCTATTATTAATTTTATATGTGTAATTTCTAATGAATTTTTTTTATCTAGCCATTGCTTTGAGTTCGATCTTTATGTCCAATGAGCTCCTTGCTACAGGACAACCAACTGAGTGGCAGATTGGTTTTCAAGAGGCAGGTTCTCCCTTAATGCAAAGACTTATTGATCTTCATGATTTTGTGTTTTGGATTATAACTGTAATAACTATTTTTGTTTTTGTGCTTCTCCTATATGTATGTATTAAATTTAGTGCTAAAAATAACAAAACTCCTTCAAATACCACACACAACTCCTTATTAGAAGTTGCATGGACATTGATACCTGTTTTAATATTAGTCGTTATAGCAATTCCATCATTTAGATTACTATACGACCAAAATGATTTTAGTAAAATCGATATGACAATTAAAGCCACTGGATATACTTGGTACTGGGGATACGAATATCCTGATCACGATAACATAGCTTTTGATTCTATTATGCTTGAAGAAGATGAACTTGAAGAAGGCCAACCTAGATTATTATCAACAGATTACCAGCTTGTTGTTCCAGTAAATACGAATATAAAGATGCAAATCACAAGTGATCCAGCAGGTGTTATCCACTCTTGGGCAGTTCCATCTCTTGGTGTTAAAATGGATGCAGTCCCAGGGAGATTAAATGAAACTTATTTCAACATTAAAGAGCCTGGTATGTATTATGGCCAATGTTCAGAATTGTGCGGTATCGGTCATGGGTTTATGCCGATATCAATTAGAGCTGTGACTAATGATGAATTTGTATCATGGATTGATACAGCAAAAGAAGAGTTTGCTAGTGATAACAACCATAATTTTGCACACAAGTAGAGAGGAAATAGAATATGTCTAGTCACGCTCCAACTTTTTTCAAAAGATACTTTTTTTCAACCAACCATAAAGATATCGGCGTTTTATATATTGTTTTTGCGATTATTGCTGGTCTAATTGGGGGTATTTTTTCTCTTCTTATTAGAATGGAATTAGCTGAACCCGGAATGCAAATTTTGGGCGATAATTATCAACAATATAATGTTTGGATAACAGCTCATGGACTACTTATGATTTTTTTCATGATTATGCCGGCAATGGTTGGTGGTTTTGGAAATTATTTTGTTCCTTTATTAATTGGTGCACCTGATATGGCTTTTCCAAGAATGAACAATCTGAGTTTTTGGCTTTTACCACCCTCAATAATACTTTTGTTAGGTTCTGCATTTGTTGGAGATGGAGCAGGTCCTGGATGGACTCTATATGCCCCTCTGTCCACTACCGGTCATGGTGGTCCTGCAGTAGATATGGCAATTTTGTCAATGCATCTAGCTGGTGCTTCATCAATTTTGGGTGCTATTAACTTTATAACAACAATTTTTAACATGCGTGCTCCTGGGATGACATTGCATAAAATGCCTTTGTTTGTATGGTCAATACTAATAACAGCATTTCTTCTGCTTTTATCCCTTCCTGTGCTTGCTGGTGCAATTACTATGATGTTGACCGATAGAAACTTTGGGACTGCCTTTTTTAACGCTGAAATGGGCGGTGACCCTATCCTGTTCCAACATTTATTTTGGTTTTTTGGTCACCCAGAAGTTTACATATTAATTCTCCCTGGATTTGGTATGATAAGCCACATAATTTCCACATTTTCTAAAAAGCCAATTTTTGGATATTTGGGCATGGCATACGCAATGGCAGCAATTGGTGTTGTTGGCTTTGTTGTTTGGGCTCACCATATGTACACGACAGGCTTAGACGTTGATACAAGAGCCTATTTTCTTGCTGCAACCATGGTCATAGCCGTTCCAACTGGTATTAAAATATTTAGTTGGATAGCAACAATGTGGGGAGGTTCCATTGAGTTTAAGACACCTATGTTATTTGCAATCGCGATGATTTTTCTATTTACTTTAGGAGGTGTAACAGGAGTTGTACTTGCCAACACTGGGATTGATGTTGCATTGCATGATACTTACTATGTTGTTGCTCATTTTCACTACGTAATGTCGATGGGTGCTTTATTTTCGATTTATGCTGGGTTTTATTACTGGTTCAGTAAAATGTCAGGCATTGAATATAGTGAAATTTTGGGAAAAATTCATTTTTGGCTTACATTTATTGGTGTAAATATTACTTTCTTCCCAATGCATTTCTCTGGCTTAGCTGGTATGCCAAGAAGAATACCTGATTATCCCGATGCTTTTCAAGGATGGAACTATGTGTCGAGTATAGGCGCTTACATTTCTGTTTTTGCAGCGTTCTTTTTTGTGCTAGTTATTATAGAAGCCTTCATGAGGTCTCGAAAAGCTCAAAAAAATCCATGGGGTAAAGGTGCAACAACTTATGAATGGCAGTTAAGTTCTCCACCTCCATTCCATTCATTTGACGATTTACCAAAAGTAAAATAAAATACAACCTGACAAAATTTGGGAATGTTTTGCAGTCAAAAACCTATAAATATAACCTCTCTAATTTTTCGAGCAAGCATGATAGCACTCTAAGTGACTATATTTCTCTTCTAAAACCAAGAGTTATGTCGCTAGCTGTGTTCACTTCGATATGCGGGGTAATTCTTGCACCAATTAGTCTTCATCCTTTTTTTTTCTTTCTTTCAATTCTTTGCATTTCTATTGGTGCAGGAGCTTCTGGAGCTATCAACATGTGGTATGATAGAGACATTGACTCTTTAATGGAAAGAACAAAAAAAAGACCAATTCCTAAAGGCAGAGTAGAACCACTAGATGCATTAGGTTTTGGCGTCATACTTTCTATTATTTCAATTATTGTTTTAGGTCTTTCAGTCAATTATCAAGCTGCTATGTTATTAGCCTTTTCTATTTTTTTCTATATCTTTATTTATACGGTATGGCTTAAAAGAAGAACATCGCAGAACATTGTAATTGGTGGTGCAGCTGGTGCTTTTCCTCCTGTAATTGGTTGGGTTTGTTCTACGGCAGAGTTAAGTATTTTTCCTATTTTATTGTTTTGCATTATTTTTTTTTGGACTCCGCCACACTTCTGGGCATTAGCTCTTTACAAAGATATAGAGTACTCTAAGGCAAATGTACCTATGCTTCCAGTAGTAAGGGGAAAAAGAGTTACAAAAAGACAAATTTTAATTTATTCTGTATTACTATCATTTATTTCTATTTTGCCTTTTATGTATGGATTCGCAGGTTTTTTTTACTTAATATCTTCATTATTATTAAATGCTTATTTTTGTTATCTCTCATTTCAGTTATTCATGAGTGAGGATAAAAAAAATTCTTTTTATGCTCCAAAACTTTTTAAATACTCAATTCTATATTTATATCTAATTTTCTCATCATTAGTGCTAGACTCAATTATTAAATAGAATGAAAAATCAAAACAAAAACAAAAATTTAGCATTAGGGTTAGCCCTGTTTTTCCTAGCAGTCATATTTTATGTAGTGACTGTACTTAAATTTTAAAATGGAATTGAAAACAAACAAAAAAAAAATGAATTTTGCGATCATGCTATCAATGTTTGCATTTGGTATGCTTATGATGAGCTATGCTGCAGTGCCACTATATAAATTGTTTTGCCAAGTGACGGGATATGGGGGTACACCGAAAATTTCTGAAAGAAATAATAATTCAACTATTGCAGAAAATATTAATGTAAGGTTTGACTCTTCGATCGAAAAAAATTCATCTGTTTTTTTTGAACCTGCACAAACTAAAATAAAGATAAAAATTGGTGAAAATAGTCTTGCTTTTTTTAAGGCTATTAATAAATCTAATAAACAAGTTACTACAATGTCAGTTTTTAATGTGACTCCGCTACAAGCAGGAAAATATTTTAATAAAATTGAATGTTTCTGTTTTGAAGAACAAATCTTATCCCCCAAAGAGGAAGTAAATATGCCTGTTTCTTTTTTCATTGACCCAAATATAAAAGATGATAAATTCATTAATAACTTAGAAGAAATAACTCTATCTTATACTATGTATGTCAGATAAATAATGAGCGATCAGAACCACCCATATCATCTTGTTGACCCAAGCCCCTGGCCGCTAATAACAGGTTTTTCAGCACTGTTGATGGCAATAGGATTTGTGTTGTTTATGCACGAAGATAATAACTTGGTATTTATTTTAGGAAGCCTTGCAGTTGTGCTTTCTAGTATATTCTGGTGGCGTGATGTTGTTTCAGAATCAGAGGGTGGTAGTTATCATAATAACGTAGTTCAAATTGGCTTAAGATATGGAATGATCCTCTTTATAATGTCAGAAATTATGTTTTTCGTTGCTTGGTTTTGGGCATTTTTTGATGTTGCATTTTATCCAGGCCTAGATAGTCCTGAATTAATCGGAAGACAGGATTCTATGGCAGGGGTATTTCCACCAGAAGAGATTGAGTTAATTCCACCATTTGGAATTCCTTTATTGAATACATTTATATTACTTGCTTCTGGAGGAACAGTTACTTGGGCTCATCATGCTTTGAGAAATAATGATAGGAAGAATTTTCTTTTATTTTTACTTTTAACAATAATTTTGGGTTTTATTTTTACTGGATTTCAAGCATATGAATATCAGCATGCAACATTTAGTATAGAAGATGGAATATATCCATCAACATTTTATATGGCAACTGGTTTTCATGGCTTTCATGTAATTGTTGGCACAATATTTTTAGTAGTTTGTTATTTTAGAGGATTAAGAGGACACTTTAAGCCTAACAAACATCTTGGTTTTGAATTTGCAGCATGGTATTGGCACTTTGTAGATGTAGTATGGTTGTTTTTGTTCACTTTTGTTTATTGGTGGGCTTCAATATAGCCAATAATGCAATTCAAGGTTAATTCAGATAAATATTCTTTTAAACCAAAGCCTTTTCCCCTTTTCGCTTTTGTTTGTGCCTTATCTATTCTGATTGGTTTGTCTGCTTGGCAATTTAAAAGATTAAATTGGAAAAATGAATTAATTTCTCAAAGAATCAATAGTTTTGAATTAACTCCAACAGATTTTGAAAATATCGAGATTCCAGAGAATAATGAATTTCGTAAAATTGTTGTTGTAGGTGAACTTTTGAATGAATATGAAATGTATATGCCAGCACTTAGTAAAAGAGGCAATAATGGCTTTCATATTTTAGTGCCATTAAAGACTGAAGGAGGGAACTATGTATTGTTTGATACAGGATGGGTTCCTTTGGCAAAAAAAAACAAGAACACAAGATTAAACAATAGATTTAATGGTGTTAAAAGTTTTGAAGCAGTGATTAGGACCTCTGGAAGAAAAGGTTATTTTCAACCAGAGAATGATGTTAAAAATAATACTTGGTTTTTTGTTGAAACGGAATTGATGAGCAGTCATACAGGATTTAAATTTGAGAACAATTTTTATCTTGAAGCATCAAAAAACGGGCCTAATGGTTTTCCTTTGGGAAATCAAACTAGAATATATTTAAGAAATAATCACCTACAATACGCACTCACATGGTTAATGATTGCGATAGGTTTAATAGGTGTTTTCTTTTTTGCTAACATAAAAAAAATAAAATAGAAATGCTTTACTCATCTACAAGAGGAAAAGATAACAATAAAAGTTTTAGCGAAGTATTATTAAATGGTTTAGCAAAAGATGGTGGGTTATACGTGCCAAATGAAATACCTTTGTTTAATGATGAACATTTAAAATTTTTAAGCAGTCTAAATTACCCTAATTTAGCCTTTGAACTAACAAGACTTTTTATATCTGGAGAAATACCAGAAAAAAAATATAAACAAATATGCTTAAATACATATAAAGAATCTTTTGGAAAAGAAATTATTTCTATAAAAAAACTCAATGAAAATGAATTTATATCAAATCTTTTTCATGGCCCTACCTATGCTTTTAAGGATTTTGCTCTGCAACTTTTGGGTAATATTTATGATTTTATTTTAAAAGAAAAAAAAATAAAACTTACTATTCTAGGTGCCACATCAGGAGATACTGGATCAGCAGCAATTTACGGTTGTTCAAAATCTAAGAATGTTAACCTATTTATTCTTTTTCCAAAAGGAAAGGTAAGTGAAATTCAAAGAAAACAGATGACAACATATAATAAACCAAATGTTTTTAATATAGCTGTAAATGGAAATTTTGATGATTGTCAGAGATTAGTAAAAAATTTTTTCAAGCTATATAATGATAATAAAAGCTTAAATCTTGCTGCTGTTAATTCTATTAATTGGGTCAGAATAATGGGACAAATAGTTTATTATTTTTGGAGTTATTTTAGAGTAAGTAAAAAATTAATCCCATTAAGTTTTGTTGTTCCTACAGGGAACTTTGGTAACGCTTATGCTGGATTTATTTGCAAAAAAATGGGTTTACCAATCCATAAGATAGTAATAAGTTCTAATAAAAATGACGTTCTAACAAGATTTTTTAAGTCTGGTAAAATGACATTAAAGAAAACTTTGAAATCTATTAGTCCAAGCATGGATATCCAAGTATCAAGTAATTTTGAGAGATTATTATTTGATTATTATCAAAATGGTAAAAGTATTAATAATCTCTTTTCTCAACTTGAATCAAAAGGAGAGTTTGAAGTTGATCAGAGACATTTAGATAAAATGAAAATAATTTTTGGATATGGAAAGCTGAGTGATAAAGAAACCATTGAAACAATTCGAAACATAAAAGTAAAATATAATTTTTTAATTGACCCGCACACTGCTGTTGGTTACTCAGTAGGAAACAAAAGATTAAATAAAAATGATAAAAGGATATATCTAGCAACTGCACATTATGCAAAATTTTTAGATACAGTTAAGAAAGCAGTTGGTTTAAAAATAGATTATCCTCACAATCTCAAGAAGATAATTAATCAAAAAGAAAAGTTTTATTTGATTGATAATAACATCGATGAATTAAAAGGTTTTATAGGAAAAATCATTTAGAAATTATGCATTACCAGATGTATTTGAAAATTTTGTAAAGTCAATTCCGGTTTTCTTAATTGCATTTTTCCATTTTTTCTCTGATTCAATATCAAAAAGTAGATCCAATTCTTCACTTATATTAATCCAACTGTTCTGTTTAATCTCATCTTCTAATTGTCCAGGCCCCCAACCTGAATAACCAAGAGATATAAAAAATTTCTTTGGACCTTTATTTCTGGCTATGTCGGTAATAATTTCAGTTGAGCAAGTTAATTTAACTTCTTCTGAGACCTTTAAGGTGTGTTCTGTATTATAATCATTTGAATGAAGTATAAAGCCATTGTTTTGATTTAATGGACCTCCAATGTGAAAAGAGAATTGCATGTCAAGGTTATCTTTAATATTCTTTATATGTAATTTTTTATATAGCTCTGAACCTTTTATATTTAAGACCTTATAATTTAAAACAATGCCAACAGCTCCATCTTTATTGTGATGGGTTAAGTAGATTATGCTTTTTGAAAAAAAAATATCCTTTAATTGTGGTAAGGCACATATTATATTTCCCTTTAAATATCGGTGTTTCATATATAAATTATTACAGATATTTTTTTTTTATTCAATTTTTTAGAATGTTTTTTAAATTTTTTTATATAATACTTTTTTTTGTAGCAAATACTACCTTAGCATTTGATTGGCAAGAAAATAAAAAAAATGTATATGCTGAAACTCTGCCAAAAAATGGGATTTTTTTTAAAGATAATGAGTATTATTTTGGTATAAAATTTAACCTAGAAGATGGATGGAAAACCTATTGGAAAAACCCTGGAGATGCTGGATCAGCTTTAAGCATTGATTGGGAAAATGAAAAGAATATCAATTCATGGAAGATTCTTTTTCCATTTCCTGAAATATTTGTAGATAAAGGAGTTACGACAATTGGTTATGATAAAGAAGTGATTTTCCCAGTAAAAATAAAACTTAATCAAACCAATGTATTAAATGAAAAAATAAAATTGAATTATCTTGTTTGTAAAGAGGTTTGTATACCAATATCTGAGAGCAAAGACATTAATTTAGATTTCAAAAATATAATACAATCTAAAGAATTTGATAGAAGTTTTTTTAATGTTCCTAAAAATCATAGCAATTCTTTTAAATTAAGTTTAATTGAAACTTCTAAGCGTAACTTAACATTTGAAATTAGAAATTTTACAAACAAATTTAAAGATCTAGAAGTTTTTGGATTTTCAGAAGAGTGTGGTTTAAGAGTTGAAACATTTTTAGATAAGGAGAGAAACCCAAAATTTAAAATATATACAGACGAAGATATTAGAAGTTTAAAAAAGCCAATATTTATCTCAATTTCAGATGGTAATAAATTTGAAGAAATAACTTTTGATATTAAAACAAAATCCAAAAAATCATATATTGGCTACTATTTAATTTTAGCTTTTTTTGGTGGGTTAATTCTAAACTTTATGCCATGTGTTCTGCCTGTTCTATCATTAAAGCTTTATACTTTTACTAATCTAAAATATAAAAATTATAATAGTATTCGTATTAACAGTTTGTTAATAGTAGCTGGGATAATAACCTCTTTTTTAGTTTTGGCTTTAATAGTAATTATTTTAAAAAGTTTAGGTCAAATAGTAGGATGGGGCTTTCAATTTCAAAATATCTACTTTTTAATTATAGTAACAACTATAATACTTCTATTTAGCTTTAATTTATTAGGTTTTTATGAAATTGTTTTGCCGAGGTATTTGCAAGATAAAGTTAATAAATTTCTAGACTCTAATAGTAGAACAGGACACTTTCTATCTGGAGCATTTGCGACATTACTGGCAACACCTTGTAGTGCACCTTTTCTAGGAACAGCTGTTGGTTTTGCAATGGTTGCATCAAACCCTAATGTATTAATTATATTTTTTTTTATTTCCATGGGCTTTGCTTTGCCTTATTTTTGTTTCATTTTTTTTCCAAAAATAATCTTAGTTTTACCTAAACCTGGGGAATGGATGCTTAACTTTCGTTATCTTCTGGGACTATTACTTTTATTCTCATCAATTTGGTTAATGAACGTTTTAAATATTGACTTTAATTTAGTGGTTGCATTAACAATTATAATTCTATTTCTATCATATATTAATAAAAGAAATAACTTTAAAAGATTCGCCATTTCTATTTCATTACTTTTTTTATTATTTTTTTATTCAGAAAAATCTTTTTTTAAAGATAAAGAAATAGTTTGGCAAACTTTTAATTATAAATTGTTAAAAAAATATCTAGATCAGGATAAAATCGTCTTGGTCGATGTTACTGCTGACTGGTGCGTTACTTGCCAGATCAACAAAATGACAACTCTAAAATCTAATAGATTAAGAGATTACATAATGAAGAATGAAATAGTTACAATAAGAGCAGACTGGACAAAAAAAAATATTGAAATATTAGAGTATATAAAAAATTTTGACAGATATGGTATTCCAGTTAATATAATTTATGGACCAAAAAATAAAGAAGGAATTTTATTGCCAGAAATAATTTCTAACGATATTGTATTGGATAAATTATTTACAGTAGGTTTTTATGACAATTAATGAAAATACTAATTTCCCAGAAATAAATTTTTTTAAGATTTCTGAATCTGGTCCAATAAAATTAAAATCTTCAGAGCTGTTTGGTGAAAAAAAAATTTTACTTGTAGGTGTTCCCGGAGCGTTCACTCCAACATGTAGTGATGACCACTTGCCAGGATATATTAAATGTGTAAGAGATTTTGAAGATAAAGGTGTAGAGAAAATTATTTTTGTATGTAACAATGACCCTTTTGTCGTCAAATCATGGAGTGAAAAGTATAAAAATTCTGGTATTGACTTTATATCAGATGGCAATGGTGAGTTCAGATCAAAGAGTGGATTAGAAATAGATTTATCAAGTGTTGGTTTAGGCAAAAGGCTATCAAGATTTACTATGCTTATTGAAAAAGGGGTTATAAAAAAAATATTTAACGAAAATGGTCCTGGCCTTGATGTAAGTGAAGCACAAAAAGTTTTAGACTCTATTTAACTTAGTTGCTTGCTCTCTTGCAAGCTGGTCTACTAACTCATTGTTTTCATTTCCACTATGACCCTTAACCCAATTCCATTCTATATTAAAATCTTTGGTCAACTCGTCCAGTGATAACCATAGATCCTTATTTTTAACTTTCTTTTTGTTTGAACCAATCCAGTTGTTATTCTTCCATTTAGTTATCCATAACTCTATGCCATTAATTACATATTTACTATCTGTGAATATAATCAATGAACTATTTCTTGGAACAGAGTTCAATGCTTTAATAATTGCGGTAAGTTCCATCCTATTATTGGTTGTCAATAACTCTGATCCATACTTTTTTTTTTTAAAATCTAAATTTTTGTTAATAATTATTGCAGCCCAACCACCAGGACCAGGATTTCCTAAACAAGCACCATCAGTATAAATAACATATTCTAAATCATTCATTTAGGTAAAAGCTTTCTGAATTTTTATCAATATGGAACTTCAATATGTTAAAAAATTCTTTCGGATCCTTTTTTTTTAAGAATTTACTTTCAATACTATTAATGGAGTCATATGCTCGAGTAAAAAAAAATCTTAGTGCAGCACCTCTTAAAAGGATGTTAAAATTTTTTTTTTCTATAGATTGCAAACTTCTTACTGATTCATAACCAGATACTAAACTAAAAAAATAATTTTTATTGAATTTATTGTTAATAAAACACCATGCATTTGAAGTTATAGCAAGGTCATAAGAGAAATAATCATTACACGAAAAATAGAAGTCTAAAAAACCTGAGATTCTATTTTTTTCAAAAAAAACATTATCTGGAAATAAGTCAGCATGTATAATTCCTTTTGGCAAATTTCTAGGCCAGTTATGAGATATAAAATTTATTTCTTGTTCAATTATTCCAGATGATTTTGGTATTATTTTATCTAGTTTATTTTTAAATTTCATAAATACTTTTTTCCAATAATGAAGACCAAATTGATTTTTTGCTTTGTGAATATTATTTTTATTAGCAGCATGAAAATTTGCTAGTTTAGCTCCAACTTTAAAACAATCCTCTTCTGACCAGTTCTTTTTTGAAGAGCCTTTTAAAAAAATGAAGACAGCCATTTTCTTATTTTTTATTATATTTATATATTCACCATGTTTATCCTTGATCGGAATTGGACATTCAATTCCATATGCATTGGAATTTATCATTACTTCAAAATAAAAAGGAATAGAGGAAATATCGACACGTTTTTCAAAAATCGTTATAACGAATTTCTTTTTTTTAGTTGTAAGAAGGTAGTTTGTATTTTCAATACCCTCTTTTATACCTTGAAAATCAACTAAATCATCCAATCTGTATATTTTTATAATATTTTTGATATTGGCTTCAGATAATTTGGTATGTACAGCCATCTCAATTTAAAAAACTTGTTTAGGTATTTTCTTTAAAGACTCATCAATTAGTTTGGAGTTATATTTTTTTGATAAGTTTTTTTTTATTCTTACTTCGGTATAGTGGATTACCTTTTTCATTATTTTTTTTTTTAATTCAACTTTTAGATCATTTTCCATTTGATTTGAAATTTGATTATAATTATTAATTTTTCGTAGCATATTAAATTCAATGTCTTTTTCTATTTGAGATTTTATTTTTTTAATTTCTCTGGATGTATCTTCTTTTATCTTTTTTATTAACATTGAGTTTTCTTTTTGTTTAACAATTTGCTCTTTGTATAACTTTTCTGCTTCCTCTTTTAAACTTCTTGATTCATCAAGACTTTTCTTTAAATCAGCAATCTTTTTTTCTAAACCTAATGAAAGTTGACTTGCTAAGGGTTTGAAAGCTAATATCACAAATAATAAGAAGGATATTGCAACCCATAGCGTGGAGTCATTAAGGAAGTTAAGGTTCATTAATCATCCTCTACAATTTGTTTAAACTCTTTTACACTTCCTTTAGTTTTCTCGTTCATGATTTTTTCGTATAAGTTGTCAGAGAGTGTTACACATAAAGACGGGAGATTTGACAAAATTGAAGTCTTATTTGCCTCAATAGCTTTACCCAACTTATTTTTTTTTATCTCAAACTCTTCGTTTATTTCTGAGAATTTTCTATCCAAAATTTTTTTATTTTCTTCAAAAGTTTTGTTAATGATTAAATTTTTCTCATTTTTAGCTTTTTCTAGATCCTCGTGAATTTTCTCAATTATAGAGTTTATTGAATCATTGATTTTTTTTGCCTCCTTTATATAACCTTCTATTTTATCTTTTCTTTTATTTCTGATGTTTTGAACTTTGGGTAAAAAAATAAAATGATTCATCAAGAAAAGAAATACAAAAAGCAAAGTTAGCCAAAAAATTTGTGAAGTAAAGGATTCAGGATTAAGCTGAGGCATTCCCCCCTTTTCTTCAGCTGCTTTAATAGTTTTTGAAAAAAAAACTAAAGACAATAAAGAATATCTAATCATATTTAGAAAACGAATAGTAAAAGTAGCGCAATGATCAAAGCAAAAAGTGCTAATGCCTCTACAAGCGCAAAACCCAGCATTGTCATAGTAAAAACATGTTCGCGTGCTTCAGGGTTTCTACCAACTGCGGAAATAAATGCGGCAAAAATAGAACCGATTCCAATTCCGGAACCAATTACACCCAAAACTGCTATACCAGCACCTAAAAGTTTTGCAGATTCTATATCCATAATAATTACTCCTTAAAAGTTAAAAGTTAATGTAAATGTATTGCATCATTTATATACAAACAAGTTAATATTGCAAATACATAAGCTTGAAGAAAAGCAATTACAATTTCTAAACCAGTTAAAGCTATTAGAAAAGCTAATGGAAAAACACCACCGATAATAAAGCTGTTTGCACCTAAAACAAAAACAAAGCCACCTATAACTTTTAAAAGTGTATGACCAGCCATCATATTTGCAAACAATCTAACTGAAAGGCTAATAGGCCTTGATAAATATGAAATTATTTCAATAGGGATTAATAATATTAACATAGGTTTTGGAACACCAGATGGAGCAAAAAACTTTAGAAACGTTATTAATCCATGTTTGTAAATTGCTATTATAGTCACCCCAATAAAAATAAAAAAAGCTATAGAAAATGTTACTATAATGTGGCTGGTCCAAGTGAAACTGTATGGTAACATGCCAAGCAAGTTTCCTATAAGAATAAATAAGAACAGGGTAAAAACAAAAGAAAAGTATTTGATACCTTCTTTTCCAATATTATCCCCAATCATATCTGAAATAAATTCATAAGTGCTTTCAACCAGGGTCTGAGTTTTTGAAGGTATTATTGTTAAATTCCGTAAGCCGAAATACATAAATACAGCAATCGTCAATGTTGTTAAAGTCATTGCTAATGAGGAGTTTGTGAAAGATATGTCTTGACCAAAAAACTCTAAAGGTATGATTGTTTTAATTTCGAATTGAGCTAAAGGGCTTGCCAAAATTTTCTCCTAGTTTTTATTCAATTTTTTTATTGACTTATAGAGATTAAAAAAACCTCCAATAATTCCTAATAACAAAAAAATAAGAAAAAATATAGGTTTTGTTGAAAAAATTTTATCAATACCTAAACCAATAAGAATTCCAGCAATAATTGAAGATACTAAATCCATTGACAGTTTTAATCCTAAATTATAATCACTATTTTGATTTTTACTTTCAGATTTTAGATCTTTTAACTTTTTATCTATTCTGTCTGTTAGTTTGTTTGTCATTATACAGCTTCTTTCATATCTATTTTTTCAAAATCAACAGATACTATGTCTGAAATTCCTTTTTGGGCCATTGTAACTCCATATATTCGATCTATTGATGTCATTGTGACTTTATGATGAGTTATAATTAGGAACTTTGTTTTAGTTTCTTTTTTAAGTTCAAGTAAAATATTACAAAACTTTTCTACATTAGGTTCATCCAATGCAGCATCAACTTCATCTAGGATGCAGATCGGTGAGGGATTTATTAGAAATATAGAGAAGATTAATGAAATAGCTGTAAGGGCTTTTTCTCCTCCAGAAAGAAGACTAATTGATGATAACTTTTTTCCTGGAGGTCTTGCGTATATCTCAATACCAGTTTGAAGTGGGTCATCTGATTTGATCAGCTCAAGTTTTGCTTCACCTCCATTAAATAATTTCACAAAAAGATCAGAAAAATTTTTATTTACATCCTCATATGCTTTTAAGAGTCTATTTTTTCCTTCTTTATTAATTTTATTAATTGCAATTCTTAATTTCTCGATAGCTTGCGAAAGATCTAGTTTTTCCATTTCTAAATCTTCAATAGATTCATTTACTAATTTTTCTTCAATCTTTGCCCTTAAATTAACCGGGCCCATTTGTTCTCTTTGATTAATCAATTTTTCCAGTTTAAACTTTATTTCTTCATAGTTTTGAATTTTTATATTCTTCATTTCAAGATCATTTTCAAGATCTTCCGGTTGTATTTTTGATCTTTGAAATATTAGATTCCTTAATTCTTTATCTTTAGATCTAAGATTTTCTATATTACTATCAATTCTTGTCATATCATTCACTTTATTTTCACGCTCTCTATTTAAATTAATTGTTTTCCGCTCAATATCTTGAACATTCTTTTCAATTTCATTTCCGTTATCAATGTTAATTTTAATTTGGTTTTCTATTTCATTATATAAACCTTGAAAGTTTTCTACCTTTTTTTTTAGTGATGATGGCAAGGTGTCTAATTGTTTGCTTTCTTTTTGGTAATTGATTTCTCTTTTTTCCAGTATTTCAATTTGTTTTTTACATTCAATAATTCTAGTTTTAGTTTTTTGAAGATCATTTCTCAAATAGGTTTCATTTAACTCATCTTTCATGATTGATTCTTTAAGGGAATTAATTTCATTTCTTTTATTATCTATTTGAAGATCTAGTTCTTGAATGTTTTTTTGTACAACTTCTTTTTCATTCTTGTTATTTTCATTTTTATTTGAAGAAGCTTCTTTCAATTTAATTTGTTCCAACTCTTTTGATAAGGAATTATATTCTTCGTATAACGATTCTAACTTTTTTTTTAAATCCTCTATATTAAAGTTTGAGATTGATAGTTTTTCTTTTAGGTTAGATAATTCGGTTAAACTTGAATCATAGTTTTTGTAAATCTTTTCTAAATCAAGGCTTTCCTTTTTAAAGGCTTCATTAGATTTGTGTTGTCTATTAGTAAGATTGTCTTTTTTTGTTATAAGATTTTTGTACTTTGATTGGTATAGATTTTGTTTATTAATTAATTCTTTAATTTTTAATTGTGCGTCTATCAGCTTTTTTTTTTGAAGGTTATCTTCAGATATGAAGCCGTCCCACCTCCAAATAGATCCACTCTTGTCAACCAAACTTTGCCCTACTTTAAGTTTTTTTTGTTTTTCTATGGCTATATTTTCATTTTCAACAAAACCAATTTGGGATAGGATTAAATTTAATTCACTCGGTCCATTTACAAACTTTGATAGATTATTATCAATTGGTTCTAAATTTTCTAAACTTGTTTTTACCCATCTTTTTGGTGAGGTTTTGAGAGTAGCATCTAATTCATTTGTTAGAGCTGCATAAACAGAATCTTCGTATCCCTTTTTAATTTTCAAAAGATTCACAATTGAATCATTTGAAAGTCTAGCATTATTTGTTAATAAGTTTAGGGTTTTAAGTTCTGTGTCTATTTGTGTAAGTTTAGTTGAGCAAATATCAATCTCTGAGACTAATTGCTTTATACTCTCAATTAATTTGAGATTACTCTGATTTATTTCATTGATATTTCTTTTTTTTTGACTTATTGAGATGTTAATATTTTGAATATTAGTTTCAAATGTATTATTTAATTTCCTTTGGGCATCAAGCTCTTTTTCTTGGGTTTTTATGTTTTTTATAATAGTAGATATCAATTCCTTTATTTCAAAACTTTTATTTTGAAGTATTTCTTTATTTTCTTTTAAATTATCTGATTTAAATTCCTCACCAAGACTTAATTGCATCTCATTTACAAAAATGGTTTCCAATTGTTTTAACTTGTTCTTTAATTCAACCTCTTGACTTGTTAGCTCTATTAATTTTTTTTTTTTATTATTTAAGTATGATGGGGCAGCAATTTTATTTTCTAAACTATGAACATATTTTTTTAATTCTTGAAACCTAGTTTTTTCAACTTCTTTGTCATTTTCAATTGTTTTTATAAACCTTAAAACTTCTTCTTTTTTGTTTTTGATTCCTTCTAGTTGGTTTGCGTGTTTATTCATTTCACTACTTATTTGAAAAATCCTTTTATTTAAAGATTCCTTCTCTTGACTAATCTGTAAAAATTTATTTTTTCCTAGATTTAAATTGTTCTCTGATGAAGAGAGATCAGTCAAAATAGTTTTAATTTCATTTGAAATATTTGTTTTCATTGATTGCATATTTTTAATTTCATTTGAATTATTTTTCCATTGAGTAAAAACTAAAATGGACTGAAAGTATTTTATGTTTTCTGATAATTGTTCGTACTTTTCTGCTTGTCTAGCTTGTCTGGATAAATCTTTTTTCTGTTCTTTAAAATTATTTAGATTGATATCAATTTTTCCTAAATTAACTTCAGTTGCTTGAAGTTTTAACTCAGATTCATGTCGTCGTGCTTGTAACCCAGATGTTCCTGCGGCATCTTCAAGAATTATCTTCCGATCTATAGGTTTGGAGTTTATAACTTGATCAATATTTCCTTGACTAATTATTGAACTTGAACGTGGACCACTCCCCGAATCATAAAATAGTATACTGATATCTTTTGCTCGGACCTCTTTATTATTAATTTTATAAAAAGATCCAACTCCTCTTTCAATGCTTCTACTTATTAATAGCTTTTTATCTTTTATTATCTCGCCTGAAATTTCACCTATAAAATCGTCTAATTCGATGGTTACTTCAGCAAAATTTTTCGCAGGTATGTTCTGAGTTCCGTTAAATATAACATCATCCATTGATCCTGATCCTGATCTTAAGCTCTTTGAAGAAGACTCACCCATGACCCATCTAATGGCTTCAAAGATATTAGATTTACCACAACCATTTGGACCTATAATTCCAGTAACCCCGTCTTCAATTAATAATTCAGTTGGATGGGCAAATGATTTAAATCCAGAAATTTTTAATTTATTTACAGTAAACAATTTTTTTTAATTAATTAAAGAGTCAAGTTTTAATTTTAATGCCTCGAAAGTTAAATCACCATCATATTTTTCACCATTGAGGTAGATTGTTGGAGTTGCTTTAATATCAAACTTCTTGGTTGAATTCAGTCTATTCTTTAATATTCCGTCTTCAATTGATTTATTTCCAACGCAAACTTTAATTTCATCATTTTTTAGTCCACCAAATTTAGCTATTTTTAGAAGTGATTTAAAAGGGTCTTGTGAGCTTGTCCAATCTTTCTGTTTATTATATAAAACCTTTAAAAAACTAAAATACTTTTCCTTTCCTGAACATCTTGCTATTACTGAGGCTTTAAGAGCATATTTATCTAAAGGAAAATCTTGATAAGTGAAAAAAATTTTTCCATTATCTATATAATTTTTTTTTAATTTAGGAAATACTTCGTTATGAAATTTTGCACAATGACCGCAAGTTAATGATGCAAATTCAATCATTTTCACTGGAGCCGATTCCATGCCTATAGATTTATTTTGAAGCGCTTCAATGGTATCAACAATTCTTCCCTGAGAATTATTTGATAGTAGAATAATAATTATAAAAATTATTAGTTTTATTGGTTTATATTTGATCATTATCAATGCATTATATTTAACATAAATCTTTAATATTGTAACAATTTTTTAAACTTAATTTCATCAATTATGTTGCTATTAAAAAAATTATTTATCTTAATTTTTAATTCATTAGAAGAGTATGACAATTCTAAAATATCTCTTTTTTCAGATACTATAGTTAATATATTTTTATTATTAATTCTCTGGAGTGAAGAAACAAAACAGATTCTACTGAATTCTGGTTCAAGGATTTTATCCCAGTTCATTTTTATTTCTAATAAAATGCTACCATTTCTTTTTTTTAAGGGTTTAAAAATTTTTGGTAAAAGGGTTGCAACTTTTACTGGGTGTTTAATATAATTTTTGTTCACAATGGAAGAATATCATATTGACATAAAATTCAAGAGTGCTTGGAAAAAAAAAATTCATAATTGGTATTTATTAAATAAAAGAGATTTACCGTGGAGAATGAAAGAAAACCAAAATTTTTATTGTATTTGGATCTCTGAAGTAATGTTGCAGCAAACGCAGGTATCTGTAGTAATACCTTTTTATAAAAAATTTTTAAAGAGATGGCCAACATTAGAGTTTTTTTTTGAGGCAGAATTGGAGGAAATTTTGTCTATCTGGCAAGGAATGGGATATTATAAACGAGCACTAAACCTGTTTAAAGCTAAAGAATTATTAAAAAAAAAAAAAATTCACATAGAGTCTTCATCTCTAAAAGAATTACCAGGGGTGGGGGATTATATTAGTAGTGCTATTTCTGCTATTCTAGTAGATGAGCCATGTCCAGTAATTGATAGTAATATAAAAAGAATCATAGTTAGAGTCTTTGGATTGAACAAGGATAATAAATCTTTACCAAGAAAAATAAAAAGTATATCGGCTCAATTAACACCTAATTCAGGAAATGGAGATTATTGTCAATCTTTAATGGATTTGGCTAATAAGATTTGTAAATCAAACAATCCAGAATGTGATATTTGTCCTGTCTCTTTTTTATGTGAATCAAAAGGAAAAAGTTTTTCAAAAAAAAAATTAAAAATAATAGACAGAAAGATTACAGTAGCCTTTGTAATTCAAAGCGAAGAATATTTTTTAATCGAAAGAACCTCAAAAAATTTATTGCAGAACCTTTTTTGTTTTCCATTAAGCGAATTTGTGGAGATTGAGAAAAATAAAAATAATAAAAAATATTTAAATCAGAATGCATTAGATTGGATGGAAAAAAATAAAATTAAAACTCAATATAAATTTTTAGGTGAAGTATCTCATAAATTTAGTCATTTTCATTTGAAAGTATTGATAGTTAAGCTAAGATTATTAAAAAAAAAAAAATTAAAAAATTTTTTTTGGTTAACATTAAATGATTTGAAAAGAAAACCAATTTCGAGGCTTATGTTTAAAATTATAGAAAAAGTTGAATGAAAAATTTACTTAAACTTATTTGCCTTACATTTTTTTTTCCTTCTGATGTTATTTTATCACAAGAAAATGAAAGTTTTATGAGTGATCATGAAAAAGCAATAAGGGCTGTTAATGATGGTGAGATTTTAACATTAGACCAAATATTAGAAAAAATTAATAGAAATTTTGATGGTAGAGTAATATCTATAAATTTAAAGGATAATGAAAAGGGTTTATTTGGTTGGGTCTATGATATAATGATAATTGAGACTGACAATAAAGTAAAACAAATACGTTTAGATGCTGGCACTTCTACTGTTCTGTCAGTGATTTCAGGAGATTGATTTGAGAATATTGTTAATTGAAGACGATCCAGATTTGAACAATCAGATTAAAAGTTCATTAGAAGATTCTGGTTATTCTATAGATACAGCTTTAGATGGAGAAGAGGGACATTTTCTTGGAGATACCGAACCCTACGATGCAGTAGTTCTTGATCTAGGTTTGCCAAAAATAGATGGCATAACAGTTTTAGAGAAGTGGAGAAAAGATCAAAAAAATTTTCCAGTGCTTATTTTAACTGCAAGAGATCAATGGAGTGATAAAGTATCGGGTTTTGACGCTGGAGCAGATGATTACTTAGCGAAGCCATTTCAAATGGAAGAACTCCTTGCTAGATTAAGAGCTTTAATAAGAAGGTCTGCGGGACATGCTTCATCAGACATTGAATGTGGTCCTTTAAAAATTGATACTAAATCAAATAAAGTTTTTTTGAATGGTACAAAACTCAAGTTAACATCACACGAGTACAAAATAATAGAATATTTTCTTCATCATCAAGACAAAGTTATAACTAGGACAGAGTTAGTAGAGCATATATATGACCAAGACTTTGACAGAGATTCAAACACTATAGAAGTTTTTATAGGACGGTTGCGAAAAAAAATGGGAATAAACCTTATTAAAACTGAAAGAGGATATGGTTATAGATTATCTATAGATAGAGAATAAAATGAATTCACTTGCTGTTAGACTTTTTTTTAGTGCAACAATTTGGATCATGTTCACTCTCATATCTGCTGGATTACTTTTATCAGATTTGAATCAAAAAACAAATTTCAGTGCATTTGACGATAGATTAAATCTTCTTTTGGAAACTTTAATTGGTGCTAGTAGAGTAGATTCATCAGATGGAATAACGGTTGTTAGCACAATTGGAGATCCTAGATTTTTTCAGCCATATTCAGGGTGGTATTGGCAAGTAAGTAATGGATCTAAGCCTCTTGTTAGATCGCGATCAATGTGGGATCAAGTATTTACAAATGATAAAAGACTAATTGGTGGTAGATCTCAATTTATTAATAATGTAGGTAAAAGTAATAAGAAAGATGATTATATTGAAACAAAAAAATTACACATTATTGAAAGAAATATTTCATTTCCAGGCATAGATGAGCCTATTACCTTTATTGTATCTGGCGATACCCAAGAATATCAACAAAATATAAAGAAATTTGATAATACATTATCAGTGATATTGTTTATTCTTGGAACTGGTCTAATGATTGCAGTTTTTCTTCAGGTAAAGTTTGGATTGTTGCCACTTAATAAAATTAAAGCATCTTTATTTAAAGTAAGGAATGGAGATGAAGAAAAATTAATTGACCCGTACCCTTTAGAAGTCCAGCCACTAGCAAGCGAAATTAATGAATTGCTTGAGCATAATGCAAAGATAATTGATAGAGCTAAAACTCATGTAGGTAATTTAGCTCATGTTTTAAAAACACCTTTGGCTGTTATTTCGAATGAGATAAAAAGTGGAGATAATACTATGAATAATCAAGTATCATTGATGAAAAGGCATATAGATAGGTATTTAAAAAAAGCCCATTTAGAGTCGGTTGGTAAGGCATCTAAAGAAAAGATTGACATAATTATTTTAATTACAAAAATGATTTCTATTTTTAAAAAACTTTATCCCGATGTTAAAATTTTTTTTAATTATAAATTAAAACATGCTCTGGTTTTTGGAAGTATGGATGACATGGAAGAGGTTATTGGTAATTTAATAGAAAATGCATGTAAGTATGGTAAAAGTAAAATTTTTGTAGAAATAAAATCTCTTAAAGAAGGCCGGATTAGGTTGACTATATCTGACGATGGAATGGGTTTATCATTAAATGAAATGAAAAAGGTTTTTGCAAGAGGTTTTAGAATAGATGAACAAAAACCAGGAACAGGTTTGGGTCTAAATATTGTTAAAGATGTAGTTGAGACTTACATGAAAGGTAAAGTTAATCTTCAGAAATCTCCTAAATTAGGTGGATTACAAGTTAATATCTTGCTTCCTTTAATTAACGTCCAAAAATCTTTTTAAAAAGCTTTTACGGTGAATTCTTGTAATTCCATATTTTTTTATTGCCTCAACATGTTTTGTAGTTCCATATCCTTTATTTTCTTCCCACCCATAAATGGGGTAGATCTTAGAATAGTATCTCATTAATTTATCTCTCCAAACTTTTGCTACGATTGAAGCGGCTGCTATGCATACAGATTTTCGATCTCCACCCTTAATAAAAGTTGTTCTTTCATTTAAGTTAAAAGTCTTAACACCATCAATCTTAATTGAGTTTTTATTTTTCTTAAATATTTCATATGCTCTAATCATTGAGAGGTTTGTTGCTTTAAGAATATTCGTATTATCAATCTCTTTATTATTTGCTTTGCCAATAGAATATATCGAATTTTCTTTTATAAATTTAGCGAGATAGTTTCTTTTTTTTTCATTTAATTTTTTTGAATCATTGATTTGTAAAACTAGATTGTTCTTTAAAATTTTTTTTGATAAAAGAACTGAGCACGAAACCACAGGACCACATAAAGCCCCTCTTCCTACTTCATCTATCCCAATTACTTGGTCTTTTATGTCATCTAAAAACAATTTGACTACTATTAACAAATCTTTTACTAATATTAAAATTTTAATTAAGTTAGTCAATTATGAGAATTAATATTTTTAGTAATTATTTCTATGTCACATTAATAAGTTTATTTTTGTGTTTTTTTTCCGGCTATACCTCAGCCAAGACAGTTATAGACGTTATATCTGAGAATAATGATTTATCAAATTTTTATTCTTACTTGCAGAAATTAGGGTTAGATAAATTACTAAAAAAAAAGCTTCCTTGGAATTGGACAATTTTTGCACCAAGTAATAAAGCCTTTAATGATGCTCCCTTAATTTTAAAGGAAGAGATTCTTCAAGATGATTTTTTTAGTAAAAATTTATTTATGGATCATATTATGGCAGGTCATAAAACAAGTCTTGATTTAGATGAGCAAGTAACAACTCAACTAACAGTCAGTAATAAACCTCTCCAAATTTATAAAAGTAAAAAATTATATGTTAAGGATATGGTAGTTGTTAAAGAAGATTTAATTGGTGAAAATGGTGTTGTTCATATGATTGATTGCATAATGTTCGTTCAACCAAGTCTAGAAGATATCAGAGTTTCTGAAGATTTAAGAAAAAACTTTCCAATTACATCTTGTTGTATGCGAGATCTTAATGAAATTAATTCTTTTAAACAAAGTGCTACGAACAAGTATTAAAACACTAAGTTTTGTTATCATTAAAAGTTTTCATTCAATTAATCGTGGAATTAAATCAACTAGGTTGCAGGGCTTAGTTCTTGAATCTAACTGATATTTTAAGATTTCATCCCAAGCATCTTTACATGCATTTGGCGAACCAGGTAAAGCAAATAAAAATGTTTCATTCATAACGCCACCTATAGCTCTCGATTGAAGAGACGATGTTCCAATTTTTTTGAAGCTTATATTCCTAAACATCTCCCCAAACCCAGGTATTTCTTTGGTCATAATTTTTTTTAAAACTTCAGGTGTTGAATCTCTGCCTGTCAAACCTGTTCCACCAGATAGAATTATTACATCTGAATTTTTACTTTTTACGATTTTTTTAATATTTTCTTCGATATCTTCTGGATTATCTTTCAAGTAAATTTTTTTCTTAAGTTCATGTCCAGATTTTATAATTCTTTCTGCAAGGATTTTTCCAGATTTATCTGAAGACTCATTCCTAGTATCTGAAACTATTATAACAGATATTTTTAAACTTTTAGATTTTTCGGTTTTATTAATCATAATACATTATAAAATATTTTCTTTTCTTATAAATTCATCTATCTCAATTAAGTCATCCCATGTTCTTTTTTTTTCAATTGGATTTCTCATCAGATAAGCTGGATGAAAGATCGCTCTAGCTGGAATTCGGATATTATAATCTTCATCTGTGTAAAAATGTTTTTGTCCTCTTAGTTTTGTGATACCTTCTTTAGAATTTAATAGACTTTTAGCAGCAATACTGCCAACAAAGATTAAAAGTTGTGGATTTATTATTCTTATATGTTTCTTTGTTAAAAGTAAACACTTCGATATCTCTTTGTCATTGGGAGTCCTATTTCCTGGAGGTCTCCAAAAAACAATATTTGTAATGTAAAGCTGTTTTCTTGAAAGTCCAATGAAACTTAACATTTTATCCAAAAGTTGGCCTGCTTCTCCAACAAAGGGCTTTCCTAATAAATCTTCTTTTGCACCGGGAGCTTCCCCCAGTATCATTATTCTAGAGTTATAATCTCCATCAGAAAGTACAACATTTGTAGCAACTTCCTTTAGGCTACAATCTAAGATATTTATTTCTTCTTTTAGTTTTTTAAGTTCATCTAATTTAGATAATACAGTCATTTCATTTTCTTTTATTTTAGATGTTTCTTTGAATTCTTTAAATTTTTTGTTCTTTTTTAAAGCAAATTTATTTCTTGGTTTTTGAGAAATACAATTTGTGACTCCCAAAAATCTATAAAACTCAATAAAAGACTTTATGTTTTTAACTTTCATGAATATATATTTAATATGTATTATTATAATATTAAATGATTGAGAAAAAATAAATGAATATTACAAGAGAAAAGATGAATTATGATCTTGTGATTGTTGGAGCAGGGCCTTCTGGTTTGTCAGCAGCAATTAATTTTAAAAAGCTCTGTAAAAAAAATAATAAAGAATACAGTGTGTGTGTTGTTGAAAAAGGCTCTGAAGTTGGAGCACATATACTTTCTGGCGCAATTCTTGAACCTAGAGCATTAAATGAATTGATTGAGAATTGGCAAAATATAGAAGATTGTCCAGTTAAAGTTCCAGTTAAAAATGAATCCCTTAAATTCTTAACTGAAAAAAATTCTTACAATATACCTGGAATTTTTACTCCTTCAGTTATGCATAATAAAGGTAACTTTATCATTTCACTTGGCTCGTTCTGCAAATGGTTATCAAAACAAGCTGAAAATCTAGGTATAGAAATTTATCCAGGTTTTGCAGCATCTGAAATTTTGATTGAGAATGGAAAGTTAAATGGAATTATTACTGGTGACTTAGGAATAAATAAAAATGGTGAACAAGGTTCAAATTTTCAACCAGGGATTGAAATATATTCTAAATATACTCTTTTTGCTGAAGGTTGCAGAGGGCACTTAGGTAAAAGGTTAATGGATGAATTTAATCTCAGAGATAATGTTCAACACCAAACCTATGGAATAGGATTAAAAGAACTTTGGGAAATTAAAAATGAAAATTCTAATCCAGGAGAAGTTTGTCATTCTATCGGTTGGCCATTGGATAATGAGACCTATGGTGGTTCATTCCTTTATCACCTTGATAAAAATCTTGTGTCATTCGGTTTTGTCATAGGTCTTGATTATAAGAACCCATACCTTTCACCTTATGAAGAATTTCAAAGATTTAAAATGCACCCTAAAATGAAATATGTTTTTGAAGGTGGAAGAAGAATCTCGTATGGTGCAAGAGCCTTAAATGAAGGTGGTTTTCAATCACTCCCTAAATTATCATTTCCAGGTGGTGCAATTATTGGGTGTGATGCAGGTACTTTAAACACTCCAAAAATCAAAGGTACTCATACTGCAATGAAATCTGGAATGATTGCTTCAGAATTAGTTTACAACGAATTAGAATTAAAAAAAGAAAACACAGAAATTTCAAATTTTTGTGAAACTTTTCAAAATTCGTGGGCTGGAAAAGAATTAAAAGCGGCTAGAAATGTTAGACCTTCATTTAAACACGGATTAAGAATTGGAATGATTCTTTCAGGTATAGATCAAATAATTTTTAGAGGAAAAGCACCATGGACATTAAAACATGCTGAAGAGGATCATTTATCTTTGAGGAAGAAAACTGAATCAAAAAAAATTGAATATCCAAAAGCCGATGGAATAATTACATTTGATAGGCTTACAAATGTGTCATTTTCTTCTACCTATCATGAAGAAAACCAACCCTGTCATCTAAAACTTAATAATCTAATGGTTCCAATTTCTAACAACCTGGAGTTTTTTGATTCTCCTGAGCAAAGATATTGTCCAGCTGGAGTATACGAAATTTTATATGAAAGGGAATCCCCTATTCTTCAAATTAATGCTCAGAATTGTATTCATTGTAAAACTTGTGATATCAAAGATCCAACTCAAAATATCAATTGGATAACTCCTGAGGGAGGAGGTGGTCCAAATTATACAAACATGTAATTTTTTTTTAATTTTAATAATCTTCTTTTCAAAATTTTCCTATGGTTTAAGTGATAACATTAGGTTAAACGAATATAGCAGTTATCTTTCATGGGAATATGCCAAAAATTCTAATGATTTAATTAGTCTAAAAAAGTTTTTTAAAAACATTGATTTAGATAAAATGGATAACCTTCTTTTAGAAGAAATTTTTTTTGAGTCAGTTATCCTTGATGATTGGAACAAAGCAGAAAAAATAAGTTCAATTTTACTTGAAAGAGACAATCAAAACTTTTCAGCAAACCTATATAAATTTTTTAATAGTTTCATAGATGATAAAAACGCTAATCTGTATCTTAAAGAATTTAAGCCAAACTTTCTTGATTCAAACTTCTTGGATGCAATAATTATCTGGGAGAATTTAAATGAAATTAGTCACAAGCCGAATAATTGTGTGCCGATTATTTGCTTACATTCAGGATTATTTTTGGTTCAGAGAGGAGAAAGTAAAAGAGCACAAACTTTTTTTGAAAGGATTGAAAAGGAGGATTTTGCATCATATAGAATAAAAGAATTATTATTATTAAATTCAATAAACTCTAATAAAAATCTTGCAGAAAAATACTTGAAACAAATCAACAATCACGATCTTAACTTAAAGAAATTTGATTTAAGTTATTTGGCAAAACATAAATATCTACTTAATCCGATTGAAAATAAAACGCAAGGAATGGCTGAGGTTTTATATAATATTTCAAGTTGGTTTTTCACCAAAGAGCTTTACAAGTATTCTGCTTTTTTTGGAAAAATATCTTTAAAGTTAAGGCCTGACTTTAATGCAATGAAGCTACTTCTAACTGGAACATTTGAGAAATTGGGATATCAGAATTTAGGTATTAATTACATTGATAATCAAGATGATGAAAACCTGTATTATTATAAATTTTTGAGAATTAAATTATCGCTTTTAGAAAAACAAAACATGAACAATGAATTTATTTCTAATTTAACAAACTTTATTAGAGAGTATCCTGATAAAATAGAAATGAAAATTTTATTTGCTGATAAATATAGAAAATTAGAGAAATATAAACAAGCTGTGAAAATTTATTCAGAAATAATTGAAGAAAAAGATTTGCCTTCAAGATCAAATATACTTTACTCCAGAGGTATTTCTTATGAAAGACTAAATAAATGGGATAAAGCTGAGAGAGATTTAAAAGAAGCATTGAGACTTAACCCAGAAGATGCTTATGTATTAAATTATTTAGCTTACAGTTGGTTAGATAGAAACAAAAATATTGATGAAGCACTGAAATTGCTTAAAAAAGCTATAGAGATCGAACCAAGAGATGCCTATATAATTGATTCACTTGGGTGGGCTTATTATCTTAGTAATAAAACAGAAGAATCGATTTACTTTTTAGAAAAAGCAGTGTCTATTCTCCCCGATGATGCAACTTTAAATGATCATCTTGGAGATGCATATTGGAAAGCTGGAAGAAAAAGTGAAGCTCTTTCACAATGGAAAAGAGTATTGATATTGGATCCAAATTTTCAAAAGAAATCATGGATTAATAAAAAAATAAATGAAGGTCTTTAATCCCAATGAGTTTGTCAGTCACTAAATTTTCTCCAGCTAAAATAAACTTGTACCTTGAAGTGAAAAAAAAAAGACATGATGGTTACCATGATATTGAAAGTTTGATGACATTTTGTAATTATGGTGATTTAGTCTCAGTTAAGAGGTCTGAAAAATTTAATTTTAGAGTCGAAGGTCCTTGTTCTAATTTACTTAAAAATAAGGAGAATTTAATTGAAAAAGCTAAAGAAAAATTGGAAAACTTCTACGAAAGAAAATTAGAGGTAGATGTTATTTTAAAAAAGAATTTACCTGTATCTTCAGGGATGGCAGGTGGTTCTTCTAATGCTGCTACTTTCATAAGATGTATCAAAGAAATATTTGGTTTAAAAGAATTGGAAGGTTTTAATCATTTGTTACTATCTTTGGGAGCAGATGTTCCTTTCTGTTACTATGGGAGAACTGCGTTAGTTACTGGAATTGGTGAAAAAATTAAATTTGTTGATAATATCAAAGAGTACTATGTACTCCTAATTAATCCTAGAATTGAAGTTTCAACAAAAGAGATCTTTGATAATTTAATAATTAGTAGACAAGAAGAAAAGAAATGCAAAAACTCTTTAAATCAGAGCAAAATAAGTTTTTTTATAAAAAAAAAAAATGATCTAGAAAGTCAAGCTATCAAAAAAAATAGCCTCATTAAAGAAATTCTTGAGATAATGTCATCATATAAAGGCTCATTATTAAGTAGGATGACTGGTTCTGGGGCAACATGTTATGCACTATTTGATAGTTTAGATGATCTTGAGATTGCTAAAACTAAAGCTAAAAAAAAATTTTGCAATTATTGGATTAAAGGATCAAGATTAACCAATTCTTTACAGGATATATAACTTGTATAAAGCTTAAAAAATGATTATCTTAAAAAACTGTTGGGGTGTGGCCAAGTGGTAAGGCACCGCTTTTTGGTAGCGGCATTCGTAGGTTCGAATCCTACCACCCCAGCCAGTTATTACTATGAATAAGGAAGTATTCTTATCCCTCAAAGATGCAAGTTTATCACTAGGTAAAAAAAAAATACTTAAAGCTATTTCATTGTCAATTCACCTGAATGATAAGATCGCTTTAGTAGGAAAAAATGGTGTTGGCAAGACAACTTTATTAAACATTTTGTGTGAGAAAAAAAAAATTGATGATGGTGAATTTTGGGTTAATCCAAATTTGAATGTCGCTAATTTGGAACAAAGAATTAATAAATCAAGTGATTTTAGCGTAATAGACTATTTGATATCTTTAACTAAAAGAAGTCAGAGTTTTGAAGAATTTAATATCAAGAGAATTACCAAGGAAATAAAATTAGACAAGAAAAAAAAAGTAAATTTTCTATCAGGTGGTGAAAAGAAGAAATTAGCGTTAGCTGAATTATTGCTATCTGACCCAGATCTTCTTTTACTTGATGAACCAACAAACCATCTTGATATTGAATCGATTAGTTGGCTTGAATCATATTTAAATAATGAGTTTAAAGGTTCTTATCTTGTTGTAAGTCATAATAGAAACTTTTTGAAAAATGTTACTAATAAAGTATTTTGGATGGATAGAGGGTCAATAAAAACATCTTCCAAAGGATTTTTTGACTTTGAAAACTGGAAAAATCTTTTAATTGAACAAGAAAGAAGAGAGTTAAAGAATATAAAACAACATTTAGATAATGAGTTGGAATGGTTAAATAAAGGTATAAAGGCGAGAAGGAAAAGGAATATCAAACGTAAAGAAAATGTAAATCTTTTAAAAAAGTCGTACAAAGAAGAAAATAGTGAGTTCTTGAAATCTATATCAAGAGTGATAATTCCTAAAGAATCAACTAAAATCGTTGAAGGACCAAAAATTCTGATAAATTTTATAAATGTAAGTAAGTTTTTTATAGAGAAAGAAAAGAAAATCAATATTCTTAATGACTTTAACTACAAATTAATAAGAGGTGATAAGGTAGGAATAATTGGACCTAATGGAAGTGGAAAATCAACATTTCTAAATCTTGCATCGAGTAAGTTAGAACCTAAAAAAGGGAACATAAAAATAAAAAAAAATGTAGAATTTAGTTTCTTCGATCAATCGGGTGAACAATTTGACGATAAAAAATCAATAAAACAAAATCTTATTCCAAGTGGGGGAGATTATATGCATGTCGCTGACAAAAAAATTCATATATGTGGTTATCTCAAGAACTTTTTATTTGATCCTAAGGACATAGATAGGTTTGTATCTAGTTTGTCAGGAGGAGAAAGGAATAGATTGCTATTAGCAAAAATACTTGCTTCACCAAGAGAAATATTAATTCTGGATGAACCGACAAACGATTTGGATATAGAAACCATTGATCTTTTAATAGATTTCATAAATTTACATAAAGGATCTGCTCTGATTAGTTCACATGATATAGACTTTTTGAAAAAAACTTGCCAAAAATTTTTTTACTTTGATGGTTCAGGAAGGATCAAACCTTCTAATAAACCTCAATTAAGTTCAACGCAAAAGGAGGAGAGTGCTTTTCTAAAAATAAATGAAAAAAAAGGAAAGCCCATTAGTAATGACAAACTTATTAACAAAGTTTTAAAAAAAATTGAAACTAAAGAAATTCAAATTACTAATCTTACAAATAAATTACAGAAAATTCAGGATTTAAATCCAAATAGCCTAGATTATAAAAATTTAATGGATGATTTAAAAAAAACTCAAAATGAATTAGACTTACTTGAAGAAGAATGGATTGAGATAGAGGAGAATTCCATAAATAATGGGTAAAACAAATCTCAAAAAAATATTTCTGTTAGTCTTAGGACTATTATTTTCAATTTTTCCAGATATTTTTGATCTTAATCAAGGTCTAAGCTTTGATACTAAATTATCATTAAGAATGGTATTATTAATGATTTTTTTATGGTTAACTGAAGTGATACCACTCTCTATGACCGCATTGTTGCCTATACTTTTCTCTCCTTTTTTTCTTGAAATTAGATTAAATGAGATAGTAAGTCATTATGCAAGCCCAGTTGTTTTTTTGCTTTTGGGAGGTTTTATAATTGCTCAAGGTTTTGAAAAAAGTAGATTGCATGAAAGGATAGCTCTAAAGACGTTATTAGTTTGTGGCGACACAAGGAACAAAGTAATGATGAGTGTTATTTTTTCTACGGCATTTTTTAGTATGTGGTTATCGAATACGGCAACATGTCTTTTAATGCTACCAATCGTAAAAAATATTCTAGATCATAATTTTAATTCAGATAATGACATTAACTTTTCTAAAGTACTTCTTCTTTCAATTGCTTATGCTGCTTCAATTGGGGGTATGGCAACACCAATTGGAACAATACCTAATGCTGTAATGCTTGGTTTTTTATCAGAGAATCATTCCATTGAAATTGACTTTATAGACTGGTTTTTATATTCTTTACCTCTTGTCTTAATTTTGTTGATATTAGTTTTTATGTTTTTAAGTTTAAAATTTAAAAATAATAAAGAAAAGATAGATAATAAATTTATTTCTGAAAAATATAAAGAATTAGGCTGTTGGTCTGAAAAAGAAAAAATAACTACTTTTATATTATTCTTAACTGTTTGTTTGTGGATCTTTAAAGGTTCTTTAAACGACTTCTTTAAACTTAATTTATCCGATTCTGTTATAGCTATCTTTGGTTCTATTTTATTTTTTATAATTCCTATAAAAAATGAAAAAACTATCCTAAATATTGATTGGTATAAAAACATACCCTGGAACGTTTTAATTCTTTTTGGCGGAGGTTTATCAATGGCCTCATTAATTATGTCAACTGGACTTGCAAATGAATTGGCAAAAATTTTTAATATTATTAATATATTTAATTTGCTGACGATAATTTTTATGATTGCTTTAATTACGTCATTTCTTACCGAATTCACAAGTAATACAGCAACTACATTCCTTTTACTTCCAATTTTGAGTATTTTTGCTGTGGAAAATAATTTCGATATACTACAATTAACTTTACCTTTTGTACTAGCAGCAAGTTGCGCATTTATGATGCCTATTGCCACCCCTCCAAACGCTATTATTTATTCAAGTAACAAATTTAATATTCCTTTCATGGTATCAAATGGTTTTTTTATAAATATAATTTCTGTAATATTAATTTCATTATATGTTTTCCTTCTTAGAAACTTATAGAATTTCATAATGAAAAAAGTAGCAATTTTGGTGGATCTTGAATTAACTAGCATTGCAGGTGGTCATGTTAAATTCTGGGAAAGAATATGTTATTCAATAAAAGATTCATACAAAGATTTCCATTTAACAGTTTTTTTTCTTGGAGGAAAATTTACAAAGAAACAGGTTGGTGAAAATATTGTTTTTTATACATTAAAACCCATTCTTTCTTCTAAAATATTAAGACCATTAGGAATAGATGCGGACTATACTGATTTATTTCCTATGAATCTTAAGTTGTTTTTTCTGCTAAAAAAATTTGATATAATACATTCTACCGATCAACTATTTTCAATGGCTAAAACAGCTATTCTGGCATCTAAGCTTTGGAAAATTCCTTTAACTACTTCTTTGCACACTGATGCTCCAGCATATACAGAATATTATATAAAAAAAATATTTAATAAATTACCCAAATTTCTTGGATACATTTTTATTGATAAATTACTAATACATAAAAAAATTAAGGAAAGACAAAGAATTAAATTAAAAAACTATTTGTATAAATGTAGTTATGGCATGATTAACGATAAACTTTCTTTAAGAAGGTTTAAATTCCCACCTGAACTTGTAAAAAAAATTTGTAAATTATCTAGGGGTGTGGATATCAATATTTTTAAAAGAAAAAAAATTAATAGGATAGAACTCCTAAAAAAATATGGAATTTCTAGGAATGAAAGAATTATTTTTTTTTGTGGGAGAATTCATGAACTTAAAGGTGCAACCTTTCTATCTAAAATTCATAAAATATTACAAAGAAAAAATCATGAAGTTGTTTCTATTTTTGCGGGTCAAAATATACATGGTGAAAAATGTCAGACAATAGGCGGTAAAAAAATTAAGTTGATTGGTCATGTTAATGAACAAGAAATATCAGATTTATATAATCTATGCGACCTTTTTGTTTTCCCATCTAGATATGAGATTGGACCTCAAGTAGTTCTTGAAGCAAAATCATGTGGGGCTATATCAATAGTCTCGCCAGGCGGTGGAGGTAAGAGGATATCTGTTAGTGGGGTTGATGGAGTTATTATAAATAAATATGATCCATATATATGGGTAGAAGAAATTATTAGGTTATTTAATGATAAGAAAAAAATAAGTTTTATGAGGAAGAAAATTCTTTCTGATTTTAAACCTCCATCTTGGAAAGAAGTTTTTGATATATACTTTACAAGTAAATGGAAGGAAGTTTTAAAGTGAAGAATATATTATTTATTATCCCTCATCCAGATGATGAAATAGTAGGTGCATGTATTATAATAAGAAGGTTTCTACTTGAAGGAAAAAAAATTCATTTTTTTTTTATAACTAATGGAGTGTTGTCAAAAGATAACCTATGGTTTTGGCAGAAAAAGCAATACAAAAGAAATTATATGACAAGGAGAAATGAAATGTATTTAAGCATGAAAGAGCTTGGGGTTACTAACTTCTCCTATCAAGATGTTCCTACAAGAACATTAAAAGAAATAATTTCAGAAACTCATTCAAAAATAAAACAAATTATTTCTTTAAAAAAAATAGATACAATATTTTGTCCAGCCTATGAAGGTGGGCATCAAGATCATGACGTTGCAAATTATATTTGTTCTAAGTTTTCAGATATTTGCGATATTTATGAATTTCCAGAATATAATTTTTATAAAATGAAAATAAATTGTAACACATTTATTGATGATGATAAGAATCAAAATATCTTAGAACTAACAGATGAAGAAAAAAAATTTAAGAGTAATTGTTTAAAAGTTTATAGATCAGAAAAGAAAAATCTAAATTATATAACAATTCATAAAGAATCTTTTAGACCCATAAAAAAATATGATTATTCTAAACCTCCTCATGCTGGAGTGCTTTTTTATAGAAGGTATAGGTTTTTCTCGTGGCATCCTCGAGTTGACCAAGATGATCCGTTATTGATCTGTAAAAGGATCACCCAATCCAAAATTTTTAGTTGAATGCAAAAAATTAGGTTTTTATTTTTCTTTATACTTGGGTTGCTTGTAATTCATTGGGTATATAAATTTTTTGCAGGTCCAGAATCAATAGAATTGATTCTTGATAATAAATATAAACTATTTCTTTTGGCTTTTGCTCACATACCTTCACTTTATTTTGATTCATTAGCTTGGGTTGTGTTGATGGGTAGGAATAAATTGTCTATATACTCAGCACTTATAATTACTTGGATTTCTCAAACCTCTAGTAAATTTATACCTACAGGAAATATTACTGGGGAAGTTGTAAGATTCTATCTTGCAAAAAATACTGGACAGAATTCCAGTCAAGCCTCTTCAACAGTTTTGATGGATTTATTTATTGCAACATTTTCATTACTGATAGTTGGGCTTTTCACATTTCTATTTATTGTTATGACAAAAAATGAGTACCAATATTCTAGTGAGATTCTTTTTTTGATATTAGCAGTAGCTTTGATCCTTTTTGGTTGCATTTTCTTTTTCCTAATCATTAGAAAAAGAATTATATCTAAATTAATAAAAACTCTTCCTAAGATTTATTTTATTAATAAGAGAAGTATATTTAGTCTTTTAAAACTGGATCTAGCACTCTTTAAGTTAAGCTTTCAAAAAAAAAAATTAATTGAAGCCATGATATATAGGTTGATAGGGTGGATAGGGGGTGCATTTGAGATATATGTTTTTCTTTGGATTATTGGAGTCGATGCAAAACTGATTGATGTAATTCTTATAGAGTCAGTAACAGCTATTATTAGGTCGGTAGCTTTTTTTATCCCTGCTGGTTTAGGTGTTCAAGAATTCGCTTTTGTAATGATTGGAGAATATATTGGTTATTCTGGAGTTATTTCATTTTCAGTAGCTTTAGGTCGAAGACTTAGAGAAATCATGGTTGGAGTTCCAGCTATATTTGCTTGGTTTATATTTTTTAAAAAAAACAATTAAAGTAATTCAACTCTTGAATTTTGTTTTTCATAATTTTCAAAAATTCTTTTTAATTTAATTTTTGAGTTTTTAGGCTTAATAGTTATAAAAAATGTATTTGGGCTAGTTCTGTTTCTTATAATTGGTATACTTGTTTTTAAACCACAATCTTCTAAGCTTTTTAAAATCTCTTTGATATGTATGGATGTTTTTTTTGTAAAAGATTGAAACTGACTAAAAATTATTACTTTATCCTGAGATAATAGGGTTTTACATTCACCTGGTAGCAGATATTTTAATGACCTTTTTCCCTTTTTTTCTTTTACAAAGCCATTATCTGGGTCCAAAAAAATTATTTTTTCTTGGGAATGTTTTTTTAAAGACCGCATAAGCCAATTTTCACGATTATTAACGTCGAGAAATTCATTGAAAAAATTTATGTATGAATCAAGGTGAGTATTTTTTGTGAAAAAGTCAATTTTTCTAAATTTTTTTATTCGAAACATTTGAAACTCTTTAATTAGAGTTTTGTCATAATTTTTTAATTCTTCATTAAAAAAAAAGTTTCGTTTTTCTCCATCGTTTTTTCTTATTTCAGAAGGTCCAATTTTATTTGGATCAACAAGATACCAATTCAGTCCAATTTTCATGTTAAGTTTAGAACTAAGAAATTTTAAGAATAAAAACTTAAAATAATCATGAATATCTCCTAAATATCTTTCTTGCATAAATGACTAAAAATTAGACAAAACTTACACCATGCATACTAATTAATCACTAAATAATCGAAATAAAAAATTATAAAATAAAATAATCAATATAAACAAATACTTATAATTAAATTCTAAATTATGGCACGCTTTGTGCATATACCTTTAATACTAATTATAATAATATCTTAATAGGGAGAAAATATGAATGCTAATATTTTTAAAAAAAGCGTCTTGTTTGATATTAAAAAAATATTAAATTTTTCGTTTTTTGCATTGATCTTACTTTTTTCAGTAAATGTCAGTGCAGACACAGTCGAGACAGCTCCTGCTGTTTCACCAGAAGTAGCGTATATTCTTAATACGTTTCTTTTTTTAGTTTGTGGATTTCTAGTAATGTTTATGGCCGCAGGCTTTTGTATGCTCGAAGCAGGCCAAGTAAGAAGTAAGAACACTGCAGTTATTTGCTTAAAAAACATAGGTTTGTTTTCTATAGCTGGGTTGATGTACTTCTTGGTTGGTTATAATTTAATGTATGATGGAGTAGATGGAGGATATATGGGTTCCTTTTCATTATTCGACAGAAGCTCTGAAGTAGATTTAGAAACTGGTTATGCTGCTGCCTCTGATTGGTACTTTCAGATGGTATTTGTTGCAACAGCAGCATCTATTGTTTCAGGTGCACTTGCAGAAAGAATTTTAATATGGCCTTTTTTTCTTTTTGTAGCCATTTTAACAGCCTTTATTTATCCTATAGCAGGTTCATGGCAATGGGGTGGCGGTTGGTTAAGTGAAATGGGATTTTCTGATTTTGCTGGATCAACATTGGTTCATTCAGTTGGTGGATGGGCAGCTCTGGCGGGAGCAATGTTATTAGGACCACGTGATGGAAAATATGGTTCTGATGGTTCAGTAAATATCATACCCGGTTGTTCTTTACCAATGACTACTTTAGGTGTATTTATTCTATGGTTAGGCTGGTTTGGTTTTAATGGTGGTTCTCAATTAGCCCTAGGATCTGGTGCAGATGCAACAGCTGTTGCTGATATTTTTGTTAATACTAATCTAGCAGCTGCTGGTGGTGTATTAGCATGTATGATTCTTAGTAAAGCTACTAATAGTCATACTAACATTGCGGCAACTCTGAATGGTGCTATTGCAGGATTAGTTGCAATAACGGCTGAACCATTGACACCCTCGATGGGTCAAGCAGTAATAATTGGTGCTATAGGTGGTATAATATGCATGTATGGTATGAAGTTGCTTGATATGTTAAAGATTGACGATGTGGTTGGTGCAATTCCTGCTCACCTATTTGCTGGAATTTGGGGAACATTAGTAGTTGCATGGACAAACCCAGATGCTTCATTAGGTGTTCAGTTCATTGGTGTTGTCTCTTATGGAGCATTTGCCATGATTTTAAGCTTTGCCGTATGGTTGATAATTAAAACAACAATTGGTATCAGGGCTTCTAAAGAGGATGAAGAATATGGTCTAGACATGAGCGAACTAGGTACAGTATCTTATCCTGATTTTAACAAGAAATAAAAAAGCTCCCCATAGTAGATAGCGGGTTCTAAATAATTACAGAACCCGCTACCTAACCCTACAATCCAGCGGTGTTAATTCAATTTTCTTTAAACTAAGATTTAATGAATACTCTGGATAATCATATCGAAAAAAACTTGCAATTCCCTGGGTATTAAGATGGACAGTTTGTTCGAAAATTGGAGTTTGTGATTTATCTTGGTAATAAGCCATACGAATCTTCTTAAATTTATTAATAACACCCTTTGGCAAAATTTTTTTATCAATTGATACTACTTCATCTGTAAAAAAAACTGATATATTAAAAAATTTGTCAGGTATAGTTCCTTCGTACACATCTCTAATAATCATCTTTTCTCCAGAGTTTATATTTTTTACAATTTCTTTTAGGAAATCATGAGGAAATATAACTTCGTTTGAGAAGGTTAGAAGTTTATCTTTTTGCATAAACTTTACAGTCATTTTTTCATTTTTCTCTGCTTTTCCATGATGCCTTTCAACCACCTCTGCGTCTTCTTTAATTTCGAGAACGTACTCCATTTTTTTTCCATCGCTCATTTCGTTCAATGAATAATTAATTTCACTTACAGTCCCGACTCCGTGAGAATTTATAAACTTAGTCATCATTCTTTGGTTGGTAACCCAAGATTCATC
>CACACI010000004.1 GCA_902530985.1 uncultured Alphaproteobacteria bacterium
TATTTTCTTTACTAAGAGGTTCGTTAGCTGAAAATATTAAAGATTCAACAAAATTTTTTGCTTCGTTCTCGGTCATTATTTAGACTTTACCATTATTCTTTGAAAATGATCCTTTTGATTAATTAATATTTTACCTTCATTAACTTTACTCAAAGAGGCCAGAAGTAAAGAAACTATAGCTGATTTTTTCTTTTTCAAATTTAAAATACCATTTGGTAGAAAATTAAAAAGATGCAACCAGTTTTTCTCGTCTAATTTAAACAATCCCTCTAGCCATCTGATTCCATCTTCAGTACTATATAGCTCGTTCTCATCAGCCAACATTTTTATAGAGTTCTTCTTCTTAAAAATTTCAGAATACTTAAGGATTAAATCTTGCAATGAAATATTTGGCACAACTTTATCACTTATGATAAATTCATTTTTAATTTTTATATTATAAAAGTTTTCTCCCTCTCTTGGTAATTCAAATATTTTCTTCGACAACTTTTTTATAGCATTATAATGTATTAATTTCTGTGTTAAATCTTCTTGGATTTCGGTAACTTCCTCTTTTTCTTCAGGAATTAAAAGTTTTGACTTCAGATATGCTAAAAGTGAAGCCATAACCAGATAATCAGCAGATAATTTAAGATTTTCTACATTTTCATCAACAAATTTTAAATACTGATTCGCTAACTCAAGAATAGAAATTTTCTTTATATCGACCTTTTGTTTTTTAGATAGATCTAGCAGTAGGTCTAAAGGACCCTCAAAACCGCTTATGTTAAGATTAAGATGCATCTAGCTTTTTATCAAGTTATATTCTAACAGATCAGCTTTAAATTTGTTAAAATTTCTTTTCTTTACTTTTATTGTTTTTGTTTGATTGATGAAATAATCAAATTCTTTTTTGCCAATTTTTTTTACATAAGGGTAGATTTCTTTAATATCTTCCAAAATTCCTTTGCAATACAAAACTACATCACAATTTGCGTTATAAGAGTTTTTAACTTTATTTACCAAGCTATCATTAATTGCTTTCATTGAAATATCATCAGATAAGATTAAGCCTTTAAATTTAAATTTTTTTCTTAATATCTCATTATTGATTTTTTTTGAATAGGTAGCTACTTCTTTATCAATATTAGGATATACAATATGGGCCAACATTACCATTAATGAATTCTTTAAAATATCAAATGGAACTAAATCAGTTTTACATAATTCATCATAACTTGTATTAATAATTGACTTATTTAAATGGGTATCAAATTTTGAACGACCATGACCAGGAAAGTGTTTTGGAACGGGAATGACTCCAGCATCAAGAAGTCCTAAACAAAAAGCACGAGACAATTCATAGACTAAATTAGGATCCGATCCAAATGATCTACTCCCAATTATTTTATGTGCAGTTTTAAAAAAAAGATCACAAACAGGAGAAAAGTTAACGTCAATTCCAATCTCATGAAGTTGAAAACCCATCAAAAATGATGATTTATAAGCTAAATCTAAAGCCCGTTTTTTATCTTTAACAAAAACATCACCAAATTTTTTTTGCTCAGGAAATTTAAGAAATTCTTCATTATCAAGTCTTTGAACTTTACCTCCTTCTTGGTCTATAAAAATAAGTGGTTTTGGATTTAAAGAATTAGTTTTTAATTCTATTATAAGCTTTTTTATCTGATTTTTATTTATAAAATTTCTTTTAAACAAAACAAATCCTAAAGGATTTATGGATCCAAAGAAATTTATCTCATTAAGATTTAGACTATAACTCGAACAAGATAAAACTATGCCATCAGGATATTCCATGATTAATCCTTAATAACAATACATTGTACTTTGTTTTTTTTTAATCTTTGACATTCACTTAAAGCTTTATCAAAAGAATATTTATTTTCTGAAACAACTCTATAGAAAGTTTGATTGTCATTTATTGCTACTTTTTTTACAAACAAATTTATATCCATTGGAAATGATAATAATTGATCTTTAATAAGATGAGAGGTTTCTATGCTTTTTCTTTTTTCTTTGAATGATGCAAATTGTAGTCTAAATTTTTGATTAGGATTTTTGTTAGATAGAATTTCATTATTTTCTTTTTTTTTATTTACAAATTCTTCATCATTATTTTCTAAAATTTCATATACAGAATTTTTATTTCTTGAAAAATTATTTTCTAATTTGATTATTAATTCATTTTTTTGTTCTAAAACTGGTAGTTCTTCCTCCGGAACAACAGCATTAATAGAGATAATAATAGTAATTATAAAAAAACTATATGAAGAAATTAAAAAAATATATTTTAAATTATTTTTAAACATATTACATTTTTTCTGGACAATCAATTTTAAGTATATTCAAACCTTTTTTTATGACTTGACTAATAGCGTATGCCAAAACTAATCTGGATTTTGATATATCAATGTTATTTTCTAAAATAATCTTTTTTGATGAATCAATCTTTCCTAAACCCCAATAAGCATGAAAATCCCTAGCCAAATCAAATAGATAATTTGTCACTCTATGTGGTTCATAATTATTTGCTGATGAGATTATCATATTAAAATAATTACATAATTTTTTGATTAAAACCTTCTCCTCATCTAATTCAAGATAAAATAAATTAGAATTAGAAATATTAATTTTATTAAAATCATCATCAAAAGTTTTATTATATATTTTTATAAGGGACATACATCTTACATATGCGTATTGAACATAAAAAACTGGATTATCTTTAGATTTAGACTTTATAATTTCAAAATCAAAATCAATTCTTTTGTCTGCATTTCTTGAAATCATCATAAACCTTAGAACATCAGCTCCAACTATTTTAACGACATCTCTTAAAGTCACATATTTTCCTTCTCTTTTCGACATCTTCACAATTTGGTCTCCCTCGAGAAGGTTGACTAATGATGTTAACTTTATTTCAAAATTAAATTTTTTTTTCTTGTTAAGTTCTTCAAGAGCATTTTTTAGTCTTTTAACATACCCAGAATGGTCGATACCCCATATATTTAACAACGTATCATAATGTCTATCAATTTTATTCTGGTGATAGATTATATCAGACATGAAATAGGTTAATTGACCATCAGGTTTAAGAAGAGCTCTATCACTATCATCACCCAATTTTTTTGATTTAAATAGTAATTGTTTTTTTTGTTGCCATTTTTCAACAGAAATTGACTTGGGTTTATCCTGATAACCAAAATAAATTAAATTCTTTTCTTCGAGTTTTTTTGTAATATTATTCACATTTTCTTTAACAGATATTTGTTTTTCAGAAACAAATGAATTGTGATCTACTCGAATTTTAAATAAATCAGACTTAATATCTTTCATAATTAAATCAAGAACTTTTTCTTCAATTAAATTTTCATCTTTTGAATAATCTTTATGAATTTCTAAGATTTTTTTTGCAACTTCTTTAAGATAATCTCCGGGATAAAAATCATCACTCATTTCAAATTTATTATCTGTTCTATTGTTTATATGAAAAATGATAGTTTTAATTAATTTCTTGATTTGTTCACCAGCATCATTTATGTAGTATTCCTTTTCTACGTCATGACCCACTTCTTCTAAAATAGAAGAGATAGTATCGCCTAAAACCGCACCTCTTGCATGACCAATGTGCATAAGACCAGTTGGATTCGCTGATACAAATTCAATGCAAATTTTTTTTTTTTTAATTTTATATTTATAAGTATCAATTTTTTTCATCAATTCTTTCAATTGACTCTGCCAAAATGAATCAGTAAAGAAAATATTTATGAATCCAGGCCCAACAATTTCTAATTTTTTAATTGATTCATTTTTTTTTAATTCTTCAGTAATTTTCTTTCCTAAAACATGTGGAGACATATCAATTATTTTTGAAAAGACCATAGCAATATTTGTTGATACATCGCCAAATTCTTTATTATCAGGGATTTCTATATTAAAAGAATCTGCTTTTAATTTTTCATTTAATTCTTTTACCAAGATCTCTGAGCTTATGAAATCTAATAACTTATATTTTAAAAAGTCATGGTAAAGCATTAAAAACTATATAAATCAAAATATTTTTTGTGAATATTAATTGCATATTTATCTGTCATTCCAGAAATATAATCTGCTACATTTATAAATTTATCATACTCTTTATTATAATTTCTCCAATTTAATGGAAGTAAGTATGGCTCCTCAATAAATAAGTCAAATAAATCTGAAATAATTTTTTTTGCTTTAAAATTCATCGCTTTTACCCTAGGGTGATTATACATTTTATTTCTCAGAAATAATTTTAGTTCTTCTTCTTTTTTTTGCATTGCACTGCTAAAAACAACTAACGCATTTTCTGATTTTAAAATTTCCTGATAATTTCTAATTCCTAATTTTTTTATATTCACTCTAGTATTTTTTATTAAATCATCCACCATTAAATTAATCAATTTTCTTATTAGCTCGTATTTAAATCTGCCAGAACTTTTTGATTTATTATACTTGATATTTATGATCGCTTCTCTAATTAATTCTAACTCTTCTAATTCTTCAACTTCAAATAAATTTGCATATAGTCCGTCATCTATATCATTATTATTATATGCTATGTCATCGCACATTGCCGCAACTTGTGATTCAAAAGACCCTTGTAAATTTTTATCACCATCAAAAAAGTTAATAAATTTATTTATATAACTTGGAATTTCTGCGTGAACTGGGCCATTATGTTTAAGAATTCCATCCAAGGTCTCATATGTAAGGTTCAGTCCATCAAAGTCCATATATTTTTTCTCTAAAACTGTAAGAATTTTCAAGGTTTGGAAGTTATGATTAAATCCACCTTTACCCTCCAATTTTTTATTTAAAATATCCTCACCAGCATGACCAAATGGCGTGTGACCAAGATCGTGGCTCAATGAAATTGATTCTGCTAAATCATCATTAATACCAAACACCTTAGAAATAGATCTAGAAAGTTGTGAAACCTCTAAACTATGAGATAATCTAGTTCGATAGTAATCTTGCTCATGATATACAAATACTTGAGTTTTATATTTTAATCTTCTAAAGGCTGAGCAATGTATAATTCTGTCTCTATCTCTCATGAAACATGTTCTATTTGGATCATCCTCTTCGCTGAAGACTCTTCCTTTACTTAACTTATAATTAGTTGAAAAATTTGAATATTGCACCATAATCTATTAAACTATATTATTAACATAATTAAAGATATTTTATAATGTTTGATCTTTCTAAAAATGCCATAAAAAGAATAAGAGAAATTTCTCTAAAACAAAAACAAAAATACTTTAGAATTTCAGTTGATGGTGGAGGTTGCCAAGGATTTTCATATAAATTTACTTTTGATGGCAAAATTAATAAAGATGATAAGTTATTTGAATTTAGTGATATACAAATTTTAATAGACCTTACCTCTTTAAATTTTCTTAAAGGATCTCAACTAGATTTTGTAGATGATATGATTGGCTCTTACTTTAAAGTAACAAACCCAAACGCTTCTTCTACATGCGGCTGTGGAACATCTTTCTCATTATAAATGACTATAATAGCTTCCTGGAATATAAATTCTGTAAGAATAAGAATAGAACATTTAAAAAAATTCATTGAACAAGTTAAACCTGACATTTTACTTCTTCAAGAAATTAAGTGCACAAATGAAGAATTCCCAGATTTCTATTCAGCATTAGGTTATAAAGCTATAGTTAATGGTCAAAAGGGGAAATACGGTGTTGCAACTATTTTAAAAAATAAACTACATTTTGAAGAAATAAATCTTTCTGAAGAAATCATACAAAAAGAATCAAGAACAAGCTTTATACATGTGAAACAATTAAATTTAAAAATTTTAAATGTTTACACACCAAATGGAAATCCAATTGAAAATGAAGAAAAATTTAAGTTCAAAATTTTATGGATGGAAAAATTAAAAGAAATAGCAAAAAAGCAAGTTCAAAATATGGAAAATATATTAATTGCTGGTGATTTTAATGTTTTGGAAAATGAAAAAGATGTTACAAACTTTAAATTCTGGGAGAATGACGCATTAGGTAATATAAACATTAGGCAGAAATTTAGAGAAATCCTATCTTCTGGACTAACTAATATTGTTAGAGTATTTAATAGACCTGGAGAAAATTTCTCTTATTGGGACTATCAGAAATCTTGTTGGGAGAGAAATGATGGACTTTTGATAGATCATTTTCTAATATCGCCAAGCTACTTACATCATGTAAAGAATATTACATTTGAATCAAAGTATAGGGCTATGGAAAGGCCTTCAGATCATATACCTATATGGATAGCTTTAAATATCTGAATAAATTTTTTTCTCTTTTTTTGCTCCTGGATGAGTTACAGCCCCATATCTTGCTGAACCAACTGTTTGAGAAAACTTCCAAAGAGCACCGGATCCAAAATCATTTTCTTTAGTTTTTAATATTTCTTTTCTTTGAGCTAAAATTGAATCTTTGACATTTAGTTTTAAAACTCCTTTATCAGCATCAATAAGGATTTCATCACCATCTTGAATTAAAGCAATTGGGCCTAAAGCCATTGCTTCAGGACTAATATGACCTACACATAAACCTCTCGTGGCACCAGAAAATCTACCATCAGTGATTAGAGCCACTTTTTCACCCATACCTTGACCATAAATTGCAGCTGTGGTTGCCAACATTTCTCTCATTCCAGGACCTCCTTTAGGGCCTTCATATCTAATAACAATAACATCCCCCGATTTATATTGTTTTTTACTAACCGCCTCAAAAGCCTCTTCTTCGCAATCAAAACATCTTGCTTTTCCTTTAAAAACTTTTGAATTTAGCCCAGCAACCTTAACAATTGCCCCGTCAGGAGCAAGATTTCCCTTTAAACCAACAACTCCTCCTGTAGAAGAAATTGGATTATTGGTTGGATATATTACTTTTTGGGACTTGTAGTCTACTTTAACAGATTCAAGGTTTTCCTCTAAAGTTTTTCCAGTTACAGTTAAGCAACTTCCATCAAGAAATCCTCCATCAAGAAGCGTCTTCATAATAATTGGCACTCCTCCAATGTCATGCAAATCTTTTGCAAGATATTTTCCACCTGGCTTCAGGTCAACTAAATATGGTGTTTCTCTAAAAATTTTTGCAACATCTAAAATATCAAAATCAATCCCTATTTCATTTGCCAAAGCTGGAAGGTGTAATGCTGCATTAGTTGACCCTCCTGAACAAGCAACTATTCTTGCAGCGTTTATCAATGATTTTTTGTTAACTATCTCTCTAGGTTTAAGTTGTAAGTTTATTAAATCCATAACTTTTCGCCCTGATTCATATGCGTATTCATCTCTTGATTCAAAGGGAGCAGGAGTTGAGGAAGAACCTGGAAGAGCCAAACCAATTGCTTCAGCAACACATGCCATTGTATTTGCAGTAAATTGTCCACCACATGAACCAGCTGATGGACATGCAACTTTTTCTAAATCGCAAAGTTCTTTTTCTGAAATTTGTTTTGAATCAAATTTTCCTACAGCCTCAAAGACGTCCTGAACTGTCACTTCTTTATTTTTATGCTTACCGGGAAGTATTGAACCACCATAAAGAAAAACTGAAGGAACATTTAATCTTAACATAGCCATCATAATCCCTGGTAATGATTTGTCACACCCAGCAATTCCAACTAAACCATCATAACAATGACCTCTCATTGATACTTCGATAGAATCTGCAATAATTTCTCTGGAAACTAAAGATGACTTCATACCTTCATGTCCCATAGCTATTCCGTCTGTTACAGTAATTGTTGTAAACTCTCTTGGAGTTCCATTATTTTCTTTAACACCTCTTTTTGTTGATTGTGCTTGTCTTGAAAGAGAAATATTACAAGGAGCAGATTCATTCCAACATGTTGCAACACCAACAAATGGTTGGTATATTTCGTTTTCTGTCATACCCATCGCATAGTAATATGATCTATGAGGTGAACTCTTTGGACCTAATGAAACATGTCTACTGGGAAGCAAATCTTTTTTAATCTTTTTCATCTTATATTTTTCTTAAAATTAATTTATTAAACATTCTACTAAATTCTGTCTTATTTTCAAAAAAAGAAAAGTGACCAGAATTTTTAATTTTGAACCGAATTGAGCCAAATAAAGATCCTGACTTATTAATTTGAGATTTATCACCACTAACGTAAATACTTTTTTTAAAAAATATTTTAAAAAAATGTAATAATTCATTTGTTTTACTTAATTTAACACATTCTTTTGATAAATCATAAAAAGCAACTGAAGAAGTTTTTTTAAGCGAATTAGACCAAAGATTAATAAATCTTTTATTAGATTCAGAACATTTAGAAATAAGTTTATCAAATTTTGTTGAAGTAAAATCATTTTTTTTGTATGAAATTGTTTTTTTTGTAAGAGTTTCCGTATCATCCTCAGTAAGGTTGCCCTCATAATTAATAAATTTTTTTATTAGAATTTTTTTTTTTAAAAAATTTTTAACTAAAATTATCGGAATAATACCCCCTAATGAATGAGCAAAAAAAGTTATTTCTTTTATTTTATTTTTTTTTATGAAAAGAAATATTTTTCTCGAATACTTATATAAGTTATCATTATTATAACTAAGATTATTATGTCCAGGTAGTTCGGCAATGAATAACTGTGATTTAAAATTAATTTGTTTAAATAGAAATTTAAAATCATTTCCACTACATCCCAGACCATAGAAAAAAAGTATTACTCTTGGACTTGAAATATTTTTCTTATTAGAAAAAAATAAAATATTTTTAAATTTTATCTTGAACATTATTTTTGACTAAGAGTTCTAAATTTCTCTCTGCTTCTTCAAGTTTTTTTTTATGATCTTCAACAATTCTAGGTGGAGCTTTATTAATAAAATTTTTATTATTTAATTTTTTCATAAAGAATTTTACCTCGTTCTTATAATGCTCTATTTCTTTTGATAAAGATTTAGTATCAAATGAAGAATTATTTTCCTGCGATTCTAAAATAAATTTTAATCCAGAAACTACGATTACTTTATTGTTATTTTCATCACATTTTTCTTTATATTTAACCTCATTAAATCTAAATATTGAATTAATTAAAAAGATATTCTTGTCAATCCAATGAATCTTGTTTTTAGAGATTATAATTAGATTAAATTTTAATTTTTTAATATTACCAATTTCAAATCTAATTTTTTTTAAAAGTTCAATAAAATTATTAAATTCGATAATCGTCTCTTTTTCATGGGTTAATTTCGAATCAGTTTTTATTAGTTCATTAAAAAATGAATTCTTAATAAAACCTAATTCTTTCCCAATCTCTTCGGTAATAAATGGAATTATTGGATTAATCAAATTTAATGATTCCGAAAAGATGTAATTAAAAATACCAGAGATCTCTTTTTTATTTTTTTCTTCTTTCAAATAATTTTTTGATAACTCTATGTATAAGTCACAAAAATCGTTCCATAAGAAATGGTATAAATCTGATATAACTAAATTAAATTTAAATAATTCAATATTCTTTATAACTTTACTTTGTGTTTCTGAAAATCTATATAAAATCCATTTATTAAGAGAGAGTTTTGTTGATTTTGGTGAAAACTTTGAGTCAAAAGAAAAATTATTAAATTGACTAAATCTTGCTACATTCCATATTTTTGTTATAAAATTTCTGCTATTTTCAACTAATTTGTTAGATAGTTTTATATCTCTACCTTGAGTCGACAAATTTGCCAGAGTAAATCTCAAAGCGTCCGAACCATATGAATCAATTAATTCAAGTGGGTCTATAACATTTCCTTTAGATTTTGACATTTTTTGACCTTTTTCATCTTTTACCAAAGGATGAATATATATATTTTTGAATGGAATTTCTTTCATGAACTCTAAGCCCATCATAATCATTCTGGCGACCCAAAAAAATATAATATCAAAACCTGTAACTAATACATTGCTTGGGTAGAATTTCTTAAGTAAATTATTTTTTTTAGGCCAACCTAGAGTTGAAAATGGCCATAAAGCTGATGAAAACCATGTATCAAGAACATCAGAATCTTGATGAGTCACTTTTGCAGTTTTATTTTTACTTGTAAGTATCTTCTCAGCATCTTGTTTTGAACTTGCTGCAACTACAATATCAGAGTTCGTATACCATATAGGAATTCTATGTCCCCACCAGATTTGTCTAGAAATACACCATGGTTCAATATTTTTTATCCAATGTTTGAAGGTATTCATCCAAGAGTTTGGATGAAACTTTATTTTTTTTTCTTTCATTGCTCTTTCAACAGCAACGCATATTTTTTTAGTATCTAAAAACCATTGGTAAGTCATATATGGTTCTATAACTTCACCACTTCTATCTCCTACAGGAATTACCATTTTATTATTTTCTACCTTTTCAACCCTACCTTGCTCTTGTAACTCCAAAATTACTTTTTTCCTGGCTTTGAATCTATTAACTCCTTGATAATTTTTGGGAACATTATTGTTTAGATTAGCTTTATTGTCTAAAATATTCAAAAATTCTAATTTATGTTTTTTTCCAACATGAAAATCACTAAAATCGTGTGCAGGAGTTATTTTGACAGCTCCTGAACCTTTTTCTGGGTCTGCATATCTATCAGATATTATAGGAATTCTTCTATTTACGATTGGAATTAAGGCAAATTTACCAATAAATTTCTTTAGTTTTAAATTTTTTGGATGAATTGCTATTGCCGTGTCTCCAAATATAGTTTCCGGCCTTGTTGTTCCTACAATAATAGATTGTTTATTTTTTTCTATATCGTACCTAATAAAATACATTTTTCCAATAATCTCATTTTGATTAACTTCAAGGTCTGATAAAGCTGTTTCCAATTTAGGGTCCCAGTTAACCAGTCTCTTGTCTTTGTAAATCATGCCTTTGTTAAATAAGTTAATAAAAACTTCATTCACAGACTCACTTAACCCATCATCCATTGTAAATCTTGACATATCCCAATCAACTGCAGCACCTAATCTATTCATCTGATTCAAAATTTTATCTCCTGACTCTTTCTTCCAATCCCATATCTTTTCAATAAACTTTTCCCTTCCCAAATCATTTTTATTTTTGCCTTTTTTATCTATGATCCTTTTTTCAACAATCATTTCTGTTGCAATGCCAGCATGATCTGTCCCTGGCTGCCACAAAACATTTTTTCCAAGTTTTTTATGAAATCTAATCAATATATCTTGAAGCGTAAATGTAAGTGCATGCCCCATATGCAGACTACCTGTAACATTTGGTGGAGGCATCATTATACAGAATGGATCATTTTGAGGTTCATCCTGAAATGAAAAGGTTTTGGATTTAGACCAGTTATCTAAACATTTTGTTTCAATTTCTGAGAAGTTAAATCTTTTTCCGAGCATTATTTATTCAATTATATCTAACCACTTGTATTTTATATCCTTAAAATTTTCAACTTCATCATAATAAATTACTGACAAGCCTAAATCTCTGGCATTTAATTCTCCCATAAAGAAAAGAGTTTCATAGTAGGAGTTAAAAAGATCTCTATAAGATTTTACAAGATCTAGTTCAGATTGAAGTAATTCTTGTTCACCATCTAAGAGGTCTAACATTGTTCTTTCTCCTAACTGCATTTCCTGCCTAAGTCCATCCAAATATATTTTATTAGATGCAATCTGCTTTTTATAAGCAGCAATCTTAGAATATGAATAATCATAGGAAGACTTTGAAGAAATTAAATTAAATAATATCTCATCCTGAGTTTGTTTTAAAAACTGTCTAAGAGCAAATAGTTGAGCTTTAGATTCTCTAATTTTTGATGATGCACTTCCAGATTGATACAAGGGAATGTCAACAGTCGCAAAAGCTGATAAAACTTCTCTCTTACTATCATTTCTGAAATAACCTTCATTTATATATGCATCTGCTTCGAATTTTACACTTGGTAATTTTTTTCTTTTTAATGTCTTTATTTTACTCTCGGAAGACTTGATTTGATATATAAGGTCATTAATTTTTGGGTTATTTTTTGTACTTAAAGATTTCATTTCTTCAATTTGTTTTTTAAATTCAAGAACAGTTAAATCTATTTTTGGTTCACGAGGTTCTATTCCAAAAATAAAAGAAAAATTTGCAGTTAAAGATTCCAAATTCTTTTCAGATTCTATCAAGTCTGAATCTGCCAGGGACAACCTAGCTTCTGCAATTGAAACATCAGTTAAGGTAACTTCACCAATTTCAAATTGTTCTTTAGTTAAATCTAGTCTACTTTGCAATACTTCTAAATTCTTTTTTTTAAGTTCATAATTAGATTTTTCTGTTGCATAATCTGCGTAAACTTTTATTGCGTCCATAAATATTTCTTGCTCTGTATTTTTCAATACATAACGATGAGACACAATAGTGTTTTCTGCAACTTTAAGATTACTTAAACTACTCCCACCATCAAAAATATTCTGAGTTATACTAATACCTTTATTAGTTTCTGTCCTAATTCCATCTGAAGTTATGTTAAAACCATGAGAGTTCGTATGAACTTTTCCTTTTTCATAGTATCCTTTAATTTCTGGTCTAAACTCAGAAAGAGCCTGTGGCATTAATTCATCCTTAGATTTAAGTAAATTTCTTTCATATTTTATTCTTGGATTAGTCTCATAAAGTGATTCTAATGATACTTTTAAATCCGAATTCATTATCGGTTGACAAAATAATAATTGAGGAAAAATTATTATGAAATTTAGAAAAAAAAAGTTACGAATCATTTTCATAACCATTTTTCTGGTTAATGAAATCTTCCAATTCAAATAAATTTGTATTAAATAGTTTTGTAAATGAGATTATTGAATCAATTTTTTTACCTCTTACAAACTCACCAATATAATCATCGTCTTTTAAAACTGTATAGATTTCACCATTTTCTTTTAATTGTTTACTTAAAGCACTTGGAATAGATTGAACAGAACCCTCAATAAATATCTTATCATATGGAGAGTTTTTGTTATTTCCACTATTAAGATTTGATTTAAATAAAACAGAACAATTTAAACATCCCATTTGTGAGAGAGTCTTATTTGCTTGATCTACAAATTTTTTATTATTTTCTATACCAAAAACATAACTAACCAGTTTCGAGACGATTGCCACTGAATACCCAGTTAGGCAACCAATTACCAATACGGAGTCTTCTTTTGAAAAATTACAATATTCAAACATTTTTGCTAGCACAAAGGATCTCATTAGATATCTTTCAGGAGTTATCATTATATCTGAATCGCTATAAACCAAATCTTTTTCTGAATCAGGAACAAATAATTCTTTCTGCGTGTTATCAAATGAATTAATAATTTCAGAATTTTTTACACCATTAGGTAATATTTGATTATTTATCATATTTGTCCTAGCAATTTCAAAAAAATTATTATTCATAATTATGGTATTATTAGTTATTGTTTAATATATAAGTATTAATATTTATTACAATATTTAAGAATTTTATGGGGTGCGGTGGCGGAGAGGCTACGCACCGGCCTGCAAAGCCGAGAACACCGGTTCGAATCCGGTCCGCACCTCCAGTAAATTATTAATGTTTTACAATTTAGAAAATTTCACTATTATAAGCCTAATTCCGGCGTAGCTCAGCTGGTAGAGCAAGCGACTGTTAATCGCTGGGTCACAGGTTCGAGTCCTGTCGCCGGAGCCATTTTATGAAAATATTTATTAGTGGAATAGCTGGATTTCTTGGAAGTCATTTAGCTGATGCATTCATTAAAGATGGGCATCAAGTTGTTGGGTGTGATAGTCTGATAGGAGGAGAACTGGATAATGTTCCAGTTGATGCCGAATTCTATCAGTATGATTGTTGTTTTCGAAACTCTATGCTAAAAATTACAAAAGGTTGCGATTTAGTTTATCACACAGCTGCTACAGCTTATGAAGGTCTGTCAGTATTTTCTCCTCACCTCATCACGCAGAATATTGTTACTGGATCTGTCTCATTGTTTAGCGCTGCAATCGAAAATAAGGTCAAACGGATAATATATTGTTCATCTATGGCAAGATATGGAACTAATCAAATTCCTTTTAAAGAAGAATATAATCCATCACCTCAAGATCCTTATGGCATAGCAAAAGTAGCGGCTGAAAACATTTTAAAAAATTTATGTGAAGTTCATGGAATTGAATATGTTATAGCTGTGCCACATAATATAATTGGACCTAGACAAAAATATGATGATCCTTATAGGAATGTAGCATCCATAATGATAAATTTAATGTTACAAAATAGACAACCATTTATATATGGTAATGGAGAACAAAAAAGATGTTTTTCTTATATTGATGATGATTTGTTTTGTCTTAAAGAAATGGCTACAAACCCTAAAGTTAAAAGTCAAATAATCAACATTGGTCCAGATGAAGAATTTATTACAATTAATAAATTAGCAGAAAAAATTGCAAATCAATTAAAATTTAATCTTAATCCAAAGTACGTTACTGGAAGGCCTCAAGAAGTTCTGGAAGCTACTTGTAGTGCAGATAAGGCCCGTAAATTATTAAACTATAAAACTAAAACAAAATTAGACGAAGGTTTAGAAAAAATGATAACTTTCATCAAAACTAAAGGAGTTAAAAAATTTAGATATCATTTAGATCTTGAGATTTTAAATTCAAAGACACCAAAAACATGGAAAGAAAAACTCTTTTAAAATGCCAAAAATTAGTTTTATTTGTCCAATATTTAACAAAAAGAAATACCTTAACAAAGTTCTTAGATCAATTAAAAGTCAGAAAGGAAATTTTGATAAAGAATATATTTTTGTAAATGATGGATCTTCAGATGGATCATTAGAATATTTGAAACAAAGCACTTCATCATGGAAAAATACTATTGTTATTAATCAAACAAACCGAGGACCTGCAATTGCAACCCAAGTTGGCATTAAACATTCATCAGGAGATTATATTAAGTTAGTTGGAGGAGATGATGTAATGGCACCATTCTGTTCTGAATTATTATTAAAAACAATTAAAAAAAGAAATTCAGTAGCTGCATTCAGTTCATACAAATTAGTTAATACTTTTGAAAATATTAATTATGGAGAAAATATAATAAGTAACTATAGAATAATAAAGAACCCTTTAATGCAAACTATAAAATCAAGTTTTTCTGGAACCACACCAAACCTTTTCTGTAATAAGGCAGTTAAAAAGTCTGGCGGATGTAACAAAAATATTTTTATAGAAGACTTTTCTCTTGCTCTTGGCTTATCAAGACTAGGAAATTTTTGTTTTATAGATAATGTAACATCTTATGGGCCAAAAAATGATAGTCAAAGAATTATGATAGGAAAAAAGGTTCAATTACTTCATGATTATAATGCTGCACTATATTATTTCATAAAAAAAAACAGCAAAATTGAAAAATCAATTATTAAAGTTGCTTGCAATAAGTCATTGGGTAGGGCAGATAAATGGTTTAGAAGAGAACTAGGTGGAACAAAGTTTAATAAAATGAATTATTATAAAATATCTATATTTTTTGGAAGAAGAGATTACCTAAATTTAATTAGAGAATCTTGTCTATTTTTTTATAATTTTTGTAATAAACAATCTATAAGATATAAAATATCATAAATCACTCTCCTTGATTGATAAGCAAACCTCTATCTCTTGCCACCTTTAACATTTTTAAAAAAAACAAAATACTTAAGAATAAATAAAAAGCATTTAGAAAAACTATTATTAGGAAATTAGAAAATATAAACATTCTTTCAATTAAAATTAGTCGCATAGATTCAAAAATATGAACTGTAGGTAAAATTTGAGCGATTCCTTGAACTGTTTCTGGAAGTGAATTTAATGGGTAATAAACACATGAGAAAGGTAATATAATAAAAATTACCGCCCATGCTAGTTCCTCGAATGCATGGCCATACCTGAGCACCAAACCTGAAACTAAAAAACCAATAGACCATCCGACTATTATTAAATTAAAAAAAAAAAAAGAAAGATAAAAACCCAGTTCAAAGAGATGAAAATTAAAAAAATAATTTGCAAAAAAAATAGCAGGTGTTAATCCAATGCATGTCCTAATAAAACTTATTAAAACTAATCCAATTACTATCTCAAAATCTTTTATTGGAGTTATAAAAAGATTAGGAAGATTTCTAGACCATAATTCTTCAAAAAAAGACATTGTTAATCCCAATTGTCCTCTAAATAAAACATCCCAAAGAACAACAGCTGACAGAATTATATTTAATGAGCTCCAAATCCCATAACTTTCATTTGACATAAAAAAGTTTGTAAAAAAACCCCAAAACAATATTTGAACTGTTGGCCAATAAAAAATACTCATTAATCTTGGAAATGATCCAAATGAGATATTCTGATATCTTATTAAAAGTGCAAATATTCTATTAAACATATTTATTTAAACAAATCCTTAAGTGATGAATAATTATTTTTTTTAATAAGATTTTTTAAATCTCCATTATAAAATATATTTCCATTATCGAGAACCACCAAATAAGAGCACATTTTTTCAATTTCAACTAAATCATGTGAAGTAATAATTATTGTAGATTTATTTATTCTTTGATAGTCAATTATATACTGTCTTACAAACTCAGATGTTGAAACATCAAGAGAAGCCGTGGGCTCATCAAGAAGCAATAATTTAGGTTTGTTAAGTAATGCTTTACATAGATTTACCCTTGTTTTTTGACCTGAAGAAAGCGTACCATATTTTTTGCTCAACAAACCTTTAACATCAAGGTCCAAAGTCAATCGAGAGATTTGGGTATTATAGTCATGAACATTATATAATCGTGCATAAAAAATTAGGTTCTGTATAACAGTCATTTTTTTAGGAAGTTCTACGTATGGACTTTGAAAATTAATTTTGCTGAGTATTTCGTATTTTTTTTTACGTAATGATTCTTCAAAAATATAAATTTCTCCATTTGTTGGAGTAACTAATCCCATTAACATTGCAAGAAAAGTTGTTTTTCCAGCACCATTTTTACCTAAAATACCAAATATTCCATTTTCTGGTAAAGTAATTGATATATCATTCAAAATATTTATATCGTCATATTTTTTAGATAAATTTACTGTCTTTACTGACGATCTTATCACTTAATTTAATTGATACGCTGTAAGGTTATTGTTTTTCATCATAGGGATAAGAATAAGATTTTTATGCATTAAGATCTCAAGATCTGCTGCACCCTTATTTATTTTCTTAGTACCAATAACCATACCTTTTTTGTTAATAGTCAGAAGTTTTCCATGCATCCAGTCAGTAACTAAATAACCATTATTTCTATTGAACACAATACCATCTAAATTCCCTATTGGACGTGTGCTAAAAAATTTTTTAATTTCTCTGGTATGAAGATTTAATTTAATTAATGTTCCTTTTACTTCAGTTTTAAAACCTTCACTTATTTCTCCCCAACAAGCAACAATTAAATATTTACCTTCAATTAAAAGACCATTAGGTGAATATAAAAGTTTACTTTGTTTCCAAATATTTAATCTATTATTCTTTAAAGCATAAATTCTATTTTTAAACATATCAGAGGCGTATATAGTTCCATTTTTATCTGCTACTAAATCATTCAAAAAACCTGCATCATTTATAGAAAAAGACTCTTTTTCCTTACTGTTTATTGAAATTTTCCATATTTTATTTATATCTGAAACAAATAAAAAGTTTTTATGAATTGCCATTCCCTTTGGCGCATCTAAACCTGTAATCCATTTTTTTTCTAAAATTTGTCCATTTACGCTTATTTTTGTTATGTAACCATTCTTATCTTGTTTAAGTGGATCTCCGTTGATATTTGAAATATAAATTGCATCACTACCTTTATCATAAATAACTGATTCTGGCTCGTTAAGTCCGTCAATTATCCATTTAATTTCTAATGAGATAGCATTTGAAAAATAGAAAATGAATATAAAAAAGAAAATTTTTAAAAAGATGTTTATCATTTTTTTTTAGAAATTCTAAACTAAACTATTGTTAACTTTTTGTATATGATTTAGGAAAAAAAGTTTACAATCAGCTAAAAAAAATAGTTTTTAAAAAATATGATAAATAACTCTCTTAAAAATAATTTTGCAGAATGTATCGGAAACACTCCTATTATTAAACTTAAAATAGCTTCAGAAATATCTGGGTGCGAAATATACGGAAAATGTGAATTTCTTAATCCAGGTGGATCAGTTAAAGACAGACCAGCATTACAGATAATTCAAGATGCTATAGATGAAAAAAAAATTGAAAAAGGAGGAGTAATTGTTGAAGGAACTGCTGGTAATACTGGAATTGGTTTGTGTTTAGTTGGAAATTCATTAGGTATGAAATCAATAATTGTAATGCCAAGAACTCAAAGTGATGAGAAAAAAAAAATGTTAAAATTATGTGGTGCTGATTTAAGATTAGTTGATGCCCTACCATATAAAAATCAAGGGAATTATATAAGACATTCCGAAAGTTTATCAAAATCTATAAAAAATGATAAAGGTGTTTTGTGGGCCAACCAATTTGACAACCTATCAAATAAAAAATCCCATTATTTGACAACAGGACCAGAAATCTACAATCAATTATGTGGAAATATTGATGGTTTTATTTGTTCAATCGGAACGGGAGGAACAATTTCTGGGGTATCAGATTTTTTGAAAGAAAAAGATAAAAATATAAAAATTGGTTTATCAGACCCAATGGGGTCAGCTATGTATAATTTTTATAAAAAAGGCAAGTTAGAATCATCTGGATCTTCTATTACAGAAGGAATTGGTCAAGGAAGGATTACCAAAAATCTAGAAAACGTTATTATTGATGAATCTTTTCAGGTCTCGGATGAAGAAGCATTGAACATTGTATTTAAAATGATTGAAAACGAAGGGCTAATTCTGGGTGGGTCATCTGGAATAAATATTATGGGTGCAATTAAAATGGGTCAAAAGATTGGACCAAACAAAAAAATTGTAACAATTTTGTGTGATTACGGTACAAAATATGAAAGTAAAATTTTTAACAAAGATTTTTTAAAAGAAAAGCAACTTCCAATTCCAAAATGGCTTTAAATTCAATAAAAGACTATATAATTAAGGCGAATGACCTTAAAAGAAGAATAAATTCAAGTGATTTAAAATTGATTGATTGCAGATGGTACCTAGGAGAACCAGGAAAAGGCAATAAAGAATATTTAAAATCACATCTTCAAGGAGCTATTTTTCTTGATTTAGATGAACTTTCTTGCCAATCAAATGATTTACCGCATATGTTTCCTCAAGATAAACAATTTGCTAAATTTACTAGAAACTTTGGTATAGAAATTAATAATGAAATAATAATATATGATCAGAATGGGTTTTTTAGTTCATCTAGAGTTTGGTTTATGTTTAAATATTTTGGCTTTAAAAAAATTAAAATTTTAGATGGAGGAATTAATAAATGGAAAAAAATGAACTTACCCCTTACGAAGATTATTAAAGGAAGAAAAAAATCAAATTATTTAAACAATAAAATTAAAGCGGGTATTTTAATAAAAAAAAAAGATTTAGAAAAATCTATAAGCTCTAAATCAAACAATTTAAAGATCATTGACGCCAGACCTAAAAAAAGATTTCTTGGCATTGATCCTGAACCAAGGCATGGACTAATTAAAGGGAATATCAAATATAGTATTAATATACCATATTATAGTATAGTTGAAAAAAATGGCACATTAAAAACCATACAGAAACTAAAAGAATTAATCTTAAAAGACAATGAAATTGATAAACAAAACGAAATTGTATGTTATTGTGGTTCAGGAATAACTGCTTGCAATATTATCTTAGTTCTTGAAATATTAGGTTTTACAAAAATTAAATTATACGATGGATCATGGGCAGAATGGGGAAAAAACAAGTCGAATCAAAATTAATAAAATTAGGAAGTAATCCAGAAAAACATCATGGATCATTAAGTGATCCAATTTATAAAACTTCAACTATAATTTTTGATAACTATAAAAACTTTTTAAAGGCTAAGAAAGATCGATTTAATCTCCCCTATTACGGAAGGTTTGGCAATTACACAACTAAAAGATTTGAAAACATAATTAGTCAAGTTTATCAAAGTGAGGCTTCTGTGGTAACAAGCTCTGGGTTATCATCTATCACAATATGTTTGCTATCATTTTTATCAAAAGGTGATGAAGTATTAGTTACAGAAAATTGTTACGAACCAGTTTTTAATTTTTGCTCAAAAGAACTCAAAAAGTTTGGTATTAAAACTCATTTTTTTAAAAATAATAATATTATCCAACTCGAAAAACTTCTTAATAAAAAAACTAAGGTTATTTATTTAGAATCACCTGGTTCATTAAATTTTGAAGTTGAAGATATTGAAAAAGTTATAAAAATTGCAAAAAAAAGAAAAATTATTACAATTATAGATAATACTTGGGCAACTTTTCTTGGATTTAACCCTTTAAAATGGGGTATAGATGTTGCTATAGAATCATGTACTAAATATTTTTCCGGTCATTCTGATAATTTCTGTGGAATAATCGCATGCTCTAAAACAAACTATCAAAAAATTAAACAAACCGCAGTGAGAATGGGAGATTTTGTTTCTGCTGAAAGCTGTTCTTATGCTATGAGAGGCCTAAAAACTCTTTTTCTGAGATTAAAAAAACATGAATCAAATGCTATGGTCATCTTTAAATATCTCCAAAAAAAGGATTCTGTAAAAAAAATTTTTTTCTTACCTGATAAAAATAATCCTAATCATGAGCGTTGGAAAAAGTATTTTAACAACAGCAATGGACTAATAACATTTGCTATAAAAAGAAATGGAAATATTGAAAATTTTTTAGATAGTCTTAACTTGTTTAAAATTGGATTTAGCTGGGGTGGATACGAAAGCTTAATTCTCCCCTTAAATAGAATAGTGCCCACAAATAAAAATTATATGAAACGATGGTATTGGTTTAGAATTCATATTGGTTTAGAATCAACTAATGATATGATATTTGACTTAGAGCAAGGATTTAATAATTATGAAAAAAAGTAAATTTTTAATATTCAAACCTCCAAAATCAGCCATGCAATCTGGATTAAATAAGACTAAAAAATGGTGTCTTTGTAACAATGAAATAAATGAAACATTTATGAGCAGTAAGTTTTGCTGGATTGGAAGTGCAAATCCAGAAAAACAGATTAAATTATATTTTGATAATTTGCAGTCTGCAGAAGACTTTGCAAAAAAAAATAAATATGATTACGAAGTACAAAAATCTAATGATAGAAGTGTTATAAAGAAATCATATTCAGAAAACTTTGTTAAGAAGAATTAAAAAATGAGTAACGAAAAGTTTTGTCCTAATTGGTTATTTAAAATTATTATTTCGCAAACCGTATATGATTATATAGTTAGAGATATTGCATTGTTTATAAGTGCAAAAAAGTTTATTTCGTTTTTTTCAGAATATTATGATGAACTAGACTCTGATGAAATACAGACAACTGCAGCTGCATTCATTCAATTTCTTGGAGAAGTAAAAGCTAAAGACCCCTTCATGCTACTGAATCATTTCAAATACAGTATAATTACAGATGTAAAACCAAATACAAAAGGAATTTTTAAAAAAGATGCTTATGATAGTGAATCTAAAAAGAAATATTCTCCTCATGAAGCGGTTAAAGATTTTAAAGTTTTTTCTTACTCATGTAGATCTGGTTTGACAAGAAAAGCTCCTTTAGGATGGGAATTACAGAATGAAAATGAATTAGGCCTAATAAGTGATGCAATAAATAAAGAGTTCTCAATCGATGATATGATTGATAGTGTTAGCTAAATTATGAAATATTTATCTTTTATAGTAATTTTTTTAATAACTTTTTTCATTAATAATGAAGCATATGGTGATGAACAGAATTTGATAACAAAGGCTGTTGAAAACCCCAATAGAGGTAAGGAAGATATATATAGAGATAAATACAGAAACCCTTTAGAAACATTAAATTTTTTTGGTTTAGATAGGAAAATGAAAGTTCTTGAAGTTATACCTGGAAGAGGATGGTATACAAAAATTATTAGCAATTATATGAAAAGCACTAACAACTTTTATGTCGCAACATATGAGAATCCTCCTTTTGCAACAGAGATTATTACAAAAATCCAAAAAGAATTTTTTAATTTTTTTAGAAATAATATAGAAAATTTTGGAGAAATTAAATCAACTAAAATCAATAAAGATTTCAAATTAATTGGTTATAATGATTATTTTGACATGATTTTAACGTTTAGAAACACACACAATTTCTTAGATCAAAATAAATCAAAAGAGATTTTTAAATCATTTCATAAATCGCTAAAAAAAGGTGGGGTTTTAGGTGTTGTTCAACATAGAGCTAATGAAATATCTGAATTTAATTATAAAAAAGGGTATGTTAAAGAATCTTTTTTAATAAACCATATAGAACAACAAGGTTTCTCTTTACTTAAAAAGTCAGAAATTAATGCAAATCCCAGAGATATTAAGAATTATGAAAAAGGTGTTTGGACGCTTCCACCTAGATATACTGAAGGAGCAAAAAATAGATCTTTATATACTTCAATTGGTGAAAGCGACCGTATGACCCTAAAGTTTATCAAAAAGTAAATGATTCATTTTATTGTTGCCACTCAACCTGAGGCTCAACCAATAATTGATATTTTCAAACTTAGAAAAATTCAAAATAGCAATATCCTTCCAATTTATAATTCAAAAAATATAAGCTTAACTATAACAGGTATTGGGAAGGTAAATTCTGCAATAGGAGTTACCCAAACTCATTATGAAATTACTCAACAAAAAAATGATATATGGATCAATATAGGGCTTGCTGGTCATGAGAAATTTGATATTGGTAAAATATTTGTAGTTAATAAAATTTCAGATTATTCAAGTGGTAAAGTTTTTTTTCCATTCATTAGTGATTTAGAAATCAAATCATTAGAATGTATTTCTTTCGATAAAGAAAATAAAAAATACAATAATTCTATGTCTGATATGGAAAGCATTGGGTTCTACCAAGCTGCAAATAAATATTCCACTAAAGAATTAATTAACATATTAAAAATAGTTTCCGACAATAAGAAAGAATCAATAGATTTTTTTGATAAGAAGAAAATCTATAATATGATAATACAACATAGAGATCTAATAATAGAAAATTGTAAACATTTAAATGAAATAAAAAATAATATACTAAAAAATAATGATGGACTTATTAAAGAAACTTACGAAAAACTAATTGATAAAGAAAAATTTTCTTTTACGGAAACTCAACAAATCAAGGCATTGCTAAAGTTGTATTTTTCAAAAAATAAGTTTATGAAAAAGAATATTTTAAATAAAAACAAAGATGGAGCTTATAATATTACAAAATTAAAAGAATTTTTAAAATTATGAAAATAAAAAATATTTACATCGAAAAGCAAATCGAAAAACATAAAAATACAAAAAGAATTGTTAAAAATATAAAATTTGAAAATATTATATTATGCGATCATTACTCACAAATATTTAATACATCAAATCAAAGTTTTAGAATTCAAAAAAAGTTTCCATCTTTAATACTTGCAAAAAAAGAAAACAATTTTATTTTCAAAACACCTAATGGCTTTAATATAGGTTTCAAAAATAATTATTATTTTTCTCATATGTTGAATTGTCCTTATGATTGCAAATATTGTTATCTTCAAGGAATGTTCAACTCTGCCAACTATCTTGTATTTGTTAATTATGAAGATTTTTATTCATCAATAAAAGATAAAATTAATGAAACCAATGAAACGACTTGTTTCTTTTCAGGTTATGATTGTGATAGTTTGGCACTTGAAAATATTACCAATTTTCTTAATGATTTTTTAAAATATTTTAAAGATTTAAAAAAAGGGGTATTAGAAATAAGATCAAAAAGTGTTAATATAAATGTTTTAAAAAATGTACAACCACTAAATAACGTTATTCCAGCCTTTAGCCTTAACCCTCAATTTGTTATTGAAAAATTTGAAGACAAAACTCCAGATTTATCAAAAAGATTAAATGCAATTAAATCACTACAAAAACTTGGATGGAATATTGGTTTGAGATTTGATCCGCTTATTTGGTTTAACAAACAAGATCAATATAAATTATTTTTTTCAAATATATTTGATTATCTTGATACCAATAAGATACATTCAGTAACTTTAGGTGCTTTTAGAATGCCATCAAGTTTTTTAAAAAAAATAGCAAATGATAGACCTTATAATTATTTGATTCAAATGGGTAATTCAAAAAGGTTGCTAGGTATTGAAACGAGTGATTTCGATGAAAATAAAAGAATGTTCTGCAAACAGCAAATAATGAAGTTCATACCAAAAGAAAAGGTCTTTATAAATTAGAATTTTTTATCTTTATATTCAAACTTTCTACAGTTCAAAAAAAGAGAGCTCACTTGACTATCATCGTATCTAGTGAAATTTAAAACCAGTTCTCCAGAGTATCTTCCAATAATTGCGGAAATCTCTCCATCAGAGTCACTATACATTCTTATATTTTTTGCAGTCCATGAAATATTTGATTTAGTAATCAAAATTTCATCTGCAATAAAAGATAAACCACCTAAATCAATTCTTTTTGAATCAGAATCTAACAAAAGAAATACATCTTTAACGTCAACTTCTTTAAAATTAGAGGAGTTATTTGTACATAGCAGATTTAATTCTAGAGAAAATAGTAACTTTGGAATTAAAAGAATTAGAAAAAAGTACATAAAAAGATAATTTCAAAAAAAATTAAATTGTCAATTTTAATTTTTTATACAATAAAGTTTTTTATATTTTAAAGTAAATATTATTTGTGTTTAGCTATGTAGAGACATTTTGTTAATATAACTTTATAGTTTTAATAAATCGATTACTTTTAATTATTTTAACGAAATCAATGTGGAAACGAAAATTATATATAAAAGATAATCTTACACCTTTCTCAATTAGTAGATCTAAAATTGATTTATTTTTTGATTGTTATCGATGCTTTTATCTTGACCAAAGATTTGGAATTAAAAGACCACATGGCACACCTCTAGTTATCAATAATTTTGTTGTTAATCATTTTAAAAGTATTTTAAATGAATACAGAACCAACCAAACTGTTTTTCCAGATTCAAAAAGAATTAATAAAAAACTAATTCCAAGTAATAATGAATTATTAGAAAACTGGAGCCACCCTTTTAAAGGTATCTCATCCATCGATAGAAAAACAAATTTTAAAATAAAAGCAAATCTAGATGATGTATGGCAATGTGAAGAAACCAAAGAATATTATCCAATAATTATAAAAAGTACATCAAGAAAAAAAGATATAAGTTTTGATAGTATATGGCCAGGATATTGGAAACAATTATCATTATATTCTTATTTACTCTCAAAAAATTCAATTAAGACAGGTTCTATTGGAATTTTGGTTTATCTAAATGCTTCTGAGAATTTACCAAATGACATAAATAAAATTGATTTTGACTTGTTAATATTTGATCGAAAATTAGATCTATCATGGATTGAACCGACACTGGATGTAATCCATAAAACTTTAAATTCAGATACTGTGCCAATGGGAAGAAATAGTTGTAAATTTTGTAGGTATCAAATAGATATACAAAGAGTACTTGATGGAAAATTCTAAAATAATCAAAAAATTAGAATCAACTAATTCCAGAATATCAAAAGAAGAAATTATTTTAAATGAAATGAAAAATAATAATCAAGTGTTCTTCAAAGGAATGGAATTAGCTTACAATAAATTATTAACTTTTGGTGTTAAAAAAATCCCTGAAGCAAGCAATGATGGTTCAGGCCTTTTATGGGAAGAATTTAACTCTCTAGCAACAAACTTGATTTCAAGAAAAATTACTGGTCATGCGGCAAGAGATGAAATTTTGGAAAAAATGAATAAAGCAAATAAAGATGAATGGAATTTTTTTTATAAAAGGATCTTACAAAAAGATATGAGATGTGGGTTATCAGAAAAAACTATAAATAATGTTTCAAAGAAAAATAATTTTTCACAATATCAAATCCCTGTGTTCGCCTGTCAACTGGCTCAGGACTCAGAATCACACCAAAAAAAATTAACTGGAAAGAAATTTTTAGAAGTTAAGCTAGATGGAGTAAGAGTTATTTCCATACTTTATCCAAATACACAAGTTGATTTTTTTAGTAGAAATGGAAAAGAATTAAACAACTTTATGGATATTCAAAAAGAATTATCAGACTGTATAGCTAAAAACCCTATAAAATCAGCATTAGTTTTAGATGGAGAAGTTGTTAGTAAAAACTTCCAAGAATTAATGAAACAAATACACAGAAAAAACGCACCCCAAAACCTTGATGCAACATTATTTTTATTTGATATTATCCCTTTTGAAAGTTTTAAGTCTGGAATTGAAAGAAAGGTATATACAGAACGTACAAATCTTCTTAAAGATTGGTATAATAAGCATTCAAACAATTTTCAAAAAATTAAACTAATTGAAAAACAGTTAGTAGACTTAAATACAATCGATGGAAAAGAAAAATTTAAAACTTTTAATAATCAATCTATTATTGATGGTTATGAAGGTATTATGATTAAAGAACCAGAATCTTTTTATGAATGTAAAAGATCTTCAACTTGGTTAAAATTAAAACCTATAATAGAAATCTCACTCAAAGTTTCAAATTATGAAGAAGGTTCTGGAAAAAATTCTGGAAAGTTAGGTGCATTAATTGCTGAAGGTTATGATAATGGAAAATTCTTTAAACTAAATATTGGTTCGGGCTTTTCTGATGCACAAAGAAATACTTTTTGGCAAGCAAGAAAAGATTTAATTGGACAGATTATTGAAATAAGAGCAGATTCTATAAGTAAAAGTCAAGATGGTAAGCATTGGAGTCTCAGGTTTCCAAGGTTTAAGTGTTTTAGAGGAGTTGAAAAGAATGAAAAGTTATAACTATTTTGTTTATATAATGAAAAATTCAATTAATTATATTCTAATATTTTTATTATTCTTAATTTTTTCATGTGAGAAAAAAGATAATAAGATCATTGGCCAAATTGTTGGAGCAGCTGTTGGAGGATATTTGGGTTCAAAAGTTGGTACAGGAGTGTCAAAAGATATAGCTACAATCTTAGGTGGAGCTGCAGGATATATTTTAGGAGGAAAAATTGTTCAAATTTTAAGTGAAGATGAAAAAAATGAATTTAATAGTGTAATTGAAGAATCACTTGATAATAATCCAGATAATACCCCAGAGCCTTGGAATAGCTCAACACATGAAGAAACATCTGGCGAGGTGATTCCACTTAACAGTTATTTAATTAAGAACAATACATGTAGAGATTTCAAGAAGATAATAAAAAAGAATAATGAAATATTTGAAGAAAAATCTACAGCTTGTAGAAATGAAGATGGAAACTGGATTCTTATTTAACTTTCCATAAATGTATTAAGATTGGAAGAAATATTAAACTTGAAATCAATGTATTTAATAAACTCAAGAATAATAGGATTCCCATTGATGAAGTTCCCTGATGTGATGACAAATATAAAGTGCCGAATGAAAACATTGTTGTCAAACCACTAAATAATATTGCTGAAGGTGTATTAGATTTATAAACTTTTACTATATCTTTTAATTCTTCATACCTTTTTAAAAAATAGATTGGATAACTTATACCAAGAGTAAATAGCAGTGGCAAAGCAATCATATTTGCAAAATTTAGATCTATATTTAGTAAAATCATCCAGAAAATGGTCAGTATAAAAGCACTAATTAACGAAAATAAACAAATTAAAACAGTTTTTAAATTTTTAAAGATGAGAAGCAAAAAAAGTGTCAAAAATGTCATTGAAATTATAAAAGCTTTCATAAATGAATTTATCACTACCTTACCAGCTTTAAATTGTATTATTGGCATTCCTGTAGCATTGGGAAAAAAGTTTTCAACTGCTAAGACAAATTTCTTTAAATTTTCTGGCTTAGATAAATCTTTTTCAGGAAAGATTTCAACACGATGCATTCCAGTCTCTGAAATATACCTTGACTGGAAATTCTGGGGAACAGATTCCCTAATATTATTAGGAATCAAACCAAGCATTTCAATGAATATAATTATTTCATCAAAATCATTAAATAAAAAATGCTGAATTTCAGAGGATGAATACCCTTCTTTATCAAGTGCTAAAATCTCATTTTTAAGTTTTTCAGCTTTTTTTGAAACTAGTTCAATATCATTCTCGATAAATTTATAAAGCAATCTTTTAAATCTTGTAATTTCATCTTTTCTTTTATCAATTCTAATAAAAGGTTTCTTTGATAAAAGGAATTTAAGATATTCCAGATCTTCTGATTTATATTCTTGAAAAATTTTTGAGAAAGTAAAGAAAGACTTTACATTTTCATCAACGAATATTTGGTGTGATTCGTCAAAATTTTTAATTTCTTTTTTATCAAGGATTATCGAAACTACATAATCAGATGTTGGGTTTTTTTCAACTAGCTCTTTAGCTAATTTTACGGATTGAAGCTTTTGATCTTTTAAATTTAAAGCATCTGAATCAAATCCAACTTTTTTTAAATTAAATAAAACAAATAATAGAATAATTGCAAAAGTTCCAATTAGTATATTTTGATTCCTAAACAACAAATTTATAAATCCACTACTATCAAACTCTAAAAAATTATATTTCATATTATCTGGAAAAATTAATAACAAACTTGGAAGAAGTGTTATATTTATTATGAATCCAACTATTAATCCAATAGCAGAAATCATACCTAACTCTGAAAGACCAATATAATCTGTTGGGATAAATGATAAAAATCCAATTATTGAGGGGATAGAAGCAAATAACAGCGTTTTATAAATTGAATAAACTTTTACAACACAATCATTTTTTTTTTTAAAATTTATTTTTTCAGAAATTCTTGAGCATACTTGAATAGCATAATCAACTGACAATCCAATAAAGAGTACTGCAAATGCAACAGATATAAGATTTAATGAACCAATTGTATAAGTAGTAATTCCTATAGTTATAATTAAACCTAAGAAAATTACAAACAATATAGAACTTATAACTACTAAGTTCCTGATTGCAATCCATAGCAGAATTCCAACTAAAATAAAACTTAGTAAACCAGAAAATATTGATCCAGAAGAAACTGATTTTATTTCCTCATAATCTATTATTAACCCTCCAGTAAAATCAATTTTAATATCGTGGTTTTCATTTGATTTTAAATCAGATAAGAAATTATAGATTTTTTTAAAACCATTATTCTTTAAATAATTTTCTTTTACCCCAAAAAGAATAAAAAAGTCATTATCTTTGCTGAGTAAACCTTTCCAATCTACATTCTTTTTTAAAGTTAAAGATCTTGTAAAACTCTCAAAAATATTTTCAAACTCAGCCAAAGTCTCATGAGAATTATTCTTAAATGAAAGTTCAATTAAGTTATTAAATCCCTCAAGTTTGTTTTCATGGTTATTTATTTGAGACAAAAAAGGTTGATAACTATATAGTTTCTGAATGAGATTTTCCTTTTCGGAATCATTTAAAAATAGAAAAAAATTTTTTTTAAATATCTCATCAAAGTTAGGTGAATAAACAAATGAAATTGCCTTATTTAGATTTAATTCATTAATAATCCTTTTACCTATTTGAACTGATTTTTCCTGATTAGAGGTTTTGACTCTAATTAATATGTTGTTATCAAGTATATTAAATGAATCTTTTAATTTTTTTTGATTGATTTTAAAGTCTAATTGATTGTTTATTAAATCATTAGTTGAAGTATTAATTTGTAAATTATTTAAAGCAAAATTTGCTGAAATAATCCCAAAAAAGAAATATATTGAAACTATAATTCTGGGATACTTAAATAAAAATTCTAGAAATTTTATCATATTTAATTCAATATGGATTATTAATTTTATAAATCAAAATTACTACAGTTTTTTTTACATATTATGTATAATAAAATAATTGAAAAAGTTTCTAACAATAAATTGAATAGAACCAAGTACAAAGTTAAGAGATTGAAAACAATTTCAGGGCTTATACATGCAGTCATTGTTGATATTGATGACGAAAATTCAGAAATCTTAGTTGCATTATCAGTATTAGAGGATAAAAATAAGTTTAAGATATTATAAATTATTAGGAAAAAATATGCCATATTACAAAATTGTTATCATTTTTATTGTCATTTTCTTAATTAATGACTCAAGTTTTTCTCATGGACCATCTAGACAGAAAGTTTCGGAATCCATTGAAATCAATGCTTCTGCTGAAGAGGTTTGGAAAATTGTAAGCGATTTTAAAAATTTTAAATGGAACCCCACGATTACAGAAACTTCAGCTGAAAGTAATAAAGCTGGCTCTGAAAGAGTTATTAAATTTAAGACAGGAGAAACAATAAAACAAAAATTAGAAAAAATTAATCAAAAAAAAATGATGATTAATTGGAGAATTCTTGAGACAGATAACAAAATTTTACCGGTGAATAGTTATGCAGCTAAAGTTTTTGTAAAATCTCAAGATAATAAAACAATTGTTCAATATAAATCAGGGTTCTATAGAGGTTTTATGGGAAACGACCCACCACCTGAATTGAACGATGAAAATTCAAAAAAATTGGTAAAAACTTTTATCACTGAAAATCTCAAAGGATTAAAGCAAATTATTGAAAAAAAATAATGTCTTTTTATTTTTTTTTCATAATAATTTTTACTTTTTTTTTCCCTAACTGCCAAGAATTAGCATTTATCACAAATCAAGAGAGTAATATGGTTGATGTAATTGATTTAAATAATAAAAAAAAGATTAAAGAAATCAAAGTTGGAAATAAGCCCGCTGCCATTTTTGTTGACGAAAATTCAAACCGAGTATTTGTATCAAATCCCGAAAGTAATGATATTTCAATTATAGACCTTATCAATGATTCAAATATTTTAATTGATGCTGGTTCAAGTCCTATGGGTATTAGCTTGGATAAGGCAAGAAATTTTTTGTTCGTATCAAACTGGTATGATAATACCGTAACAGTTATTGATCTTAATTTAGAAAAGAAAATAAAAATAATTGCTGTGGGAAAGTCCCCAGCAGGAATCTACCTAGATGAACCTTATAATAGACTTTTTGTATCTAATAGAGAGGACAATAATATTTCAGTAATAGATACAAAAAAATTTATTGTAATGAAAGAAATTAAGGTTCAGAAGGCACCATTTGGAATTTATTCGGAAAACTATTTAGACTATATCGTTGTCACAAACGTTCAATCTAATTCTATATCAATAATAGATAAAAAACAATTGAATTTAGTATCAAATATCAAAGTTGGACAATGGCCTTATTCTGCTATTCATAATAAAAATAAAAATCTTCTATATATTACTAATCAAAGAGGAAACAGTTTATCTATAATAGACATGAATAAACAAAAGAATATATCCACCCTTAGTGAAATATGTGAGTATCCTGAAGGCATTGATATTAGTTACTCACAAAATTTAATTGTTGTCGCTTGTTGGTTTCAAGATAATATTATTCTTATTGATATTAATAACTATGAGATAATAAAAATAATTGAGACTTCTGGAGGTCCAAGAGCATTCGGAAGATTTATTCTAAGTAGAAACAATGAATATCATAGATAAAAAAAGAATTCAAGATATGGCAAATGCTATTAGAGCATTATCTATTGATTCAATTGAAAAAGCGAACTCAGGACATCCGGGCATGCCACTTGGAATGGCAGATGTAGCTACAATTCTTTTTTCTAACTATTTAAAATTTGACTCTCAAAACCCAGATTGGATTAATAGAGATAGATTTGTTTTGTCGGCAGGTCATGGTTCAATGCTACTTTATGCTATTTCTTATTTAGTTGGTTATAGAGATTGCACCTTGAATCAACTTAAAAGTTTTAGGCAATTAGGAAGTAAGACAGCTGGACATCCAGAATATGGTTTATTAAAAAGTATTGAGACTACTACTGGACCGCTCGGACAGGGGTTGGCAAATAGCGTAGGAATGGCACTTGCAGAAAAAGTTTTAAATCTTAAATATGGAAGTTTGATTGATCATAGAACATGGGTTGTTGTTGGAGATGGATGTTTAATGGAAGGTATATCCCAAGAAGCAATCTCTTTCGCAGGTCATCAAAAATTAAATAAATTAATTGTTTTATTTGATGATAATAAAATATCTATTGATGGCTCTGTAGATCTAACATGCTCTGATAATCAAGAAAAAAGATTTCAAGCAAGTAATTGGAATACATTAAGTATCGATGGACACGATTTTGATCAAATAAATAGTGCAATGAAAACTGCAATTAATTCTGATAGACCAACTTTTATTTCATGTAAAACAATTATAGGTTATGGGTCACCTAATAAATCTGGAACAGAAACATGCCATGGCTCACCTTTAGGAAATAAAGAAGCAAAACTAACAAAAAATAATCTTAATTGGTTCTATAAGAATTTCAGTGTGCCTGAAAAAATTTTAAAAGATTGGAGACAAGTAGCCAAAAAAGGAAAAAAAGCTAAAGATAGTTGGCAAAAACGAATTGATAAATCACCTAACAAAAAATTATTATTAAAACAAATGAAGTTGATAAAACTGGATAGGACTGAAGATACTTACAATTTTTTAAATAGTTTAACAAAAAATTCTAAAATAGAGGCAACAAGAAAATCATCCCATAAAACACTGGAGTTTTTATACAAAAGAATTGATAAACTCTTGGGTGGCTCAGCAGATCTTACAGGTTCAAACCTTACAAAAATCTCTTCGTCAAGATTAAATGGAAAAAAACTTAACTATGTTCATTACGGAGTTCGAGAACATTTAATGGCCGCAGCTATGAATGGGGTTGCCGTACATGGTGGTTTTATACCTTATGGTGGAACGTTCTTAGTTTTTTCAGATTATTGTAAAAATTCAATAAGATTATCAGCAATGATGAAACAACAAGTTATATATGTATTTACTCATGACTCAATTGGTCTAGGCGAAGACGGCCCAACACACCAACCAATCGAACATCTGGCAGGTTTAAGAGCAATACCAAACTTGAATGTTTTTAGACCATGTGATTCCATTGAAACATTTGAGTGTTGGGAAATTGCTATTAATACTCCAAAGGTTCCTTCAGTTCTTGCACTTTCAAGGCAAAACTTACCTCTTCTCAGAAGTAGTTTCAAAAAAAATCAGTCTGAAAAAGGGGGATATTTTTTAAAAAAACAAAGGAATTATAAGTTAACGATTATTGCTAGTGGATCGGAAGTTTCTATCGCAGTTGATGTTCAAAAGATGTTGAATAATCAAGGTATAAATGTAAATTTAGTTTCAATGCCGTGCATAGAATTGTTTGAAATGCAGAACAAAAACTACAAAAATAATATATTAGGCTTAAAACCAAAAGTTGTAATCGAGGCTTCATCCACCTACAGTTGGTATAAATTTCTAGGCCCCAATGATCTTGTTTTTGGAATAAATAATTTCGGTGAATCAGGTAAAGCTGAAGAGTTATATAATCACTTTGGAATAACTAAAGAGAAAATATATAAAAAGATATTAAAGGAAATATTGTAAATGATAACCATAAAAAAAAAGTTTTCTGACTCTTATAACTTTGTTTATAACAAAATTGTTCTTCTTCGCGTAGATTTAAATATTCCTTTTGAAAATAATCAAGTTTTAGACTCAACTAGAATAAAAAAAATTCTTCCAACTATCAATAATTTACTTAAACATAAAGCCAAGATTATTATTATTTCGCATCTTGGAAGACCAAAAGGTAAATGGTTAGATGATTTCTCATTAAAAGTTGTAATAAGCGAGTTAGAAAACTTAACAAATAAAAGTGTATTATTTTTTAAAAATAATATTAAAAATATAAAAAAAGATGAAATTAATGAAAAATTTCAAGACCATGATATAATTGTTTTTGAAAATATCAGATTTTACCCTGAAGAAGAAAAGAACGACCAAAAGTTCACCAAAAAAATTGCTTCATTAGGAGATATCTATATCAATGAATGTTTTTCATGTAGCCATAGGAACCACTCATCAATCTCTGGAATACCAGAATTTTTGCCTTCTTTCCCAGGAGAACTTTTAGAAAATGAAATTCAGAATCTAAAAAACCTTTTTCTTTTATCAAATCATCAAGATAGTGTCGCAGTATTAGGTGGAGCCAAAATTTCAACCAAAATAAAACTTATAGAATTCTATGCGAGTAAATTTTCTAAAGTTTTAATTGGCGGTGCAATGGCTAATACTATTTTGGTCTCTCAAGGTTTTGAGATTGGAGCATCATTAATTGAGAAAAAAATGATTAAATTCTCAAACGAAGTTTTCAAAATGTTTAAAGATAAAATTTTATTGCCAACTGATGTTATAGTTTCAGATAAAAAATTATTAAAAAAAGCTGAAGTAAAACTAACAACAGAAATTAATAAAACTGATGTTATTTTAGACATCGGTCCAAAAACTAGAATGTTATTCTTTAATGAAGTTGTTAAAGCAAAAACTATTTTATGGAATGGTCCACTTGGTTTTTTTGAAAAAAAACCGTTTGATGAGGGGACTCATTATGTATTAAAGTCAATTAAAGCTAACAAAAATAAAAATTTCTTTTCTGTCGCAGGTGGAGGTGATACTATATCTATATTAAATCAATCAAATTGTTTTAATGATTTTTCTTTTGTTTCAACCGGTGGCGGAGCCTTTTTAGAGTTCATTCAAGGTGAAAATATGCCAGGTTTGTCTAGTTTAAATGAATAGTATGAAGAGATTATGAGTCATAATAAGTTAAATGAAATAGCAAAAAATTTGTCAAAACCTCCTAAAGGTATTCTAGCAGCAGATGAGAGTACCAATACTATTTCTAAGAGATTTAATGATATTAAAGTCGAATCAACCGATGAGAATAGAAGAAAATATAGAGAGTTACTCTTTAAAACAAAAGATTTAAATAAATTTATCAGTGGTATTATTCTCTTTGATGAAACAATTCGTCAATCAACCTCAGAAAAGGTTCCATTTGGAAGATTTCTTAATGATCTGGGAATAATGCCAGGAATAAAAGTGGATACTGGTGCAGTTCCGATTGCACCTGAATCTATTGAAAAAGTAACAGAAGGATTAGACGGATTAGGTAAAAGGTTAATTGAATATAAGGAACTTGGAGCCTTATTTACAAAATGGAGAGCAATAATTGATATCAATGAAGAAAGTAGAATACCCTCTGATTATTTAATAGATTTAAACTGTTCAAACTTGGCAAGATATGCAAAAATTGTCCAGGATCATGGCATGGTTCCTATTGTTGAACCAGAAGTTTTAATGGACGGTGCTCATTCTATAGAAAAATGTTATGAGGTAACCTCAAAAACTCAAAAATTACTTTTTAAAAAATTAGATCATAACGATGTAAATCTAAAAGGAATACTTTTAAAACCTAATATGATTATTTCAGGAAGAAAATCACCATCACAAGCTTCTATTTCTGAAGTGGCATCACAGACTGTTAAATGTTTAAAAGAAAATGTGCCAAAAGATGTTCCTGGAATTGTTTTTCTATCTGGTGGACAATCTAATGAGTTAGCAACTCAGCATCTAAATGAGATGAATAAATCTAATGAAGAAAAACCATGGAATTTAAGTTTTTCTTATGGCAGAGCACTTCAACAACCAACACTAAATGCATGGCAAGGAAATGATAATAAAATCTCAAATTCGCAAAATGCGTTATTTAAAAGAAGCAAATTGAATTCAAGTGCCACTCTTGGAAAATATTCAGAGGATCTAGAAAACTCAAATTATGAATAAAAAGGTGAAAATCGCACCATCAATTCTTTCTGCAGATTTTTCAAAACTTGGTGATGAGATTTCTGATCTCGATAAAACAGATTGTGATTATATTCATATAGATATAATGGATGGACATTTTGTTCCAAATATAACAATAGGGCCAAACGTTATTAAATCAATAAGAGGATATACTGACAAAACATTTGATGTTCATTTAATGATTGACCCAGTAAAAAAATTTATACCTGAATTTGCAAATGCAGGTGCAGATATAATAACTATACATCATGAGATTAAGGAAAATGTATTTGACTCAATTTCTGTAATAAAAGAATTCAATAAAAAAGTTGGTATTTCAATTAAACCATCTACTCCCGCAAAAGTAGTTGAAAAATACTTAGATTATACTGATTTAATACTAGTGATGACTGTAGAGCCAGGTTTTGGTGGACAAGATTTTTTACATAAACAATTAGATAAAATAAAAGATATTAAAGGCATGATAGGAAATAAAAAGATCGACCTAGAAGTTGATGGTGGAATTAACTTAAATACTTCAAAAAAGGCTATAAATGCAGGAGCAAATGTATTGGTTTCGGGTTCAACAATTTTTCAGTGTAGTGAGTATAAAAAAATAATAAAAGATCTCAGGAATGTATGAATTCAACAATAATAAAATTATCTATTTTTTGTCTTCTTTTTTTTAATAAATTGAATTCACAAAACCTTGTTACTGTTGGAGCTCACAAACCTATTATAAAAGAAATTTCAGATACTTTAGAACTCCCAGGCTCAGTTGTTGCAAATGAGAGCGTTAAGATAACAAGTGTAGTTTCTGAAAAAATAAAAAGAATTCTTTTCAAGGAAGGCAGATTTGTAAAAAAAAATCAATTACTCGTAGAATTAATAGATAATGAAGAACAAGCTTTATTGATGCAGGTGCAAGCAGAACTTGAAGAAGCACAAGTCAATTACGAAAGAGCACTTATACTATCTAAAAAAGGAAATATTTCTCAATCCATTCTTGATAATAGACTTATGACAAAAAAGAAATTGTCAGGAAAGGTTAAAGAAATTAAAGCACAAATAGAAGATCTTAAAATTAAAGCTCCTTTCAATGGTTTAACTGGTATAAGAAATTTTAGCGAGGGATCATTTATAAAACCCGGTGATGTTATTACAGAACTTTACGATACAGAATTTTTGAAAATCCAAGCATATGTTCCAGAAAGCTATTCTGATCAAGTTAAAGTTAATAGTAATTTTATTTTAGATTTAAGTTCAAAAAAAATTGAAGAGATAAATGGTAAAATATCAGTTGTAAATCCAATAGTAGATGAAAATACAAGAACTTTTAAAATCTTAGGTAGAATTAATAATTCTAAAAACAATATTATGCCTGGAATGATGGTTAATTTAAAGATCCCTCTGGCAAAAAGAAATGCATTCATTGTAAGAGAAAATGCAATTCTAAGTCAAGACAACCTATCTTTTGTTTATGTAATCATTGATCAAAATATTGTATCAAAAAAAAAAATAGAAGTTGGTTTTCGTAATGATGGGATGGTAGAAGTTTTAAATGGTTTAAACTCTGATGATTTAGTAGTTTTTGAGGGTATTAATAAAATTAAAGAAGGTTCTAAAGTTAAGATAAGATGAATTTTTCAGAGTTTTTTATAAAAAAACCAGTTTTTTGTTCAGTACTTGTAGTATTTTTAATCATACTCGGGCTTCTTTCTTTAAAAAAACTACCACTTAGGCAGTTCCCAGATATTGAAAGATCTGAAATTACTATAGATACTCTTTATCCAGGTGCTGCTTCAGAAATTATTGAAACCAAAATCACAGAAATTCTTGAAGGACAAATAAGTGGAATTGATGGAATAGAGTCCATCTCTTCTGTAAGCAGAGATGGAAGGTCAAAAGTTACAATAGAATTTAAGGCTGACAAAGATATTAATGAAGCCGCTAATGATGTTAGAGATGCCGTTTCTAGAATTCTAGAAAATCTACCTAAGGATTCTAATCCACCTGAAATATCAAAGATTGATTCTGACGCCAATGCGATTATGTGGTTAAATTTAACTTCAAATGACATAAATCAATTAGAACTTACAGATTATGCAGAAAGATACTTAGTTGATAGATTATCAGTTATACCTGGTGTAGCAAAAGTTCGACTCTCAGGTGGTAAAAAGAAATCATTGAGGATATGGCTCGACCCTAAACTCCTATCCCAATATTCAATATCAGTCTCAGAGATTGAACAAAAACTTTTAAACGAAAATATAGAAACACCCGCGGGAAGAATTGAGTCAAAATATAGAGACTTTACAGTTAAGCTTGAAAGTGGATACAAAACTGTTAATGATTTTGAGAATTTAGTAATTAAAAGAGTTGATAGTTTTTCATTTGTTAGATTAGGTGATGTTGCTAAGATTGAAATTGGTCCAGAAGAGACTAGACAAATCTTCAGAGGCAATGCAGAAGAAATGATTGGACTTGGAATTTTAAAACAAAAGTCAGCAAATTTAATTGATGTAACAAATAAGGTAAAAGAAGAATATGCTAGAATCAAAGACGAACTTCCGCAAAGTATTAATATTTATCAAAGCTATGATACTTCACTTTTTGTGTCTGAAGCGCTTCAGGAAGTAATATTCACCCTTTGTTTTGCAGTGCTTTTAGTTACTATTATAATATTAATTTTTTTAAGAAATATTAAAAGTTCAATAATTCCAGTTTTAACGGTACCTATCTCAATTTTATCAACTTTTATTTTCCTAAATTTGTTTGGATTCTCTTTAAATCTTATTACTCTTTTAGCTTTAGTGCTATGCACAGGGTTAGTTATTGATGACTCAATAGTAATGTTAGAAAATATTCATAAAAGAATTGAGTCAGGTGAATCAAAGTTATCTGCTGCTATAAATGGTTCTAAAGAAGTGCTATTCGCAATTTTATCAACTTCAGTTGTTTTAATTAGTATTTTTATGCCAATAATTTTCTTAGAAGGAGACACAGCTAAACTTTTTCAAGAATTAGCAGTAACTGTTATAGGCGCGGTTGTATTTTCTACAATAATATCTTTAACATTAACTCCTATGCTGTGCTCCAAAGTATTAGATTCACCAACAAATAATAACAAAACAAAAAGATTTGAGGAATTATATATAAAATTACTTTCATTTTTTCTTAATAAAAAACTAATTTATCCAATACTTATTATTCCAATTATTTTATTTTCGATTTTTTTATACAAGAATATTGCAAAAGAATTTGCACCACAAGAAGACCGAGGTGTTTTTATTATGGTGATGGAGTCACCAGAGGGTAGCACATTTGAAAATACGGTAAATCAAATGTTAAAGCTAGAAACAAAATTAATTGAATTCAATAAAAATAATGAGGCAAAACGAATTCTTTTAAGAGTTCCAAGAAGCTTCTCAGGTACTCAAAATTTTAGTGATGGACTTGGTATAATAATTTTAAATCATTGGGATGATAGAAGAACAATTTGGGAAATAATCGATGAATTTAGGAGTATATCGACTGAAATTACTGATTCAAAAGTAATAATTTTTCCTCCACGTGGTCTGGGACAAAGAAGGTCAGGTCAACAACTTCAATTTGTGATTTCAGGAGACTCCTATCAAAATATTAACCAAAATATGAAAATCATTCTAGATGAGATCAAACAGAATAAGAACTTTCTTTTTAGTAGAATTGATTACAAAAAAAATAGACCTCAAATTAAAATAAAAATAAATAAAAACACCGCCTCAGATCTTAAAGTTTCAAACTTTCAAATTGGCAGAACTCTTGAGATACTTCTTGCTGGGAGGAAAATTAACACCTTCATAGAAGATGGAGAGGAATATTATGTAATTGTTCAAGCAAAGAAAGAATATAGACAGAATATAAAAGACATTGGAGCATTTGAAGTAAAATCATTGGATGGAAACTATATTAGATTAGATAGTTTTTTAGAGTTCCAAGAAGTTGCAGAAGCAAAAGAGCTGAACAGGTATAACAAAATGAGATCTATCACGCTTAGTGCTGGCTTACAAAAAGGATATTCCTTAGGCGAAGCAATAAATTATTTAGAGAACTTATCTAAAGAAAAACTAAAAGGAAATTTTAAAATCGATTTCAAAGGACAAAGTAAAGAATATAAAAAATCAATGAATCAATTTTATTTTTTATTTATAGTTTCCTTTATTTTTGTTTATCTTATTCTTTGTGCTCAATTTGAAAGCTACAAATTTCCTCTTATAATAATGTTATCTGTACCTTTAACTATTGTAGCTCCCCTTAGTGGAATATATTTATTTAATAACTCATTAAATATATTTAGTCAGATAGGTCTAATTATATTAATTGGTATTGCAGCAAAAAATGGCATTCTAATAGTTGAGTTCGCTCGGCAAATGAAATTAAAAGGAGAGAATTCATACAATGCCATTATTAAAGCATGTAAAAAAAGATTTAGACCTGTTATTATGACAGGTTTTTCTACTGTGATTGGAATTATACCATTAGTTTTAGGTTCCGGAGCTGGTTTTGAATCAAGATTAACAATTGGGATTGTTTTGATCACTGGAATTATTTTTTCTATTTTTTTAACATTATTTATAACCCCATTTTTCTTCAGAATTATTGATAAAAAATAAAAAAATTATCCAGCTTTTTCTATGTTCTGAAAATTTTTTTCACCAAAATAAGTCTCATCAATTTCAAATTCTTTTAAACTTAATGAATAATAATTTTCAAACCATTCTTTAATCTTTTTATGAATATTCTTGTCATATGACAATTTAAGACATTTTGTTGATGTTTTTAAATTTTTATGAACTTTTCCGTTTTTAACAATTTCAATACCATTTTTAAATACATATTCTGCATTTCTGAACATTTTGTCGATTGGTTTTTTTGGGTTGTAGATAGAAATATCAGCTACAGATCCAAATTTTAGAGAACCCCTGTCTGTTAAGCCAAGAATTTTTGCTGGGGCTGCCCTTGTCATTATAGCTAACTCATAAAAACTATAAGTTCTTTTAATAAATTTTAAATCACTCATATCTTTTGCATAATTATTAATTTTGTCTAGCTCAGAATTTCTAAAATCAAGGTCCATTAATAATCTTATTAATTCTGGATAAGAAGTAAAAGGGGCACCATTTGGATGGTCTGTGGTTAGAAAAACTCTCCAAGGGTCCTTTATCAATAAAAAAAGTTCTAACCCTATTGCCCATTGAAGTGCATTTACAAAATTCTTTTCTTTATATTCATAAGGTATTATGCCCCCTCCCCCATCTTCAATTTCTGAGATCACCCATTTTTTTGGATTCGCATGAAGTTTTGATTGATTCTGCTTCCAGATATCTGAAGAAATTGTCATCGTTGGTTTAAACATTACTTGACCTATATCCACTGAAATATTTTTATTTTTATTTATTTTTTCAGCTAACTCTTGAGACCCTGAAGAAAATCCTTTTTTACCCTTACTATCATATCCGTAAAACTGAATATGAGCTAAGTGCATTCTTCTTCCTTGGGCAGCATCTATAGTACTCAACACAGAACTTATGTTTCCAGCCATCCCCAAATTATTACAATGAACATGTACTGGGTGAGGAATCTTTAGGTTCTCGTTAGCAATATTGAGGGATTCTAAAATCTGCCTTGAACTAACACCATATTCTGGAACAATGTCATCTAAATTAAATGATTCAGATTCTCCAGTACGTTTAAAAAACTCTGAGCCACCTGCATTAATAACTTTCAAACCAAGACACTTAGATGAATTAATGTTCCATGCAACATAGTCATCAATAAAAGACTGTCCTTTTTTTTTGTTTAAAGCATCAAGCAAAAGAGTATCATTACCAACAATTCCTAAGCAACCTTTATCGATCATTGGAATTTTCTCCAACTCTAATTGAGTTAAGAAAGCATTAATAGGAAGTACCGCAGGTTCAATAACTGTAGTGAAACCCATCTCAGCATATCTATACCCAGTACCTTCTGAAGTCCATCTTGAATTAAAACCTGGAAGAAGTTTCTTTCTATTTAGATTATATTCTAAAAAATTAGAATGGATTTCAGGCGATAGCAATCGAGCATTGTTTACATTTCCTCCAGCTATATGAGAATGAATATCTATAGCTCCAGCCATAACTATCATCCCTTTTGCATCATAAGTATTCTGATAATCCTTGATTTTTGACTTTTCAGGTTTAACAATTAATCCGTCATCTACATACAAATCTTGTTTTTTTCCATTAATATTTTGTGAAGGGTCGTAAACAGTACCATTTAAGATTTTAAATTTCATTTTGCAAATTGGATTTTTAAGTAGTATTAAATATATTACTTTAAATTTTTTTTTTTAGTACAAGATTATTAATTATCAGATTAATTTAAAATAGAAAGAAAAAGATATTATGGATTCAAGTTCACCAAAAAAAATAAAGCTGGCACATCAGAATAAAGTAAGCAGAAAAGAAGCAGAAAAAGCAGTGGAGACACTAATTCGCTGGGCAGGTGATGACCCTGAAAGAGAAGGTTTACGTGAAACTCCAAAAAGAGTTATCAATGCCTATGAAGAGTTTTTCTTAGGCTATAACGAATCGCCAGAGAAAATCCTTTCCAAAACCTTTGAGGATGTCCAAGGTTATAAAGACATGGTAATGTTAAAAGATATACCCTTTAATTCTCATTGTGAACATCATATGGTACCCATAATAGGAGTTGCTCACATTGCTTACATTCCGGTAAAAAGAGTAGTTGGTATTTCCAAGTTAGCAAGAACAGTTGAAATCTTTGCCAAGAGACTCCAAACACAAGAAACAATGACTCAACAGATCTCAACTGCAATTAATAATGCAATGAAACCAAGAGGAGTTGCTATTTACATCAAAGCTATTCACCAATGTATGACAACTAGAGGAGTTGAAAAACCAAATGTCTCAACAATCACAAATTCTTTTTTAGGTGAGTTTAAAACAGACTTAAACTTACAAAAAAGATTTTTGAATTATATTATGGACTAATGATTAAGAGTTTCAGTAAAAGAGAATCTATTTTTGAAGTTGAAGAGGGCACAACACTTCAGCCAAAGTTCGACGACAACAACTTGATCCCTGTAATTACTGTGGATTCAAATAACAATCATATACTTATGCACGGTTACATGAATCCTGAGGCATTTAAATTATCAATGAATACAGGAGAAGCCCACTATTGGTCAAGAAGTAGGAAATGTATTTGGAAAAAAGGTGAAACAAGTGGTTTAAAACAAAAGATAAAAGAAATTAAAATAGATGATGACCAAGATTGTGTTATTTTTAAAGTAGAGCTAGGGGGACTTAAGGCTAGTTGTCATGTTGGGTACAAATCCTGTTTTTACAGAAAATTGGCTTTAGCTGACAATAAATATTCAATTAAACTTGAGTTTACTGAAAAAGAAAAGGTTTTTGACCCTAAAGAAGTTTATGGAGATGCCCCAAACCCTACCAAACTTTAATAGAACATATCTTATAAAAATTAACATTTTTTTTATATCGTAAAAAAACCTTCAGAACACTACATTATGATTAAGAATGTTGTAATTAAACATTCTAATTGTTAGGATAATAGCAAAAGCTTTATTTTATAATTTAATAATTGGAGGGAATTAAAATGGATGCTTCTATTCTAGACTATACTGTTAACGACAACGTTGGCAAGTTTCTTAAACAAACTCAAAAACTCTATATCAATGGTAAATGGGTAAATTCAAAATCTGGTAAAACCTTTGATGTTGAAGATCCTGCAACAGGCAAAAAAATATCTACTTGCTCGGCAGGTAGTGAGGAAGATATTAATTTGGCAGTATCAGCAGCCAGAAAATGTTTTGATTCTGGTAAATGGCATAAAGTACCACCAAATGAAAAAGGGAAAATAATATGGAAAATTGCAGAATTAATTGATGATCACACGGAAGAACTAGCGCAACTAGAGTCTTTAGATAATGGAAAACCTGTTGCTATAGCTGCAGGTGCTGATGTTGCACTATCCTCAGATATTTTTAGGTATATGGCTGGTTGGGCTACAAAAATAGAAGGTGAAACAATCCCAATTTCTGTTCCATACACTCCTGGAGCACAATATCATAGTTATACTTTAAGGGAACCAGTTGGTGTAGTTGGTCAGATTATTCCTTGGAATTTTCCTCTTTTAATGGCTGCATGGAAATTATCTGTAGCACTAGCCGCAGGTTGTACTATCGTCTTAAAGCCTGCAGAACAAACTCCATTATCTGCACTAAGATTAACTGAAATCATAAACGATGCAAATATTTTACCTGAGGGAGTTTTAAATGTTGTAACAGGATTTGGTGAGGAAGCAGGTGCTCCCCTTGCAGCGCACCCTCATGTTGATAAAGTTGCATTTACTGGATCAACTGAAGTTGGTAAATTAATCACCAAAGCATCCGCAGGAAATCTAAAAAAAGTTTCATTAGAACTTGGGGGCAAATCACCAACAATTATTTTTCCAGACGCTGATATTGATGCTGCAATTGCTGGTGCTGCAAGTGCTATTTTCTTTAATCATGGTCAATGCTGTTGTGCTGGATCAAGATTAATGGCTCATGAAAAAGTTTTTGATCAGGTAACTGAAGGGATTTCAAAAATAGCTTCAAATATTAAGGTTGGACCTGGTATGGACTCATCATCTGAAATGGGACCTTTAGTCTCAGATGAACAGTTTAAAAAAGTATCCGGTTACATTGAATCTGGTAAGTCTGAAGGTGGCAAAATTGTAGCTGGAGGTAAATATGATAATTCATCTGGTGGGCATTTTGTTCATCCAACTGTTTTTGCAAAAACTAATAAGGATATGTCAATAGTTAAAGAAGAAATATTTGGACCTGTACTCTGTGCACAACCATTTTCTGATCAAGATCTAGATAAAATTGCTGAGGCAGCAAATAATACCACTTTTGGTTTAGCTGCTAGTGTATGGAGCCAAAATATAAGTACGGCACATAAACTTGCAGCAAAGATTAGAGCTGGAACAGTTTGGGTCAATTGTCATAATATTTTTGATGCATCACTACCATTTGGAGGATATAAAGAATCTGGATGGGGAAGAGAAATGGGTCATGAAGTTCTAAAAAGCTATACAGAGCTCAAAGCTGTCACTGTTAATCTTTAAAACTAATAATAAAGCCAGGTTAATTTTATGCCTGGCTTTAATTTATGAAAAAACTTCCTTCCAAAGAAAAATTATATAATAAATTCATCTTCTTAAATAAGTTGATTGCATTTTCTTTCTCTTTATTAATTTTATTTATATACTTTGCATTCATTTTACTAATTGGTTTTAGGCCTAGAGTTTTAGGTATTTACTTATATGACAGCTATATTACAGTTGGAATAGTCCTTGGACTTTCTATAATTATTTTTTCAATTTTTCTTACGTTCGCATACACACTTATAGCAAATAATTATCTTGATAAACTTAAAGATAAATTAAAATGACGGTTTTTTATTATTTTATCTTTTTATTTTTTTTTCCTTCATTGTGTTTAGCAACTAGTGGTGGGAGCAATTATTTTGCTGCCATCATATTTATTTTATTTGTTTTTGTAACCCTACTGATAACATACTATGCTTCAAAAAAAACCAATATAAAAGAAAATTATTATGCTGCAGGAGGGAAGATTTCAGGTTTTCAAAATGGCCTTGCAATTGCAGGTGATTACATGTCAGCTGCGTCATTCCTAGGAATTTCAGGTTTAGTCTTTTTTTCTGGTTTTGATGGTTTGATTTATTCTATTGGCTTTCTTGTTGGTTGGCCAATAATTCTATTCTTAATTTCTGAAAGACTTAAAAATCTAGGAAAGTTTACATTTGCTGATGTAACTTCAATCCGCTTAGAACAATCAAAAATAAGAATACTTTCTGCTATTGGAACTCTAGTTACTGTCATTCTTTATTTAATTGCTCAAATGGTTGGTGCAGGCTCTCTTATACAAATACTTTTTGGATTGCCATACGAAGTTGCTGTATGGATTGTTGGTATCTTAATGATTATTTATGTTGGGTTTGGTGGAATGATTGCTACTACATGGGTCCAAATAATAAAAGCATTTCTTTTGATATTTGGAGCTTCGATTCTGGCTTTTCTCGTTTTTAAAGAATTTTCATTCAGTTTAAGTAATCTTTTAAATCAAGCAACTTTGATTCATGATAGTGGACAGGAAATCTTATTTCCTGGAAGACTTATAGATGATCCTATATCTGCAATTTCCTTAGGAATAGCATTAATTTTAGGAACAGCAGGTCTACCACATATTTTAATGAGATTCTTCACAGTACCAGATGCAAAAAGTGCCAGAATTTCTGCTTTATACGCAACAACTTTTATTGGATATTTTTATATTTTAACTTTTGTAATTGGTTTTGGAGCAATAGTTTTTTTAACAAAAGATTCATCTTACCTTGATAGTACTGGAAACCTTTTAGGTTCTAATAATATGGCAGCAATTCACCTCTCGCATTCAATTGGAGGAGAGTTTTTTCTTGGTTTTATTTCGGCAGTAGCATTTGCTACAATTTTGGCTGTTGTATCTGGTTTAACTTTAGCTGGCGCTTCAGCTGTAGGAAGAGATTTATTTGTTTATGTTATAAAAAAAGGAAATGTTGATGATAAAAAGGAATTATTAGTATCAAAATCTTCAAGTGTTTTAATAGGTATCTTAGCTATCTTTCTTGGAATTTTTTTTGAAGGACAAAACGTTGCATTTATGGTTGGGTTAGCATTTGCTGTTGCAGCTAGCACTAATTTCCCAATTCTCTTCTTAACCATTACATGGAAACATTTAACCACTAATGGAGCATTTTATGGAGGTATGATTGGCCTAATTACTACCATAGCTTTAGTAATATTAGGACCAACCATTTGGATTGAGGTATTTAATTTTAAAAAAGCAATTTTTCCATACAAATATCCTGCAATCTTTACTGTAAGTATATCGTTTATCTCAATAGTTTTAATTTCTCTATTAGATAAAAGAGCAAATAAATTGGAAAATATTGAAAAATTTAATAAACTTACTAGAGAAGCTTATTTAGGGAATAAATAGATTGTTATTTTTAAATGTTGATGAACCAAGTCCGAATGAAATAAGGGAATGGATGAAAAAGAATGACCTTTCAATTCAAAGTGCATCAGATTCACTAGGCATAAGTAAAAGGCAATTTGCTAGAATATTATCTGGTGAATCAAAAGCAAAAAGACTGCATACTCTTGCAATGCAGATGATTTGGCTAATTAATGAAAATAAACGGAAAATAATGGATAACAAACTAGATAATAGCTTTAAAAAAAAAAGTATAAAAATTCCTATCAAATAATCCTTATTCCTTATAAATAAGAAAATTCATTCTCTTATTTTCAAATCTCACTTTTCTTATAATATCAAGTATTAATCCAGAAAAGAAACTTAAAAAGCTAAGTATCATTAGACAACCAGCTAGAATAGCTGATGGCATTTTTTCAACAAGACCAGTCAAATAAAAATCACGTATTACGGGTATACCACTGATTAGTGAAAAAAGCAGAAAGATAATACTTAATATAGTAAAAAAAAGAAGAGGTTTTTCATCTTTTATTAATATTAGAATAAGTCTTAATATTTTAATTCCATCTTTAAAAGTACTTAATTTGCTTGATGAACCATCTATTCTTGAACTATAATTACAATCATATTCTGCAACAGATAATCTTTGTTCTAGTGCGTGGATTGTAAGTTCAGCTTCAACCTCAAATTCTTGAGATATTAAAGGAAAAGTTTTAATAAATCTTTTAGAAAAAATTCTAAATCCAGAAAAAATATCAGTAATATCTCTTCCAAAGAAAAAGTTTACGAAGTTTGAAAAAAACCTATTACCTAATACATGACCCTTTCTATAAGCTAAAGAATCTGAATGAACCCTTTTACCAACTATCATATCATATTTATATTTTCTCATTAAATCTAACATTTTGTTAATTTTTGAAACATCATATGTATCGTCGCCATCAATCATTATAAAAAAGTCACCATCAATTTGATCAGAAAACATAACTCTTACAACATTACCCTTTCCTTTTTTACTTATATGACGAACTTCCGCCCCATTCTTGAGTGCAATTTTTACAGAATTATCAACAGATCCATTATCGTAAACTATGATTTTACATTTAGGGATTTGTTTTGTTATTTTATTAATGACATTTCCTATCCCAGCCTCTTCATTAAGACAGGGGATTTGGACAACTATTTTTTGTGTTTTCATTGAGAGACAAATACCAATCGATAAGAAGAATTATCAAATTCCAGGAATTTGAATCCAAATTCGTTAAAATCTTCTAGTTTATCTATACTCTGAATTTTATTTACTATGATAAACCTTGCCATCGCTCCTCTTAGTTTCTTTATGACCATTCCAATACCTGATAAATTATTACCTATTTTCTTTTTAAAATCAAAGTTTACTATTTGACTTTCTAATTCTGAGTTTTTAATTACTGAAGCATACTCATTAGATGCCAAGTTGAATAAATATTTAGATTTAGTCTTTTTAATGTCATTATTAAGTTTAGTTGTTACTTTTTTACCCCAATAATTATAAAGATCTTCTCCCAGTATATTATTCATTTTTGTACCCATTTCTAATCTATAGGGCTCAATCAGATCTGATGGCTTTAATATTCCATACAAACCAGACAAAATTCTGAGATTTTTCTCAGCGTACACTAGAGATCGATTGTTCATTGATCTTATTAACAAGCCATTAAATGTATCACCAGAAAAAATAAATCCTGCCTGTTTCATCATGTTATTTTTTTTATTTATATCTTTATATCTCTCAAAATTAAGTTTTGCTAATGAATCACTTATATTCATAAGAGACTTAATTTCTTTTTTATCAAGAGTTTTGATTTTTTTTATTAAGCATTTAACCTCAGAGGAGAAATAAGGAATTGTCTCTTCCAGCGGAATATCTTCAGTTTTTAAATTGAGGTTTTTAGATGGAGAAATAATAATCATATATCTATGATATAATAAAATAAAAAAAAAATTAAATATATTATTTAATCATAGCCCATTGACCACTTTTTTCTCTACAGGCTGTTCCAAATGAATTTGATGTCTCACTTCCTTTTAAATAAATATTTTCTATCAACCTGCATTCCGGCGACCCAAAATAACCCCTAATTTTGATAACACCTTTGTTTCCGCTTTTTGGATTATTCCAGTAGCCTGAATCAACCGATATATTATTATCATTAATTTCAAGAACTCTTAAAGTTTCTTGTTTGAAAAAATAATAATCATCTTGATTTATAAAATCAATTAAATAGGAACCAATTACTGCTCCCAAAGTAGATCCAATAGTTGTAGATAATAAGTCTCCATCTCCAAGTTGATAACCAAAATAACCTCCAACTGCAGTAGAAGAAGTTTTCATTACTGAAGATTTATCAATATTCATTGATGAACATGATGTTAAAAAAGAAAAAAATAACACCAAAGCAATAATTCTAAAATTATTCTTCATAATACCTATTTAATATGTAATTTCTGTTATTTGTGTTTATTATTGAATTTGAAAAATTTTTATTATTTCTCAGTTCTATAGCTTTAGATGAATATTTTTTATTTATTAATTTTTTTTTTAAATTGTTGTAATAATTTATTTCTTCAACTTTTTGATTAACATTTATAATATTCGCAGAATGCTTATCTAAAATGTAACTTTTCTTATAAGCAAGAGGAGAAAGTTTTTCATTTATACTTGGTGTAAATCCAAGTGGTTCTAAAAAACCAGTATCATGTAGTTTTCGAATCACATAACCTATAGATCCAGCTAGTGTTGCATACTGTAATGTGTAACTTAGACTCCTAGTTTTAGGGTTTTCTATACCTGCAGCTCCTTCACTACCAAATACTTCACTAAAAGTATTACTCATTGATGATGAAGACCAAAAAAGAAGTACAATAAATGTTATTTTTCTTAGCATTTCATATTTAAACGACTTAAAAAATATTTGTTTAGATTTGTCAGAAACTTTCTAATTCCTCGATAAGCAATAACTGCTCTTGTAAAGGCAAACTTCTAAAATATCCTGCAGGGACACTTTTCCTTTGATTATCGTAAAACTTTTCAACCAACTCTCTTTTAAATTCATAAGTGTTAGAGCGTTCAATAGAAGTATCAAAATACTGGTCTGCCACAAAACCTGCACCTATTCCAAGAAGTGAAAGTTCAAAAAGATTTAAAGCCTCAGATTTTTTTGCTGTAAAAGCCGTTAACACGAGCAGAATTGATATAAATATCTTTAAATTAAACATAAGTCCACACAATACCTTACATTAAGGTAATTATGAAGAAATTACATTTTTTTTCAACTAACTTTTTAAAAACTATATTGCCATCCAAGAGTAAGTTTATAATTTTCCTTCATTTGGATACCTCTATATTGTTTATAAACAGGAAATATACCTTCTATTCCAAGCCTATGATTTTTTAAAAACTCATTATAATTTATAAAATTAACTCCAAAACCAAAGTTTAATTTTTGATGCCCTCTATTTCTTGCGTCCATAGCTGGGCTCATTCTAGGGTTCATCTCATTATCTGAACCTTCCATTTTATTTTGATAATTGTAATTAATTTTGATAGATGTACTTATATTGTCACGCCACCTGAAGGAAGACCATATAGTTGCATCAAAATTATCTCCATATTCATAATTTTTTGAATTTTTTCCTGATGCAGATGTCTTAAAATAAAATTGCTCACCAAACTTAAGTCTTCCATAAGAATTAACATTATTAACAAAAAAGAAAGGATCAACAGTTCCTGTTCCATTTTGCATAGCGTAACCTAATCTAGCATTTGTAGATGCAGGAGTGTTATCTCTTTCATCGATACTTCCAGTTGGCAAACTCAACCCAACGCCTATATGAGTTTTTGTATAATCATTTTGAAATATTCTAAATAATCCTGATATTCTTGTATCTCCAATACCAGAGGAATTTACATCAAACCTTGCGCCCCCAGACATTCGCATTCTTTGTTGTGTCATCTCTTTCTCTAGATAACTAGTCATTATCATTATTGTAATATTATCCTTAAGAGCATACATAGCTCCAAACATATGCATATCCATTTTCATTGATATGGGTGAATTCATGTATCCACCTAATCCATTAGATGCACCATTAGGTGCTGAAGTCACTTCATCAATACCTAATGACTTTGTTCCGTTCATGACATTATTCATTAACATATGCCCAAAACGATATGAAAACATTACTTCTCCTTTTTTATGCATATGATCGCCCATTAAAGATATTGGACCATGACTGTCAGCTAAATGCAGCTCAGAAGATTTAGAATGATTCGAGTTAAAAAAAATTATTAATATGATGATTAAGTTAAACATCATTTATCCTTTCAAAAGTTATTATTAAAATTTAGGAAAGAAATAAAGATGGTGGAGAATTTGAATTTTGTTCAATTAATTTATTTTTTGTTATTATATAACTTTTATTATTTCTTAAGATTCTATAGTCTTTATATATCGAAAAGATAAATTCATTTCCATTTATCATTCTGTCTGCTAAGCAACTATAAAAACATTTAAACTCAGATTTTTCAGAATCATCATCTGATGAACTACAAATATTGCTGCTGTCAATCTTAGTTGTATTTAATTCCATAAAATAACTCGGACTTATAAAAAAAAGATAGGCTAAAACTAAACACAAAGATTTAAAAAATAGATTTTTTATGCAAATATGTAAAAACATGAAACTAAAGTAAAGTCACAATAAAGTTTAATAAATAATTCAAGTATATCAAATCATTTAAATTTTAAAGTGAATTTTTTTATTACTGTTATATTCAAAAAAATATGTCCATCCATATATTGAAACTAAATTATATTTATTTTTTTTAAAGAATTTATAAATCTGATTTTTAACAGGTGGACAGTCTAAATCATGTATTTCAATTGAAACAAGTAAAGGGCAAAATCTTTTAATATTAAAACCTCTTAATACATTCATCTCATAACCCTCTACATCAATATTAAGATAATCGATTCTATTAACATTATTTTCGATAAGAACTTGATCTAGTGTTTTTTGTTGTATTTCATGTATTTCAGGCTTTTTATTAACACTTTTAGATGTATAATTCTTAAAATTTTTGTCAACAGTATTCATTGTACAATTTTCGTAAAATATGAATGATTTTACTACTTCTTCTTTTGAACCTATAGAAAAATTTAAGTTTAAATCATTTGGTCTAAAAAAGTTATAAAGTTTAATACATCGTTCTGATATATCAAAATTAATCCCTTTCCAACCTTTTTTATGAAGATTATAAGTTAAAGAATTAATCTTTGGCTGATTGCAACCAACATCAATATAAAAACCTTTTTTTTGATCAATAAAATAATTATTTACAAATAAATCTTCACCAAAACTATTTGCATAAGATTTTAATGGTTTAAAGAAGATATTATGCAAAATGTTAAATATAAATGTACTTTTAATCTTCTTTCTTATTCTTTTAAAAGTATTCATCTTATTAACAAATTAATCATTCTTGTTCTTTTGGTAGCGGAGGAGGGACTTGAACCCCCGACACGCGGATTATGATTCCGCTGCTCTAACCACCTGAGCTACTCCGCCTTTTTTAAAAAAGAATAAATACACTTTTTTGCTGCAAGTATATGATGCTTCCTCTTTAAATATGGTATGGATGTTACTAAAAAAACTTTCATATTCAAGAATTAGATTAATTTATTTAGATCAGTTTTTTTGAAAAAAAAATATTAACAGTTAAGTTGTAGTTATTTTTTTTAATATTTGTTAACAACTATCATCTATAATTATAAAAGTAATTTATTTTTAGAATATGATTTTATAAAAGCCTTCTTTAGTCCATTCAATTCATTTACTTTTGGAGCAGATTTACATGTATGATTTGATCCCATAAAGAAAAGACTAATTAAAAAAAATAATCTTGAGATTTTTGGGAAATAAAAGAATTTTTTTCCAAGACAAAAAAAGTCATTAAAATAACCATGAATTATTTTTCTTTCATTTTCATTGAAATAATTCTTATATTTTTCATAGCTATTTTTTACAAAACCAATTCTATTAAGCACGTAACAAATATTCAATAATTTTATATACCTCTGCTTATCATCCTCAAAAATCTTATCCTCTGGATTTTTTAAATATAAAAGATCCCCTCCCCAGACTTGACATAAAAGGGTTTCATAATGACATAATCCGGCTAAAACAAAATTATTTTCTAACATCACTCTGTTTATTAAACTAAAGCCATTGCCTTCAATATCATTTTTCTCATTCCCTTGAAAACTAAATTCAACTTTTAAACATATCAAACTGTTTTTTAAAGTTTTTTTCATTCCTTTAAGAATGTCATTTTCACTTCCTTCAACATCTATTTTAATAATATCAGGAGCTTCGATTATTTTTTTATTAACGAGGTTGTCTATCGTTTCTGTTTTTACAAATGTTTTATTAACTTTAGATTCTTTAAAAAGTTTTCTGTATTTAAGAGAACTACATGTCGTATAATTAAAAAACTTTTTCTTGGAAACACTGTTAGAAATAGCATAGTCAAAAATTTTAATAGATTTGTTTTTACTGTATTTTTTCTTTAATTTTTTATATTCATTTTGATTGGGTTCAAACAAATACACATTTGATTTATGAAAGTCCGTTATTGGTTCAAAAAGATATTCTAATCCACCAGCAGCTCCAATATCAACAATATTAATATTTTTACTCATTTTAATGCACAATTTTTATGTTTAAAAAGCAATTATTTGGAATTTAAATTAAAACTAATGTTAATTAAAATATACATAGTTACAAGCGTATAGTTAAATTTTTAATTTATGAAAAATTGATTAATAATAAAATAAATAATTTCTAATATTTATTTTCTTAATCATTAATTTGAAGAAACTTAATTTAAGAAAACATAAGATTGAATTATTTTTAATAGTATTTAAAGAATTTTTAATATATAAAAAAGTGAAAATAATTAATCATTGAAATGGAAAATAGTCAAAAGTTTTCTAAATATTGTTTGAGATCTACTCTCATTTTAGCAATTTTACTTATAGTGTATATGATTGTTAGAAGAGATTTTAGTCAGGCAACTACGGCTGAATTTATTCAATTTATATTATATTACATAGTCCCAGTGATCTCATTTTCTGCGATTTGTGTGGTAATTTCTTTTGTTAAAAAACCGGTTCAACTAACTTCTTTAATTTATATATCCTCCATTTTGTTTGCAGTTTTTTCTGCAGAATTTTATTTACAATACATTACTATTGACATTGTTTCAAAGATCAAAGAATCAGCAAAAGAAAGAAAAATTAATCCAGATTTAAGGACCATTAAGCAAGTGGTTGAGCAACATTCCACAAAAAATAACGAAGCTTACCCTTTTTATAAATTAGCAAATGAGTATAAAGGTATACTTCCATTAGGTTTAATTCCTAATAAACTCACTGTTTATTGTAATGAAATTGGTGAGTATTTAATTTTTAAATCTGATCGTCATGGGTTTAATAATCCAGATTCAATTTGGAATAAAAAGAAAGTTGATTTTGTTGCTTTAGGAGATTCTTTCACCCATGGAGCATGCATTCCCAATAATAAGGGCTATGTAAATCTAATTCGCGAGAATGGAAGACAAATTATTAACTTAGGAATTGGAGGCAATAATCCTTTCTCTAATTTAGCTACAATTGTTGAGTATGTCTTAATAAAAAAACCAAAAATTATCTTATGGTTCCATTTTTCAGGAAATGATCTAGCTGGGATGATGACTGATACGAATCATAAAACTTTTATCAGATATATAAAACAAAAAGAATTCTCTCAAAATCTATTTAATAGGTCCGATGAAATTGAGATTAAAATGCTTTCATCCTATAAAGAAAATAAAAATAAAATCTTTGAAGCAGATGAAAAAACTGTTTTTCAAAAGTTTAATATAATACATTTAATTAAACTACATTATTTAAGGACAGCATTTGGGCAAAGTAGAAACTTAGATGGAGATTTTGATTTTAATGTTTTTGAAGACATTATGAGGAAGGCGAGAGATTTGGCAGATAAAATTGGAAGTGAAATTTATTTTATTAATATCCCCACTCTTCAACAAGCCTACATATATGAATCTGACCCTAATAGAAGAAAAACATATGAAATAATAAAAAAACTAGATATTAAATGGCTTGATTTAAGTAACAAAATCATTAATCATAATGATCCAAGTTCGTTATATGCTTATCGTAATAAAGGAGGTCATTTTAGTGAAAAAGGTAATGAATTTACAGCAATGCAGGTATTGAAAATGATCGAGTTTTATGAAAAACAGGAATAAATATTTTATCTCAATTCACTCGCTGTTATCCACCCTCCTCCAATCATTTTTTTATAATTATTATAAAATACGCAAGCTTGACCAGGAGCAATACCAAGTTCAGGTTCTAAAAGTTTAACAACACCATTTTTCTTATTATTTTTATTTAATTCAACTTTTGCAGATATAAGCTTTTTACCTGAACGGATTTTAATAAAAGCATCAAATTTTTTTTTTGGTTGCTTTGTTGTAAAAAAATTTAAATCTTTTAAATAAATAAAGTATCTCATCAACTGCTCTTTAGGACCAACTTTTATTTTATTGTTTTTCTTATCTATATCAATAACATACAATGGAACCTGGTCTTCTTTCCCTTTAATTCCTCCTACTCCAATTCCTCTTCTTTGCCCTATGGTATAATCAATAATTCCTTTATGTTCACCAATTACTTGACCATCTAAGTCTTCAATATCGCCCCTTGTAGAAACTCTTGGATTATTTTTTTTTATAAAATCTCTATAATTACCATCAGGTATAAAACAAATATCCTGGCTATCTGGTTTTTTAGAAACAGACAAATCAAAATTTTCTGCAAGTTCTCTGATAAAGTTTTTAGTGTAATTACCTAATGGAAACCTTAGAACCCTTAATTGTGTTTGTGTTGTGGCAAATAAAAAGTAACTTTGGTCTTTTAAGTTGTCATCTGCTTGATAAAGATTTATATCATTACCATCTTCCATTCTTTTTACATAGTGACCAGTAGCTAAAACTTCACTTTTAATTGATTTTGTAAAACTTATTAGATCTTTAAATTTAACAGTTTGATTACAAAGAATACAAGGAATAGGTGTCTGCCCTTCAACATAACTATTTACAAATTTATCAATTACTGATTTTTTAAATTTATCTTTATAATCTATAGTGTAATGCTTTATTCCTAATTTTTTTGCAACATTTCTAGCGTCTGCAATGTCAATACCAGAACAACAGGTCTTTGGGTTTTTTGAACTTGCACCCTCATAAAGTTTCATTGTTACACCAATCACCTCATAACCAATATACTTAAGTAAGGCTGCTGTGACTGATGAATCAACACCACCAGACATAGCAACAACTATTCTGCTTCCAATGTTGGGGAGATTATTAACTTGAATAAACCGTTCTTTATCTATCATTATTAATCTCTTTCATCGATCCATGCCATTTGAATAGCCTCCAATATTTTTTCATTTGAATTTTCTGGGACATCTTCAAATTCATCAAGTTCAAGAATCCAAGAATGGAGATCTGTAAATCTAAGATTAACATTGTCTTTTTCTGGGAATTTTTCTTCAAGGAGAATGGCAATTTCTCTTGAATCTGACCAATTTAATTTCATTATTCAACACTCATATTTCTTGTACCACCTGGAATTTTAACTTTCATACCTTCTAGTTCCTCATTAATTATTATTTGACATCCTAATCTAGATGTATGTGTAAGGCCAAAAGCTAAATCTAGCATATCCTCTTCTTCTTCAGTTGGTTCGGGTAAATTATTGAAAAAATCTTTTTCAACTATAATATGGCAGGTAGAACACGCAAGCGAACCTTCACAAGCACCTTCTAGATCAATATCATTACTATGTGCAACTTCTAGTAAAGATAATCCATTTTCCGCTTCTACCATTTTTTCCTTACCATCAGGCTCTATAAATATTATCTTTGTCATAATTCTAACTTAATTCATTAATTCCTTTTCCAAGAACTTGTGAAAAATCTTTCTCAATCTTTTTTTGAGCAAAAGATTCAGTTGATTTATTTAATTTTTCAATGCATTCGTTAATCATATCGCAATTATTCGTTTTTATAGTATTTTTAAGCATAATAATATTTTTTTCAATATTTTCTTGATCGTTTTTATTACATAATAATTTAATTTCTGTTTTAATTGATTCTATTTCATTTAAAAAGCTTTTTGCCTTAATTTTAGATTCAATTAACATTCTTTGTTCTATATCGTCTTTTGCATTTATTATACTACTTTCGACTATACTCCTCATTTCAGCTAGATCTAAATTTTCATTTGTTTTTATGGAAATTTCACTCTCATTTCCTGTTTCTTCATCTTGAGCAGTAACAAACAAAATACCATCAGCGTCCAATGAGAACATAACTTTTATTCTTGGTATTCCAGCAGGTTTAGGAGAAATTTTATTTAGTGTAAATTCTCCCAGATTTCTATTGTTTGTCGAAGTTTCTCTTTCTCCCTGTAGAATTTTAATTTTTAGCGCAGTCTGTCCGTTTTCATATGTTGTGAAAGTTTGTTCTTTTATAACTGGAATTGGACTATTTCTTGATATTATTTTTTCCATTAAACCACCCATGGTCTCAATACCAAGTGATAAAGGTGTTACATCTAATAGAATATTTTTGGAGCCATTTAAGAGTTCATATCCATGAAGAGCAGCTCCTTTTGAAACAACAAGATCTGGATTAACATCATTGAAAATCTGAGTTCCAAATATTTCTTTTAATTTTTTAGAAATCAATTCAATTCTTGAAGATCCTCCAACTAATATAAAACCATCAATTTCATCTATAGTTGTATCAACCTCATTTAAAAGTTTAGAAGCAATTTGGATGGTTTTTTCAACAAGTGGTTCAATACAAGAATGAAACTCCTCTATATTTATTGTAATTTTTTTTGAACTATTATTTATATTTAATTCTTCTGATATATGATTGGTATTTGCAAATTTTTCTTTAATTAATTTAAAATGTTTTATAATTCTCAAACTTTCTTTTTCTGAAAGGTTATCTAAATCAATTTTAAGTTTCTCCTCTAAAGCCCACTTTGTAAATAGAACATCAAAATCATCTCCTCCTAAATTAGGATCACCACTAGTACCTATAACTTTAAATATCCCATCAGATAATTTTAATAAAGAGACATCAAAAGTCCCTCCTCCAAGGTCATAAACAAAAAAAATTCCCCTTTTTTTTTTCTCTAAACCATAAGCAAAAGCGGCAGCAGTTGGTTCATTGATCAATCTTCTGACTCTAAAGCCTGCCATAAATGCAGCTTTCATGATACCTGATCTTGCTTTTTCATCAAAATAGGCAGGAACTGTAATAACACAATCAAAAATTTTTTGTTTTAAGAAATCCTCACATATTTTTTTTATATAAATAAAAAAATCTTTTGATACATCAACCGGTGAAATTTTATTATTTCTTTCATTTAAATAAATTTTCTTATCATAATTTTCAGTAAATTTTCTTTTTACTGAAAATATAGAATCAAAATATTTTTTTCCTTTTAAAATGTCATTTCCAAAAAACTTTTCTTTATCATCATATAAAACAATAGTTGGTATCAATTCTTTACCCGATTTATCTAATATATAAATAAAATCATCGTTTAGTTTCACAGAACAAACAGAATTTGTGGTTCCAAAGTCTATACCTATACATAATTTAGAATCATTTTCTAGATTAGGTTCTTTAATATTAATTAAGTTCATTAAAGCATCTTTAAGTTATTTTTTATCTTTTCTAAATATGATAATTTAATATTTAATTTATAGGCATTTTTATAGTCTTCAATATCAAATGACTCTGATATACCCTTTGAAGTATTTGAAATTTTATAATCTAATTCTTTTAAAATCTCTTTTTTAGATTGTAAACTATCAGTTTCTAAACATCTATTTTGAATATTCATTATTTCCTCAAGTACTTCTGGATCATTATATGATTTACTTTCTGATTCTTTAGTAAAACCGCGTAGTGTTAATATCAAATTAGCTCTTGAGTTTTTATTCTCCAGTTTTTGATATGCATCATTGATCATTGAAGATAATAAAGTTGAATATTTAATTTCTTTGTCTGACAAATTAGAAAATTTATCAGGATGAACCATTTTTTGAAGTTTTAAATATCTGTTCTCTAAAAACTCTAAATTTAAATTATATATTTCTTCAATTCCAAGTAACTCAAACTCATTTAATGTCTTTGGTAATTGAATTTTATTACATTTACTGCAAAAAAGATTTTTTGGGTCAACTTTATTTTTACAGTTCCAGCATATATGACTAGTGACCATACCTAAGTTTTATACATGAAAGGACTCACCACATCCACATCTTCCTTTTTCATTAGGATTAATAAATTTAAAACCTGACTCTAGATCACCTTCTTCATAATCCATTGTAGTACCAAGTAAGAATAATGTGGCTTTAGGGTCTATATAAATCACAATATCTTGGACCTTTAATACTTCATCATTTGCATCTGGCATATCAACAAATTCCATATTATAAGTCAACCCTGAACATCCCTTGGTTTCTATCCCAAGCTTTATACCCAGAGGTTTTTTTTCTCTCTTTGATAAAAGCCTTTTAATATGATTAACAGCATTACTAGTTACTGTTATCATTTTTTATTTTTCTTCTTATAATCGTCTATAGCTGCTTTAATTGCGTCTTCTGCCAAGATAGAACAGTGGATCTTAACAGGGGGAAGAGCAAGATGGTTTGCTATCTCAGTATTTTTAATTGAATGAGCTTCATCAAGGTTTTTACCCTTAACCCATTCTGTGATTAATGAACTTGAAGCAATTGCCGAGCCACAACCAAATGTTTTGAACTTTGCATCCTCAATTACACCTTTTTCATTAACTCTAATCTGAAGTTTCATAACGTCTCCACAAGCTGGTGCTCCAACGAGACCCGTACCAACTTTTTCAGACTGTTTATCCATGGAGCCTACATTCTTCGGATTTTCATAGTGATCTAATAATTCTTTACTGTATGCCATGATATCTCCTTTCTTAGATCAGTGATGAGACCATTTAATTTTACTTATATCGACTCCTTCTTGAGCCATTTCCCAGAGTGGACTCAATTCTCTGAGACGTTTAACTTCATTTACAATCATTTCTGTAGCATATTGTACTTCATTTTCAGTTGTAAATCTACCAAAACCTATTCTTAAGCTTGTATGAGCTAATTCTTCTTCCACACCAAGAGCTTTTAAAACATAAGACGGTTCTAGTGAAGCAGAAGTGCATGCAGAACCAGAGGATACAGCAAGATTTTTAATGCCCATCATTAAAGATTCACCTTCCACATAGGCAAAGCTTAAGTTTAAGTTCCCAGGAACCCTGTTGTCTTCGGACCCGTTAAGGTAAACATCTGGACATGATTTTCGAATGCCTTGAAGCATCATCTTTTTTAATTTAGATAGCGTCTTATGCTCATTTTCCATTTCATCAGAGTATATACGGCAAGCTTCTCCTAAACCAACACAAAGAGCCGGAGACAATGTTCCAGACCTCATGCCTCTTTCTTGACCCCCACCACTTATCATTGAAGAAATTCTTACCCTTGGTTTGCGTCTAATGTATAAGGCACCGATACCTTTTGGTGCATAAATTTTATGACCTGAAATACTCATTAAGTCAATATTCATTTTATCTACATCCAGTGGAATCTTTCCGATGGCTTGAGCACAATCCGTATGAAAAAAAACATCATTTTTTCTGCAAATTTCTCCAATCTTTTCCAGAGGTTGAATAACTCCGATTTCATTATGAACTCCCATAATAGATACAAGTAACGTTTTGTCAGTTATTACTTTTTCAAGTTCATCTAAATTAATAAGACCATCACTTTGAACTGGTAAATAAGTAACATCAAAACCTTTCCCTGAGAGATTTCTGCAAGATTCTAAAACACATTTATGTTCGGTTACACAAGTAATTATATGATTTTTTTTATCTCCATAAAACTCTGCAACACCTTTAATGGCTAAATTGTTTGACTCAGTTGCTCCAGATGTAAAAATTATTTCCTTAGGATTTGCTCCAATAATTTTTGCTACATGCTCACGTGCCACCTCAACGCCTTGTTCAGCCTCCCAACCATATGAATGATTCCTTGAATGAGGGTTTCCATAAATTTCAGCAAAATAGGGCATCATTTTATCTAAAACTCTTGGATCTACAGGGGTAGTTGCTTGATAATCAAAATATATATTTTTCATTTTTTCCATAATCTAATATCTAGTGTTTAAAATTGACTTTTTCCATCTTTTCATGATTTTTTTTTAAAAAATTATCTGATTTTACATCTTCAATTGAAATTGACCTAAGAAAGCTTGATATATGATTACTGAACTCATACCACAAATTATGGGTTAGGCACTTCGATTTTTTATTTCGAGCAGAAATACAACCAAAATCGAAACCATTACAATTATTTATTTTCAATTTTTCATCAACAGCCTTTATAACATCATATATCTTGACTAAATTTGGATTTTTAGCAAAAGTATAACCACCCATTGGTCCTCTTCTACTTTCAACGATTCCATTTCTTTTGAGTGAATAAAATATTTGTTCTAAAAATGTAATTGAAATATTTTGCCTTTTTGCAATATCAGAAAGTTTTATGGGATTGCTATTTCTAGAATACAGAGCCATATCAACAAGAGACGTCACAGCCACTCTACCTTTAGATGATAATCTCATTTTTGCCTACCTTGCTTAGTTTTATTATCCTTTAATTTAATTTCTTTTGATGAAACTCTAAATCCATTGTTTTGTTGTTTTTTTAAATCTTCAATTTTTTGATTTAAAGAATGAATTTCTTTGAAGAGGGCATGAATGCTCTTTTTGTTTGGATCATCTATCTTTCCTTCTGATATCCCATAAGCATTAAATGATTCACTCAGATTTTTGGATTCAATCTTTCTAGCCGGAATACCAACATAAGTAATATTTTCAGGAATATTTTTTAGCACAACAGCGTTAGCACCGATTCTGGAGTTTTTTCCAATTACTACAGGACCAAGAATCTGAGCACCAGAGCCTACAATTACATTATCATGGATTGTTGGATGTCTTTTAACATTTCTTTGAGAATGTGAATTAAGTGAAGGAGACAATCCTCCAAGTGTAGCTTGTTGATATATTGTAACATTTTTACCAATCTTTGTGGTTTCCCCAATAACTAAACCAGCACCATGATCAATGAAAAAGCCAGAATCTATCTCAGCAGCTGGATGAATTTCAATTGATGTTAATATTCTCGAAAGATTACTTATAAATTTAGCTAGAAATTTTAATCTTAATTTCCATAGAAGATGACAAATTCTGTGTATCAAGGTTGCATGAAAACCAGAGTAAGTAAAAAAAATCTCAAGTAAATTCCTAGCCGCGGGATCTCTATTCCTAGCAGCTCTTAAATCCTCTAGAATTAAGACAAATAAATTTTTTGACATAATCATACTTTTGTACTATACAATTTTTGTATTATACAATTATGAATATAAATATATCTTACTAAATTAGTCAAGTATAAATGCCAGAAATTTTACTTAATGGGCCGATCGGAAGGCTCGAAGCTCGCTACACTCATAATAATAAAGCTAATTCACCATCAGTTCTTATATTGCATGCTCATCCGGGTCATGGTGGTAATATGAACAATCCATTGTCATTGAGACTTCATAAATTTTTCTCTGATATAGGTTTTTCTAGTTTAAGATTTAATTTTAGGGGTGTTGGAAAGTCAGATGGAGAGCACGATGGAAGTGAAGGAGAACTAGCCGATTCAGCAATTGCTCTAGATTGGCTCCAACACCAGAATCAGGAATCAACTCAATACTGGATTTGTGGTATTTCATTTGGTGCATGGGTTGGAATGCAACTTTTAATGAGGAGACCAGAAATTCCAAAATTTATACTCATTAGTCCTCCTGTTGGAAAATATGATTTTAATTTTCTTGCTCCCTGCCCAGCCTCAGGTCTAGTAATTTCTGCAGAAAAGGACAATCTTGTGGAAACCGAAGCAATAGACGATGCTGTCGACAGACTTAATAAACAAAAGTCCATAGAAGTAAAACATGAATTAGTAAAAACTGCCGATCATTTTTTCTTAAATAATGAAAATAAAGTAATTGAAAAAGTAAAAAAATATGTTGGATGATGTTTACTTAATAGATTGAATCAACCCAGATACTGATCTCTCTGAACAACCAGTTGTTTGTGGAAAAGAAGATGGCAAGTTTTTTAGAGTTCTAACAGAAATATAAGCAAATGCCATAGATTCAATAAAAAATGGATCTAATCCATAAATTTCAGTTTTAAAAATTGTAGATGTGCCTAATAATTTTTTGAGATCATTCATAAGAGTTTTATTTTCCACCCCTCCTCCTGAAAAAATCCACTTGTCGATTTTATAATTTAACTTTTTATTAATATTAAAAATTAGATAAGCAGAAAAATAAGTAAGACTTCTAAGAATATCCAAATGACTGTAATTATTTTTTCTAATAAAATCTTTTGTCCTAAAAAATGCATTGTCATAAGAAATAGGAATTGAGTCGTTGATGAATTTTTTTTTTTTCCACTTCTCTATCAAATTTGGAATTATTATACCTTTGGATGAAAGTTCTCCATTTTTATCGTAATTTACATTGAAATTCAAACTACAAAACTCATCTAAAAGTTTGTTGCCTGGACCGATATCTGAGGCTAGAGTTATTTTTCTTCCTTTAAAGAAAGAAAAATTAGAAATACCTCCAAGATTAACTACCATCACATTTTTTTTATTCTCTGAGAACTTACATTGATGAAATATTGGAACAAGGGGTGCTCCTTGTCCATTTTTTTTAATATCATTATCTCTGAAGTTAGAAATTATTGTTATCTTTAATTTTTTAGATAATAACAAAGGATCTCCCAGTTGGATTGACAATCCTGCTTTAGGGTTATGAAGTAATGTATTGCCATGCACTCCAATCACATCTAAGGAAGAAATATTAATCGAATATTTTTTTAAAAAAAGATTAACTTTTTTTATTATTAATTCTGTAAACTTTCGATTAAAATCCATAAAATCATTGGATTCAAGAATAGATTTATAATTTAAAGTATTGAACTTTTTAATTAAGCTTTTAATACTTTGTTTTAATTTAGAGTTAAATTTGTAATAGCAATTAAATAAGGTTTTTATGTCATTCTTACCATTAGTTTTTATTAAAGAAAAATCCAAACCATCAATCGATGTTCCACTCATAATACCAAGGGAACAATATTCTTTTTTTTTTACCATTATTATTATAATCTCATATAAGGAACTATGTTAAAAGATTTTTATGATTCAGTTATTGCGAGGGGGTTTTTGCACCAATCTACCGATGAAGAATCTATAAGAGAACTTTTATCAAAAAAGACAACTGGCTACATTGGTTTTGATTGCACCTCCAATAGTTTACATGTTGGCTCATTATTACCTCTAATGTTAATGCGACTCTTCCAAAAATGTGGGCACAAACCAATTATTTTAGTAGGAGGCGGAACTACATTAATTGGCGACCCATCAGGTAAAGATGAAACAAGAAGAATCTTATCAAAAAAAGATATAGGTGAGAACAAAGAAAACTTAAAACAAATATTTAAAAAATTTTTATCATTTGAAAGTTCAAAAGATAATTGTGCTGAATTGGTAGATAATTACGAGTGGTTAAATAAGTTAGAATTAATTTCATTTCTGAGAGAAATTGGCAGTAAGTTTTCAATCAATAAAATGCTTGGTTTGGAATCAATTAAGCAAAGACTGAACAGAGAACAACACTTAAGTTTCTTAGAATTTAATTATTCTATTTTCCAAGCATATGATTTTATGGTTTTGAATGAAAAACATAAATGCATGATTCAATTTGGTGGATCTGATCAATGGGGTAATATAGTTTCAGGAATTGATTTGATTAAAAAAGAAAAAAATTGTCAAGTCTATGGTTTAACTTCACCTTTAATAACAACTTCATCTGGAAAAAAAATGGGAAAAACAAATGATGGTGCAGTTTGGTTAAATGAGCAAATGTTTTCCGTTAGTGATTTTTGGCAATATTGGAGAAATACCGCTGATGAGGACGTATTGAGATTTCTAAAACTATTTACAGAAATTGATGTTGATGAGATTGAAGAATTTAAAAACTACAAAGGTTCAGAACTAAATGAATTAAAAATTTTATTGGCTAATGAAGTTACATCATTATGCCATGGAAAAGAAAAATCTAATGAAGCTGAAAAAGTTGCAAAGAGTATTCTCAATTCACCAAATATAGGAGCAAATATAATAGACACATGTAATCAAAAAATATCTATTAAACTTAGTAAATTGATTAAAGGAATTAATATAAAGGAATTATTAGTTGAACTCCAATTGTCACAATCAAATGGTCAGGCAAAAAGATTAATAGAACAAGGAGCTGTTAAAATAAATCAAGATGTAATCGAAGAAAAAGATCTATTAATTTCAAAAGAAGATTTCATCAAACATCCTGAAAAAAATAATTACTTTTATCTGATTGTTTATGTAGGGAAAAAAAAATATGGGTTAGTAGAATTAGTCCCCTAAAAAGTTTTTTATTATATTTGGAACAAAAACAGATATTGGATTGTAAAAAACTTCATACTCTCCATCAATTTTCTCTACTTTAAAATTTGCTCCAATAAGACCGTCCTCAGGTGATCCTGCTGTGATAATATCTCCTAGGATTGGGAATTTAGTTATAAGAGTGTTAATTGTATATGCAGGAATAATTGATCCATTCATAAGAAAATAATCATCGTTTAAACCAATTACAGTATCAAATTGTATCCCTAATTCACTACCTTTGAGAAGGCTATCAACAATTTTCAATCTATTTTCTGAAAGTTTATAGTCAGCGTTGAAATCATTAAAAATAATTCCTCCATCTTTTAGTTTTTGTGCAAAACCCTCTAAAGAAAATATACTAAAAAAGTTTGCAAAAAATGGCGCATCAAAAAAAACAATATTTTTTCCTACAATAACACCTTCATAATTATTGGTATTCTTTGATTTTTTACCTTCTACTTTAATACTTCCCTGATTAACATTTAAATTCAAATCAAGAGCTTTAAATAAACCAGGTATATAATTTGATTCTAAAACAAATTTTTTTTGAGAATCTTCATTCTCGATAGTTATTTTATGAAAAACTTCTTCCCCTAAAAGACTAATAAACATATTGTCAAATATTCCTTTTGATTTTGTAAAACTAACTTGGGAGTTCGTGAAATTCATTCCATTCATTTCTAAAGTTCCAACATCAATGTCTAGATTAATGTTGTCGATATCATAATCGTTCTCATCAAAAAGATTGAAATTTTCTAAAGTCAATTTATTTCCTGAAATTAAATATTTATCTTCTTTACTTTTGTAATTAATCATAAAATCTTGTTTTGGTGATTTAAAAGTTTGAACATCAAGTTCTAATATCTTTTCATTTCTAAATATAGAATTAACCTCTATTTCTAAGTTCTCAGCTTTAATATCCAAGAATCCTGAATAAGATTTATCATATGGTCTAATTAAAAAACGTAATTTACCATTCAAAAAGTTAAGATCAGGTCCTAGAAAATCAGAATTTATGAATAAATCATCAAGTTTAGCAATCCCCTCAATTTTAGATAAGCCTGTTTCTTCTTCATTTATTACATACTCTAATTCAACATTACCATTAAAAGATGTTTCAGTTTGTGGAAATAAAGATTTAAATACTGATGAGTTTATATTATAAGTTCCAGTAATCTGATCTAAAACTTTATTTTCCTTATCTAATTGTTTACCGCTGAATTTTGTTGTTGAGTCAAGAATTTTACCATTCCCTTCATAAAAGATACTCGAATTATCAATTTTTATTTTAAGACTTAAGTCATCTAAATGATAATTACTAAAAAGATTCTCATAAGAAGCTTGATCAATTAAAACATCAGAATTGTATACTATATCTTCAGCAGGTAAGTCTATTATTAAAGGAAAATCTAACTCTAAATCAACCAAAGTATTTCCTTTAATATTTTTCAATTTTGCATAACTTTTTTTATTTATAGGAGAATAATTAAGATAATTTATAACATCTTGATTTTTTGAAGAAATTAAAAGATTAACATTTGATTTTTCAACATCAGTAATAAGGTCATATAATTTTACTGTGCCATCTTTAATAACTAAATTTTCTGATTTACCAGTTGATATATAAAAAAATATTTTATCATCTTCTATTTTAGCATTACCTTCAATTCCTATTATAGATGGCATTGATTCCATATATTTAATCTCAGTTTCAGAAAAATTGAATTTACCTTTAACATTATTAAATTCAATATTGAGACTCTCATTAAAAATTGTTGAACTCAAAATAAATTTTGATACTTTACCGTCAGAATTCTCATTCATCCAGTAGTATACAGATTCATTAAAATTTCGTGGCCAAATTTCTAATAAACTCTTGACATTTATCTGATCCAATTCTAAAAAAATTTGAGATAAATCTCTTTTTTTTAGATTTATCCTCAAGACAGTTTTAAATAACGATTGGGAA
>CACACI010000005.1 GCA_902530985.1 uncultured Alphaproteobacteria bacterium
ATGATAAGTTTTCATATATTAATATGAAAAAGAATGGTTTCTGTCCTTTTTTAGATAAAAACAAACTATGTGGCATTCAAAAGAAATACGGTGAAAATTATTTACCAGAAACATGCAAAAATTTTCCTAGAAGAAAAGTTGATTTTGACACAGTTCAAGTTAAAACTTTATCCTTAGCTTGTCCGGAAGTAGCAAGATTATGTCTTACTCAAAAAGACTCGATGAAAGTTTTTTTAGATGAAAGACAAGAAATTAATTTTTTAAAAATAGTTCCTAATCATTTACACAATTCATACACAAGAGTAGGAGAGCAATTATTTAATAGAATCTACGATCTTTTCAAGAAAGAAAATTTACGCATTCCAAATTTACTTTTTATTTGCGAGAGTGTTCTAAATGAACAAAAAAATCTTGCGGTTAATCCTGACAAAATAGATAGCGTTTTAGATTTTCTAGTCAATCAATTTAAAAATTTAGATTTTCTAAATTTTGATAGATCAATAATAAAACTTAATTTTTTGAATGATCTGAAAATTTTTTTTCAAAAAACAGAACCAGAAAGATCGTTGACTGGAATATTATCAAAAATTCAGAATGAATTAGTTGAAAAATTCTCTAGTCTTGAAGAAGCATCAAATAATTTTAAAATTATTGATAAAATGAAATATGAAAATTTTGAAAAAAAAAATTATAAAATTCTTAGGAATTATTTTCTAAATGAAATGTTAGGACATGCCCAAATTTTTACCAATCAAACACCTAACTGCAGAAATAGGTTTTATCTGACAATTTTATGCGCAACTGTCTCAAAAATTATAACAATTGGAACCATATCAGAAAATCCAAATAAAACCCATAAAGAAGATATTTTAATAAACTCAATACAAAAAGTAGCTAAACATTTTTCAGCTTTTTTTATTGTTGATAAAAATCAAGAATACCAATTTGATCCAGAGATTTGTGCAATGCTAGAAAAAATTGATAAAAATAATATTTTTAACGCTCTTTTCTTGCTTTTCGATTAAAAAGTAATTCCTAATCTATAATAACTCAAATTACTCTACTTAAAGATATGAAAAAGAAATAGGTTTTTTAAATATGGATAAAAGAAAAGAAAGTTTTTATTTTTGCTCAAACTCCTCTATGTTCGAAACCCATTTTTTCCTCGTAAAGAAAATCTCCGAAAAGAACCTAACATATCTAGCGTTTTCTGACCTGGTTCTTAAAAAGTTAATGATATTCATAATTGGTCTCCAAGGCCTAATTATAAAAGATAAAACATAGAAAAAACTAAACATAGACATCATAAAAAAGTATAATTTTTTTGAGGTTATCTTTTCTGAGTATGAAAGAACCCTCTTTGAATAAAAACTGACAATCTCTGAAGCTTCTTCTAAATTTCCATGAATTAAACCCTTTTCCCTAAGTTCGTTATAATAAAGAGAACCTGGGTAGGGAGTAAATTGAGAAACAGTAAGATCGTCAATTCCAATAACTGCAAGACTAAAAATCATCTTATAAGTATCCAACATTGATTTAAGATTGTCTTCTGGAAAACCTATTACAATAAAACAACCAACAGTTATGTTAGATTTGGATAAAAGTCTTGCCGCCTTCAAGAAATGTTTATAATTAAGCTGTTTCTTAATTATTTTTCTTATAACTTCAGAACCAGATTCTGGAGCTAGCGCAAGGTTCTTTAAACCTGATTTACCTAAAACATCTACTAGCTCTTCATTAATTGCTTCACATCTTGTTCCAGCTGGTAATTGGTAGGAAATATTTAACTTTCTATTAATAAGTTCTTTACAAAAGGATATTAACTTTTTGTTATTTACAATGAAAGTTGAGTCCATGAAATGAAATGAATTAACATTATATTTTTTTTTCATGAACTCCATTTCATCTACTAACTGTGTAGGATCTCTCATTATAAATCTTTTTGTCCACATATCTAAGTTAGAACAAAAAGTACATTCATAGGGGCAACCTCTACTTCCCAATATTGGTATCCCCCTTCCAAGACTGATACCTGAGACCTGTGAGTGATCAATGTATTCATTAATACTCCAACTATCCCAATCTGGATAAGGAAGATCATCTATATTTGTTTTTCTTTTTCTCCTTGGCGTCTCTATGATTTTACCGTCTAAACCTTTGTAAGCTATCCCCTCTAAATTATTCACATCTTTTTTTTGTTTTAAATTTTTAATAAGCTCCAAAAATGTTTCTTCTCCTTCTCCCACCACAACATAATCTATAAAATCATACTGTAATGTTTCTTTTATTTGTGCTGATGGATGTTCACCTCCAATAACAATAATACAGTTTGGGAAATTTATTTTAATTTCCTTAGCAAGGTCTCTCACAAGAAACCAAGCATGAGAAAACAGAGAAGTTAATCCAATAATTTTAACGTTTTTTGGAATTTTATTTATAATTTCTTGATTTGAAAGTCCCTGCATTAATAAATCTGACCCTGGTTCAATACGCCTAATTTTAGTAAGCGCTTCTCCACACGCGTCAATACCAAAATAGTCAAGGCCATTCTGTTTCAAATAAGCACCGATATATGCCATTCCAATAGGTGGGCTTGGACTCTGAATTTGAATTCCAGAAGAAAGCTTCAAACCTTGGTGATTTATAAGTACTATTTCATCTTTTAATGCTTTTTTCATAAAACAATTTTAAAAAATATGTAAAATTAGTTTATATTAAAATAATAATTTGTGCTTTATAACTTAACATGAAAGAAATCCGATTAAAATTGATTTAGAAATAAAAAATCCAAATTTTTAAACTATTTTTCTCATAAAATACCAAGCTCAGCTCTATCTTCCAGAGCTTAAAACACTTTTTAAACCACTTGAATATTTTGAATCTAGTATTCTACTCCCAATATAGATTTCCTCAAAAAATAATTTATTACCGTCAATGATAGAAAACTTGATGTAAATATAAAAACTCTTTTTTTATAAACTTAAAAGAACAAAATAAGGAAAAGTATATCGGATTTTTGTTGTCAATAATTATAGTACATATAAAAAGTGGTTTCTTTAAATTCTTTTTTTTAAAGAAATTATTTTAAATTTAAAAAATGCAAAAGCTACTAACTTCATTAACCTGTAACCATCTTTAAATCTTGAAATTTGTGTCTCACCGTATTCTCTTGAAAAATACCTGATTGGTATTTCTTGAACTTTTAAATTTAATTTATTAGCTCCAAAAATTAAATAAAAGTCTCCAAATGGATCTAATTTGTCAAAGTTGTTAGAAACCTCTTTCAATCTTATAAAATTATTTTTTGAAATTACTTTTGTTCCACATAAAGTATCAGTGAATCTTTGACCTAAGATCCAACTAAAAAGAATAGAAAATGTTTTATTCGCAACATAATTCAAAAACTGCATTGCTTTCTTTTTCATTGGATAAATAAGTCGAGTGCCATTTACAAACTCAGCTTCATTATTGATAATCTTATTCCAGAATTTGTCTAGATCCTCTGGTTGAACTGTCATATCGCTATCAAGGATCATAAAAATTTCATTCTGTGCTTTTTCAAATCCCAACATAACTGCATTTTTTTTTCCTTTTCCGTCTTGTTTAAATGATTTAATTTTGAACTTTTTTGAATATTTTTTTTTTGAAATAATATCATTTATTTTTTCCCAAGTACCATCAGATGAGCCACCCTCAACAATTATTATCTCAATATTGTCACATAATTTTGGTATTCTCTCTATGCATCTTTGTATATTTCCGGATTCATTTTTACAAGGAATGATAATACTTAATGAGTCAGCTGCTCTCTTATTTTTGATCTTATTGGACCGTGCTATTAAATATTGTCTTAAATTCAAATGATTTATAAATGGTAGATTTGCAAAAATTCTATTTAAAATTTTCTCTATCCCAAAAAATTTCACAGGGAATATAATCTTTTTTTCAATTTTTATTGTTTCAAAATTAGAGATTTCTAAAAAGGTTTTAAGATCCAAGCTGCTAAATAACGGTGGTTTTAAATCTGGCATTTTAAGATTAAATTTTAATGCAAGAGATAAAATTGGAGACCATAGTGCAGAAAAATAAGAGACCACAATTCTTGTATCCTTAGTGCAAACTTTATGAAGTAGATTTAAATTATTCTGTATATCTTCAAAATATCCTATTGTGTCACTAAGAATAATATAATCAAACTTCTCTGACTTATTAAATGTTTCATGTAAATTTTCTGCTGCTGAACATAAAAAATTACAGTTGGGAAATTTTTTCTTAGCCTCAAATATTAATCTATCACTTATATCAATACCTACAGCTTTATTAATATTTAAATTTCCAATCAAATTACCATTTCCACAACCAACTTCTAAAACACTACTGTCTTTAGGAATAAAACTTTTATAGTAAACCAAGTCTTCTGCGTGAAAGTATTTGGATTTTTCAACCCATTTTTCTCTAAAATCTGCATAATGATTAAAATGTTTTCTAATTTTTTCTAATGTTGTCATATATTAAAAATTAAATTATTTTCTTAATCTATTAAAATTCTCTAAATACCATTGATAATAATTCTTGATTCCATTTTTTAGTTTGATTTTTGGTTTCCAGCCCATTTTTTTGAGTTTTGAGATATTGAGTAATTTTTTTTTTATTCCCGAAGGTTTGTTTTTGTCAAAAACTATTTTACCATTATATCCTACTGTATTCATTATCAAGATAGCAAAATCTTTAATGGATATATCCTCTCCAGTTCCAATATTTATGATGCTTTTTTTTTTATATTTTTTTAAAATAAAGATACAAGCATCTGCAAAATCATCAACATGCATAAACTCTCTATAAGGTTTTCCATCACCCCAAATAACAACACTTTTATGGTTATGTAACTTTGCATTATGAAATTTATCTATTAAAGCCGCAGGCACGTGGCTTGTTTCAGCATTGAAGTTATCATTTGCTCCGTACAAATTTGTTGGCATTACAGTTATAAAGTCACAATTAAATTGTTTATTATAAGCCTCACAGGTTTTTATACCTACTATTTTTGCTAAGGCATAATATTCATTACTACTTTCAAGATTACCTTTCATCAAATATCCTTCTTTAATTGGCTGTTTACTATTGGAGGGATAAATACAACTTGAACCTAAAAAAACAAGTTTTTTAACTTTTACGTCATAAGAAGCACGAAATATATTATCTTGGATGGTGATGTTGTCTTGAATAAAGTCTAGAGGGTAATTAATGTTAGCAGCAATTCCACCTACTTTTCCTGCAGCATTAATAACGATTTCTGGTTTTTGGTTTTGAAAAAATTTATTAATTTGATTTCTATCAAGTAAGTTTACTATTTTTTTCTCAACTGTAATTACTTTGCAGTCCTCTTTCTCAAGTCTTCTTACAATTGCTGAACCTGCCAAACCATTATGACCAGCGACAAAGATTCTTTTTTTTTTAATATTAAGTGACATTACAAATAATTTTTTTTGATACTGTATATTATATTATCTAAATTATTTAGAATATTAAAATTAAAGCTTAAAATAATAGTTTCAAAACATTATAAACAGATTAAACACCAACGCAACTGATTCAAAATCCCTTGAACTTCGGTTCATGTCCTCTCGATCCCGACTAGGGGTATCTTAATATTATTAAATTTATCCATTCCGCAATAAAGAGTATGCATTTAAGTTTATATACTTTTTATTTGAAACCAATAATGTCAACACTAGCACCAATAAGAATAAGCTAGAAATAAGCAATGGTACTAAAAAAGAAAAATACCAACTAATATCAAAAAAATTTATTATATAAAAGTAAGAGAATGTTATAGAAAATATTAACGCGGATATGATAATAGGTATAAATATTATAAGTGATTCAAAAATAATTAACTTTATAAGATTTGATTTCTCAAAACCCAGAATTCTTAAAACTAGATTTTGATAAACTTTTAGATTTCCAATTACACTCACAGCATTGGATATTACAATAAGTCCAATAAAAATAACTACACCTGAGATTAAAATACTTACGATAAACAATTTAGTTAAAAAAAATTTTGTTTTATTTATGTAATCTGACAACTTTATATAAGTTATTGTTGGTAATTTTTTTATTAAATTACTTAGATTTACTAATTCATCGTTTTTAAATTTTACAGTAGACAAAAATTCATGAGGAATTTTTGATGCATATTTAGGATTAAATAAAATTGCAAAGTTAATATTTAGATCTTTATAATCAACTTTTCTAAAATTCGTAATAATTCCTGAGACTGAATTACCATAAATATTAAATGTAATGGAATCACCAATTTTTAGTTTCAGATCATTTGCAACTGTTTGATCTAATGAAAGTTTTAAATTGTTTTTTTTATCTACATCCCACCATTTTCCTTCAACAATTGGATTATTAGGCGGTGGATCTTTCGACCATGATATTCTTCTTTCTCCGTTAATAAACCAAAAACTTTTATTTTTTTCATCAATAATTTCCTTTGCTTTCCTATTATTTATAGCCTCTATTCTTGCGGATATCATTGGTACAATTATTTTCTTTGCTTCATAATCAATTTCACGAATTTGTTCTGAGAATAAATTCAATTCATTTTTTTGAATCCCCAAAAAAAAATAATGTGGAGCGTTTTTTGGTATTGAACTATTCAGCTCCTTATTAATGTTAGAAGACAAAATTCCGAGAAAAAGCAGTATAGTTATTCCTAATCCCATAGTCATTGTTATTATTGAATTAAGGCTTTGATAAGCTTGTAAATTTTTGATCCCGATTTTTATAGATATGTTTTGAACATTTTTAATTTTATTTAAAATTAAGATGTAGAACTTAGATAAAAAGAAATAGAAAAGACTAATAATTATAAAAAATAAGAAAAATATCGCTGTTTGCTGAGGTTTAACATTTAAAATACAGAAAGAGAAAACAAATATTAATAAAAATATACTGATTTCTAAAACTGATTTTCTACTGTAATTTAAATTCAAGTTTGTATTACTGTTTCTAAATAGATCCGCTACTTTAATTTGGTCAATACTATCTAACACTGGTTTAGCAAATATAAAGAATATTAAAATGCTAAAAAACTGAATTATTAAGTACTCATAGATTTTAAATTTCACCTTGAGTTGAATATTTAAAAAATTCAAAAGACTATGATCTAAAAGAGAAATTATAAATAAACTAAAAATATAGGTAAAAAGAGAACAAAAAAAGAGAATTATTAGTGTTTGTAAATAGTATAATAGTTTAATATTTTGAGAACTGAGTCCCAATGACTTATAAAGTGCTATCTTAAATTGATTTTTTCTTAAAAATGAAAATAAAGAATTTTTTAATCCAATGCCAGAAATAAGGATAGCTGATGCTGAAATAACAGATAAAAAGTAAATAAAATTTTCAATAGCCTTTTTTAAATTCTGACCAATATCCTCAGGATATTTAATTTCAAGATATTTATATTTACTTATGTTATTCGGTAATTTTTGATTATTATCCTTTTTTATTAGTTTATATTTATAACTCAAAAAACTACCGAGATTATTAATTTTCAATTCCTTAAAGCTAGATTCGTTTATCAACGCTTGATCTCCAAAAAGAAAAACCCCCCCAATATCTGGTAAACTCTCTATAATTCCAATAACTTCAAATGAAGTATTTTGTATTTTAATTCTCTCACCTATTTTTAAATCAAGATTGTTTTGAGTGGTTTCATCAATCAAAATAGTATTAGGTTTAGTTTTGAGTGTTTTTAGTGAATCAGCTGGTTTTATAATTGCATTACCAACTAGTGGATAGAAATCATCAATTACTTTTATTCTTGTTGTTTTACTTTCCTCATTTTTAGTTCTTATAATAGAAGTAAATTCAATAACTTTTGTAATAAAAAAACTTTCTTTTAGTTCATCCAAAAAATTTAAATCTAAAGCTGCATTTTTTGTAGATAATTCCAAATCACCTCCAAGAAGAACTCTTGAATTATTTGTTATTTCATCTTCTATACTATTTTTTAAAATTATTACGGAAGAAAAAATTAATAAACTTATAAAGATTGTAAAAAAAACTTTTGTAATATTTGATTTATTTTTGTTGAGTTCTTTTATAAAAAACTGAAGATATTTTGGAAAAGTCATTCTTAAACTTTTATGCAACCATCTAACAACTTTATGACTCTATCGCACTTTTTTGCTAAGTTCATATTGTGAGTTACTATAATTAAACTAATTTTTTTCTTGTAAGAGTACTCTAATAGTAAATCCGAAACGAGTTCTGTATTTTTGCTATCTAAATTACCAGTGGGTTCATCTGCTAAAATAATTTCTGGATTAGATGAAATTGCTCTAGCTATTGCTACTCTTTGTTGTTCACCACCAGATAATTCAGAGGGTAAATTATTTTTTCGATGACCTAGACCTATATCTGAAAGAATTGAATTAGCTTTTTTTTTTTCATCATTAATTTTATTTATTTGCATTGGAAACATAACATTTTCAAGTGCAGTATAATTTGGTATAAGGTAAAATTGTTGAAAAATTAATCCAATTTTTTTTTTTCTTATTAGAGTCTTTTTTTTTTCAGTAATTTTAGAAAAATTCTCGTTATTAAAAAATATTGAACCCGTAGTTGGTTTTTCTAAACCAGACATGAGCATCAAAAGACTTGTTTTTCCTGAACCACTTTCACCAATTATAGCTACTCTTTCCTTTTTATTTATTTCAAAATTTATATTTTTTAAAACCTTGATATCATTTCCATTTAAGTGATAGTTAAGGTTAATGTTTTCTAATTTATATAAATTTTTCATTTTAAGATTTCTGTTTATATGGATTATTGGAGTAAACTTTATACCAACAAAAGTTTATTGTAACCAAAAAATTCTATTGTTTGGTGATAGCTTAATGTCTGGTTATGGTTTAGATGAAGAGTTTCATTTATCTGCTATTTTAGAAAAAAATCTTAAAGTGAAAGGTTTCGATATAAATGTAATAAATGCAAGTGTGTCTGGGGACACAACTTCTGGCGGACTAAATAGGTTGAGTTGGTTGCTTGAAGAAAAAGACATAGATATTGTGATTTTATGTCTTGGAGCTAATGATATGTTAAGAGGAATTAAACCTGACTTTATAAGACAAAATTTAAATAAGATTCTTGAACGTTTACAAGAAAAGAAGATAACCGTTCTTTTAGCTGGCATGATATCTCAGGAAACATTCGGTGAAGAATATAAGAAGGAATTTGATCAAATATATCCAAAACTTGCAAAAAAATTTAAAGTATCTTTTTTACCTTTCTTACTAGATGGTGTCGCACTTAACCCTGAATTAAATTTAAAAGATGGAAAGCACCCCAACTCTAAAGGTGTAGACTTGATAAGCAAAAATTTGGAAAAGAAATTAATGAATCTTCTTCGTAATTAATCTAATTTAATAGAATATCCTAATATATTTTAGAATTCGTAATCCGTTAAACTTCAGTTTAAGTCGGTTCGAGTTAGATTAGGGTGCTATTATCATATATTAAAAAGTTCATTCTGCAGTTATTAACTCTTTTAATTATTAACTATAGATGATAATGGTGGTTTAAATTACTCATGAAAAATTATTCTAAATTATTCTTTTTACTCTTATTTTTTTTCTTTTCTATGAAAGTTACAGCTAAAAGTCCTGATGATCATAATTTTATTTGTGCAGATGAAAAAGGACCTATGGTTGAATTTCCTTTACCTAAATTTGAAGATGATAAAATTAAAAAAGAAATAATGATTAAACTTTTAAAAAAGGAAAATAGAAATCAAAATTTTAAAATAAGAGGGATGATTCAAAAAAAATCAAGCCCGATTGACAATAGTTATTTTTTTTATCATGTAAATTATATTTCTAATGATAAAAAAAAAAATAAGAAATTTGAATTCTATCCACCCTCTATGGCACTGTTTCAAATTGAGGGGACTCAATTTATAGATCTTGTCTGTTGGCAAAAAAAACTTAATTGAGAAGAAATAGCTAAATCAGATCAAAATTTAAGAGTGTATATTTTGTCCACAAGTTTGGCAAAAAACTTGAATATACTTTGCATGTTTATAAAGATATTAACTTTTATTTATTCAAAATTGATTTTAATATATTACAGAATAGAAATGAATTTATTGTGAGATTTTTTTCAAAACCTTTATATAATTTCTAACTCTCTTCTTTCCTTTTTTATTTGATTCTCTCCAAGCAGGAAGAATTTCTTTAAGTTTAAAAAAACCATCTTTTGTTAATGCTAATAGATTTCCATTAATATCTTTTTTAACAATTTTTATCATTTTTTTTTTTGCTAAAATAGATAAATTGCGTCTTGTAGTTGAAATTTCTAAGTTTAAAATCTCTGCAATCTTTGCAGTACCAATCTGGTCATAAATATTTAAAATAGCTAGTATCGGTATTTGTGTTGAGTTTATCCCACTAAACTTCAAAATTTTATTATAATGATTTGTTACTTCTCTTGCCATTGACCTCAAATTAAAACATGAACATTTCTGTAATTCCTCAATTTTAATAATTTTTTTCATAATTAAAAATATAATACTTTACATATTTTGAAAAGTGATTTAATTTTATAGTGTATATACTCGTGTATATACTTTTTAAGGTGCAGTTATGGAAATAAAAAAATTTAATTTAAGCGATGGAACATTTATCAGATACAAAAAAATAGGGAAAGGAAACCCTATTTTACTTCTACATACTTTTAGAAATAGACTAGAATATTCTGATAAGCTTGGTGAATTATTAAAAGAAAACCATACTGTATATTCTATTGATCTTCCAGGGTTTGGCGATTCACCAATTAATAATAGAACAAATTATGATCTCAGTTTTTTTACAAAATCTATCACAAATTTTATAAAAGAGTTGAAAATTAAAAATCTTAAAATTGCAGGCGAATCTATTGGAGCCGTTTTATCCGCCAGTGTTTCATTAAAATCAGAAAATAGTGTAAAAAAAATATTTATGTTCAATCCATATGACTATGATTCATACTTTGGCGAAGGCATTCAGAGGGGTAATTTTTTTGCTAAATTTATTTTATTGCATGTTAGTTTACCTATTATTGGAAATTTTTTTGCAACATTAGAAAATAAATTTATACTAAAAAATATTATGAGTGGAGGATTTTATAATTCAAAAAATCTTCCTAATGATTATTTAACACTCTTGTGCACTTCATTAAAAAAAAAAGGATATGTATATCATTTCCGTTCCGTCCTTTCACAATTTAATAAAAATAATGGAGTCGATGATGTATATAAGAAAGTAAAGGTGCCGGTAAAACTTATATATGGAAGACATGATTGGGCAAAAGAGTCAGATAGATTAAAAACGAAAAATCTTTTAAAAATTGATAAATACGAAACTATTGAAAATTCTACACACTTTTCGTTTTTAGAAAATACCAATGAGGTAAGAGATATTATAAACTCGTGATTTTTGGATTTTATACTATAAAATATATTTTATTTAATATCCAAGGTCATAAAAAAGGGAGTATGTTATGGAAAAAATAGCTTTTATATCTGGTGCCAATAGAGGCATTGGGTTTGAAACATCTAAGAAGCTAGCTGAAACAGGTGTTAAAGTTATATTAGGGTCCAGAGATTTAGAAAAAGGAAAAAAAGCAGTTGAGGAGCTGTCTTCAAATGGAATAGATGCTGATTTGATTCAATATGATGCATTTGATTTAGAATCACCTCAGAAAGTTTTTGACTATATTGAAAAGAAATATAAAAAATTGGATATCCTTATCAATAATGCTGGAGTTTTGCTAACAGGTGATCTTTTTGTTACTAATAGTTCTACTGTTAGCGATAAAGATATAAAAGATACATTTCAAACTAATCTATTCGGGGTTATCTCTCTAACTCAAAAGTTACTTCCACTAATTAAAAAGTCAGACGCGGGCAGAATAGTCAATGTTTCAACAATCTTAAGTTCATTAACACTACATTCAGCCAAGGATTCACCAATTGGTCCAGCAAAAGAATTTGCATATAATGCTTCAAAGACTGCTTTAAATGCATACACAATTCATCTTGCTATTGAATTAAAAGATACAAAAATTAAAGTTAATTCTGGGCATCCTGGTTGGGTAAAAACAGAATTGGGTGGTCCAAAAGCTCCTATCGAAGTTAAAGATAGTTTCAAAACTTCGTTACGTTTGGCTACGTTAAGTGATGACGGTCCAACTGGAGGATTATTTCATGAAGATGATACTATACCTTGGTAGATGCTGAGGGAATAAGTTTTACAATACCGCATCAAATAATTCTCAAATTGTCTAGTTGAAATTCCCAAAAATAATTGCAATATTAATATCGAGGTAATTATGTATCACACAGTTGTAATTGGTGGGGGATGTTTAGGTGCTGCCACAGCCATATCCCTTCAAAGAAAATTGAACAAACAAGGTAAAGGAGAAAAAGTTTGTTTAATAGACAAAGCAGTATTGTGTGCTGCTGAATCTTCAAGGCACTCAGGAATAGTCAGATCAGCAAATGCTGACCCAGATGCATCAATTATGGCATCAATGAGCACTAATATGTGGAAAAACCTAGAAAAGCATTGGGGTAGGTCAATAGAAATTGATGCTTTTGGAGCAATCTGGATTGCAAAAAAAAATTCAGAAGGAGAAAATCCCGCTTGGAGTGAACTTTCTGATCGAATGAGAAAAATTAATCTAGTTTTTGAAGAAATTTCTCCTAAATCAGCTGTTGAGAAATGTGGTCAAACTTTGATTGTTGATAAAGATGAATCTTACTATTATGAACCAGATGCTTTTCAACTTGATCCAAGCATACTTAGATCTGCTTTATATGACTCTATTGACGAGAATAAGGTTGAATTATTTGAAAAAACAGAAGTTGACGCGATTATTACAAATGAAAACAGAATTGTTTCATGTATGACAAATAATGGAAAATTTAATGCAAAAAATTTTGTTAACGCGACTGGTGCATGGAGTTCTCAACTATTCTCAAAAATAGGTTTAAAAATCCCAGTTACAATCGAACCAGTATCGGTTGTAAATTGGATGGAAAGTCCCAAACAAATCAAATATGAATATCCAATAATAGCCGACTATACAAACTTATGTTATTTTAGATCCTGGAGAGGTAACAAAATGCATGCTCATCAACCTAGAAAAAGATCCGTCTATGAAATAGCTAAAAACTTTCTAAATGATCTTTGTGCTGTAAATGGTGGAGAATATCTCAATGAACCTATGAATCAATCTTTAGCGTACAACCAAATTAAAAATTACGAAGATATCTCAAAGAAAAGATTTTCTAATATTGATAAGACAGTCTATGCATCAGGTTATAGATCATTTTTTGATATAACTCCAGACTTGCGGTTCATTCTTGGAAAGGATTCAAAAATCAATAATCTATTCCATAATCTTGGTTCTGGACAAGCAATGAAATACTCACCAGTCCTTGGAGAATCAGTCGCAGAAGAAATAATGGGTGAAAAAAAAATTAGGAGAATGTTTGATTACAATAAGTTTAACATTAACCGATTTGCAGAAGACTATATGAAAAACTTTTGGAATCTAGTTAATGGAGAAGAAAATACACTTCATAGACAAGGTAAAAATGTTCTTTAACAATAGATATAAGAAATATTAACTGTTTATTGAATTAATTTCACTTCGTAACTAGCGATTGATTGTAATATTTTTTCTATGTTAAATTTTATCTTCCATTTTGGATAGTCTCTTTGAAATTTTGTATAGTCAGTAATCCACCAGATATGATCACCCACTCTATTTTTTTCAAAATATTCTGTTTCAAGATGAATATTATAGTTTTTCTTAAAAAAGTTTATAACCTCTAAAATAGAACAACTGTTTTCTCTCCCACCTCCTATGTTATATACCCTTCCAATTTTTGGGTTTTGAAAATAATGCCAAAAACAATTTATTAAGTCACTGCTATGAATATTATCTCTAACTTGTTTTCCTTTATATCCGAATATTTTATATTTCCTTTTATGAATAATTGATTTTACTAAATATGAGAGAAAACCGTGTAATTCAACTCCAGAATGATTTTCTCCTGTCAAACAGCCACCTCTGAAGGTAACTGTTTTTAGGTCTAAATTCTTTCCAAACTCTTGAACATATAGATCTGCACTAAGTTTAGAGGCACCAAAAAAAGAATGAACACAATTATCTGTACTTAAAGATTCATCAATACCTTTTTTATAATATTTTGAACTTCTCTCAACTTCAAAGCGAAAACTTTTCTCAACTATTTTAAGTTTGTTAGGGTTATCTCCATATACCTTATTTGTCGAAACATTTATAAAAGATGCTTCAGGGCAATATTTATTAAAAAGATCTAAAAGTTTCAATGTAGCAAAAGAGTTTATTTCATAATCTAATATTTTATCTTTTACTGCCCAATCATGTGAAGGTTGAGCCGCACAATGAATAATACATTTTATTTTTGATCTATAATTTTTGAAAATCTCTTCAATCTTTTTCTTGTCTCTTATATCTATATTAAAATGTTTATAATCTTTATAAGCTAATAATTGCTTTCTTCTTTTAAAAATACTCCCAGATTTTCCAAAAAATTTTTTTCTACTATCATTATCTATTCCAATGACCTTAAAGCCCTTCTTTATGAAAAATTCTACGCACTCTGAACCTATCAAACCTGCAGAACCTGTAATAATAAAATATTTCATGAGAGTCTTATAAAAAAAGAAAAAAAATTAACAATTTGATTATATTTGTTTTATATTATATTCCAATTAATGGACAAGCAGTACAAATTATTTTATAAAAAATGCTCAGAAAGTAGAATATCCTTTACAAATAAATTTATTGGTTTTTATAAGTTGTTAAGTGAAGAAATAAATAAAGTAGTTGATAAATCATCAAATTTATTATTTTTAAGTGCAGGTCACTCAATAATAATTGATATGATTAATTTTAATAATGCCTATCTTTCAGAGATTGAAAATAGTTTTCACAATCTATACAAAAAAAAAAATGTTAAAAAAGTTGATACAGAATTTGATTTTAAAAAATTAAGTCAAAAAGATATCACAGAAGTTCTTATTTCTAATATAGAATATTCGCAAGATCCAATAAAGTTGTTAGAAAACGTTAATAAATTATTGGGACCAAATGGAAAGGTTTTATTAATTTGTAATAATATTTTGTGGAATCCGATTTTCAAAGTTATGGAGTTTTTAGGTCTGAAATTTAAACATCCAAGGAAAAATATTATTACCACAAAATTTATTGAGAAACTTTGTTTTCTAACAGATTATGATCTAATAATTAAAAAAAAAAGAATACTAGTTCCCTTTAAAATACCTATTTTAAGTTTTTTTTTTAACAATATTATTGCAAGATTACCTCTATTTAATCTTCTAGGTTTAGTCTCAATCTATGTTATTAGATCTAAGCTAAAAAAAAGTCCTAAAGTTAATCAACTTAAAGTATCTATCATTGTTCCATGCAAAAATGAAGAAGATAATATAGCTATTGTAGCTAATTCATTAGCTAAAGTAGGAAAGGAAACTGAAGTTCTCTTTGGTGATGATAAATCAACAGATAAAACTAAATTAGAGATAGAAAAATCTATAAATTCTACTAAAAATTTTTCAATTAAGTACTATGAAGGACCAGGTATTTGTAAAGCTGATAATGTTTACAAAGGATTTGATATTGCAACTGGTGATATCTTAGTTATTCATGATGCGGACAATACCGTACATCCAAAAGAAATCCGAAGACTAATTGACATATTAATTAACAAAAATCAAAACCTTGTCATTGGGACCAGATTGATTTATCCAATGGAAAAAAAAGCTATGAAGTTTTCAAATTATCTGGGTAATATTTTTTTTGCACAATTTTATTCTCTAATTTTACAGCAACATATCTCGGATACTTTATGTGGAACTAAAATAATTTTTAAAAATGATTGGAAAAAAATTAAAAAACATTGCGGAAAATGGGGAGTGAAAGATAAATGGGGTGACTTTGACATTCTTTCAGGTGCTAGGTTGAACCAAATGAAGATCTGTGAAGTACCAGTAAATTATAAAGATAGAACTGAGGGAGAAACCAAAATGACTAATACAATTTACAATGGAATAAGGATGTTAGTAATATGTTTTTATTCGCTTCTAAAAATTCGATTTAATTAAGTTTATGAAAAAAATAGCATTAATCACAGGTGTAACTGGTCAAGATGGTTCTTGTCTTTCTGAATTTCTTCTTAAAAAGAATTATATTGTACATGGACTAAAAAGAAGGTCCTCAATCATTAATACCGAAAGAATAGATCATTTATATACAGACCCATTAGAAAAAAAAACAGATTTTATTTTACATCACGCAGATTTAACTGATGCTACAAATTTGATCAGACTGGTATCAGAGATAAGACCTCATGAAATATACAATTTAGCTGCTCAAAGTCATGTAATGGTTAGCTTTGAAACACCAGAATATACTGCAAACGCTGATGCTTTGGGAACACTTCGCTTACTTGAATCAATAAAAATCTTGGGATTAGAAAAAAGAATTAAATTTTATCAAGCCTCAACTTCTGAACTTTTTGGAAATTCTAAACAAAAAACTCAAAATGAAAGCACCCCTTTTTCCCCACAAAGCCCTTATGCAGTCGCAAAACTATATTCATACTGGATAACAAAAAACTATCGTGATGCATACGGTATTTTTGCCTCAAATGGAATTCTTTTCAACCACGAAGGCCCATCACGTGGGGAGAATTTCGTAACTAGAAAGATTACAATGGGAATAGCAGAAATTTTGGCAAAAGAAAGAAAAAGAATTTATTTAGGAAACCTAGAGGCTAGGAGAGACTGGGGACACGTCAAAGACTTTATTAATGGAATGTGGAAAATACTGCAATATAAAATTCCAGAAGATTTTGTTTTATCAACTGGAAAAACTTATTCTGTCAGACATTTTGTGGAGACAGCTTTTTCCTTTGTTAATATAGATATAGTCTGGACTGGTAAAGGATTAAACGAAAAAGGAATCAACAAAAAAACAGGTAAGATTCTTGTTGAAATAGATAAAAAATATTATAGACCACTGGAAGTTCACTACCTTTGTGGTGATTCATCAAAAGCAAGAAAAAAATTAAATTGGAAGTGCAATATTTCTTTTAAACAACTTGTAAAAGAAATGATATTAAATGATTTAAAAAAAAAAAAAATTAACTTGTGAATAAAGTAACACCTATAATTTTAACTGGAGGGATTGGTTCAAGGTTGTGGCCATTATCAACTAAAGATCTCCCGAAACAATTCCTTAATTTACCATTCAACGCCAAACATAACTTATTTCAACAAACACTCTTGGGAGTCAAAAACAAAAAAATTTTTAAAAAGCCTATAATTGTTTGTTCAGAAAAACATAAATTTTTAGCTTTAAATAGTTTGAATAATATAAACTTCTCCTACTATGATATCATAGTTGAAAAAATCTCGAAGAACACAGCAATATCTGTTCTTCTTGGGGTAATACATGCAATCAATAATATAGATTCTAAATATTCTTTGATATTACCCTCAGATCATTATATACAAAAAAGAGATTACACATCAATAATTCCAAAAGATTTCAATCAAAATAGACATTTAATTTTTGGTATAAAACCAAAATTTCCATCCATTGATTATGGTTATATAAGTGTAGAAAAAAGTTCAAATAAAATAAAAGAAGTAAAGAAATTTCTCGAAAAACCTAACATACAAAATGCTAAAGCTTTTATTAAAAAAGGATATTTCTGGAACTCTGGTATTTTTTTATTAAATAATCAAAAATTATTATTAGATTACAAAAAATACTTTCCAAGAATTTTAAAACAATGCGAAAAAATATCCTCTAGTTTAAAAAAAGACCTTGAATTCAAAGAAGCAGACTTAAAATTGATGGCAGATCTTCCTAATATATCGTTTGATAAAGCAATTTTAGAAAATAACGATTTTTTATCAATGATGAATTTCAATAAATCATGGAAAGATATCGGATCATGGAATTCATTAACTGAAATTTCAAAAAAAAATATCAAACTTCATCCACAAACAAAAATTTTTAATAATTCAGAAAATTCAAGTATAATAAGTGATAGAAAAAATACCGTATTAAATGATGTACCTAATATTATAGTTGTTTCAAAAAACGAATCATTACTCATAAGTTCAAAAAAAAAAGCTACAGATATAAAAAAAATTCTCCAAAAAAAAGAATTTAAAGAAATTTCAGAATTCCAAAATATATTTTATAAACCATGGGGCCACTATGAAACATATATAAATTCAACAAATTATTTGGTAAAAAAACTGACTGTCAAACCTAAACACAGGTTATCTCTTCAATACCACAAGTACAGAACAGAGCATTGGGTAGTAGTTGAAGGAATTGCTAAAATTACTAAAGGTTCAAAAAAGAAAATATTAAGAAAAAATGAATCAACGTTTATTCCAATAGGGGTTAAACACTGTATAGAAAATATTGGTACAAAAAACTTAGAAATAATTGAAGTTCAAATGGGGAAAATTCTTAAGGAGTCTGATATAGTTAGATTAGATGACCCTTATAAGCGGTAATTAAAACTTTCTCAAAATAAAAAATAAGAATATTAATGTTAGAATTGCCGTAACTAAAAAAATATTTTTACGTATCAAACCAATTGATTGTTCACCATATTTATAGGTTATTAAAGAAACCAAATAAAACCTTATCCCTCTGGAGAAAAATGAACAAAAAATAAAAATTAATATATCGATACCTAATATTCCTGCTGCAATACATGTTATTTTGTATGGAAATGGAGACACACCTCCAATTACAATTAATATGATTCCATATTCAAGAAAATCTCGTTCAAACATAGTAATTAAATTATTCATTTTTGGATAATAAAGTTCTAATATTGGATTTACATATTCCCAAAGTAAATTTCCTATATAATAGGCAATAATACCCCCAACCACTGAAAAAAATGTTGTGAGGAAAGCTAATTTTAAATATTTCTTTTCAGCTAAAACAAATAATATTAAGAATGGGTCCGTTGGAAAAGGAAAAAAAATTGACTCTATAAGTGATATAAAATATAAAAACCACTTCGATCTTTTTTTTTCACAAAACTCTATTAACTGTATGTATAAACTATCAATTTTTTTTAACACCTTATAACTAAAATACTCTTATAAATAAAAGATTTACATTCTCCTTACTAATATATGACTTCTTAAATATTCTAAAAATTTCTAGTCTAATTCAAATTCATCCAAGTAATTAATTTGCTGACTTTTGTTTTGATTCCTTTTTTCTAAAACAAAATTTTCAATTACCAAAATATCCATATTTGTTCCCATGAAACATTTAAAAGCATCTTTTGGGGAACAAACAATTGGTTCTCCTCTAATATTAAAGGATGTATTTATCAATATTGGTGTTTTTGTAATTTTATTGAACTCTTCAAGAAGTTCATAATAATTTTTATTTGTTTTTAAACAAACTGTCTGAATCCTTGCCGTATTGTCAACGTGAGTAACTCCGGGTATCTTAGATCTTAAATTATTTATAGAATTAAGCTTTAATTCTGAATCAGTTTTTTTTTTTATGAGTTTATTATCTTTTACTGGAGCAACTAATAACATATATGGGCTTGATCCTTCAAGTTCAAACCATTTGCTTACATGTTTATCTAAAACTGAAGGTGCAAATGGTCTAAAACTCTCTCTAAATTTAATTTTTAAATTTAATTGTTTCTGCATATTTTTGTTTCTTGGATCTGCTAAAATTGATCTTGCTCCAAGAGCCCTAGGACCAAATTCCATCCTACCTTGAAACCAACCAACAGCTTTTCCATTAGAAAGGAAATGAGCTGTTTTATTAATCATTGTTTTTCTATCAAATAGTTTATAATTTGCTCCATTTGCATCTAGAAATTTTTTTATTTCTTCCGTGTTAAATTTAGGACCTAGGTATGAACCTCTCATACTATCAAGTTTATTTGTTTTTCTCTTTTTATTAAGATGCATGTGCCAGAAAGCTAATACTGCCCCAAGAGATCCGCCTGCATCACCAGAAGCAGGTTGAACCCAAAGTTTCTTGAAAATTTTTTTTTTTATTAAGCCATTAGCAACACAATTTAGTGCCACACCACCTGCTAAACACAAATTATCTAATTTAAACTCTTTTTTTAATGCTAATAAAATCTTTAACATTATTTCCTCGGTAACTTTTTGAATTGAGGAAGCTATATTAATATAAAATCTATTAATATTAGATTCTGGTTCTCTTCTTGGCATACCAAATAATTTATCAAACTCTCTACTAGTCATTTCAAAACCAGTTGAATAATTAAAGTATTTTTGGTTTAATCTAAATGAACCATCCTCTTTTACATCAATTAACTCTTGTTTTATAAGATCTTCATAAAGAGGCTTTCCATATGGTGCTAAACCCATTAATTTGTACTCACCACTATTGACTTTAAATCCACAGTAATAAGTAAATGCTGAATATAATAGTCCAAGTGAATGTGGAAAATTTATTTCTTTCTTTATATCAATTTGATTTAAATTACCAATAGCAACTGATGTTGTTGCCCACTCACCAACTCCATCGGCTGTAAAAATTAGAGATTTTCTAAAGGGAGAAGGGAAAAAAGCACTTGCTGCATGGCTTAAATGATGTTCTGAAAAGAAAATTTTTTTTTCGTCAAATCTATCATCAATTAATTTCAACCTATTAATAATCTCATTCTTCATAAATAACTTTTCTTTAAGCCAAATAGGCATAGAAAATAAAAATTGCTTGAAACCTTTTGGTGCAAAGGCAAGGTAGGTTTCTATTAGCCTCTCAAATTTCAGAAACGGTTTTTCAAAAAAAACAATATAGTCTATTTCACTTAAGCTTAAATTATTATATTTCAATAAATCCTTTAATGCTTTGCTGGGGAAGTCAGAATCATGTTTTTTTCTTGAAAACCTCTCTTCTTGTGAAGCATAAATTATCTCACCATTCTCTAGAAGTGCAACAGAACTATCATGAAAATAAGCAGATATACCTAGTACTAAAACCCTTTTCATATCTAAAAAATAGTATAGATAAATGGAGCAACAGCAGTACCTTGGGTGAGAACTATCAATACTCCAAAGATCAATAAAACAAGAATTATTGGAACAAGCCAAAATTTTTTTCGCTTAAACAAAAAAATAAAAAACTCTTTTAAAAATGCTAGCACTAAAACTGATCCTCAAAATTAATTTTTTTACTCTTATTTTTTATCCAATAGCTTGATTTTTTCAAATTAAACTCTTTATTTATTAAATCTATTCTTAGTAATCTAATTATAATATTAATTGGGATAATTGTTAATATATAAACAAAACCAAGAATAATAGGTGAAAAAAATCGACCTAAAAGAATACCAAACTTTTCCCAGTAAAAACCAAGAAATTTTAGAAAATGTGGTTTGAATAGAGAAATCATAATACAAACTACAGAAATACTAAAATAAATTAAAAAAAATTTTAAATAAGCAAAATAGTCATAAAAGCCCAACAAAAGAAAAATGACTGCAAAGGTATAACCAAAGTTTTTACATTTTTTTTCACTAAAATCGCTGAAAGATGACATTATAAAAAAAACCCAACTTATTTATATATTATATGATAATTCATTATGTATTTCTCTTGCATGAATAATAATATAAATATAACTTAAATTTTCATAGATTTGATAAGTTGAAGAATAAATCCAATCATTATTTTATGTTAAAGAGAATAAAAAACTTTAAAATATTATCATTCACATAATTCTCATGAAATCAAGGTTATTTTTTTCACTAGCTTTATTTGTTTTAGGTTTATTTTTCATTCCAACTACAATTAAAAACTTTTTTTATATAAATAGAGAACTTACCTTTCCCACATTATTTATATGCTATTCATTAAGCTCCTTTTTTTTAATTTCAGCAACATTCATATTTTTCTTAGAGAAGCAATTAAAAATTCATAAAGTTATTATTGAAATTCGAAAATTATTCACTTATTTCTTACTCTTTTCAATTACGCCGATTCTATTTGTCAGCATTGAATCATTTTTATGGTTAGGTAATAAATTTTTTGGAGAACCCTCTGAGTATCAGGATATGATTGCTCAAAATGAAATGAAGAAACATGCTGGGGAAAACTTTAAATCTAATGGTATAGTTTTCCCTTCAAAACACTCCTCTGAATTCTTTTCAGTTAATACTTCTGGATTTAGAACTTATAGTTTCAAAAAAAAAAAAGATGCGCCAAGAATTGCAATGATTGGCGGTTCAACCACCTATGGAATCAATGTTTCTGATAACAATACAATTAGTAAAATATTAGAAAATATTATAAATAATAAAATTGGAAATGTGAGTGTTTGGAACCTTGGGGTTTCAGGCATTAATTCCTTTGATGAGTACAAAGTATTAGAATCTAATACTACAGCCATTAAACCAGATATTATAATTTTTTATCATGGTGCCAACGACTTTGCACAAATCTACTATGAACTCTTTAATACGAAGAACCAATCCCTTATTCTAGAAGATAATATAAAAAATAGAATTTATATAGCCTTAAACCAATTTCATATTACATCCTTGTTAAAAATTGGTTCATACTTATTTAAAACAAAAATACTAGGTGAAACAAAATTAAATTCACCTGACTTTTCCATTGAAAGTTTTGAAAGTCAAATTAATAAAACCTCTAATTTTTGTACTATTAATAATTTAAAATGTTTCTTCTTTATGCAACCAATTCTGGAAAATAAAAAAGATTTAACTTTTTTTGAAAAAAAAATCTTATTTGAAAGAAAATATTTTTTTCCTGAATATGGTAAATTGTATGATTTATTTGCACAAAAAGTAATTGCAAATCAAAGTCTAAATTATTTTGATTTAAGGCATATTCTTGATAAAGATAATAATAGACACTTCTATGATTACGTGCACACAACATCTAATGCAAATAAAATCATTGCAAATAAGATTTTTGATTATTTAATAACTAATAATGGGTTTGACAATATTCTTGATATTAGATAATGAAATACTTTTAATGTATTCTAGAAGTAATATATTTTTCGCATACTAATCTTCTTAGAAAAATTTCGATATGAGAGTTCAAATAAATTCACAAAAAACTTATAATTTTATCAAATATTTTACTTGTTCTGCACCACTAATATTCTGTTTCATGATCTACATTACTGATAATGTTAACTATAATAATTTATTTGAACTTAGAAAATACTCATCAATAGCAAAATATTGGCTTGGAGACCTTAACCAAGAGTTTGCACCAGGAAGACTTCCAATCTATCCATTATTTATTGCACTAATATATAAAATTTTTGGAGTTGACAATTATAATGCACTTCTTTTCTTTCAGGCAGTTATGGGTTTCTTTTCTTTTTTATTTCTTATCAAAACACTTGAGGAATTAAATATCTCAAGAAATATAATAACTCTTTCGACAATTTTTTTAAATTTCTCTATGATCTTTAGATTTTCTGTTTTCCTTCCAAATTGTTTGTTCATTTTTGTTTTGACAATTCTTGTTTATTTCTTCACTAAATTTTATTTTTTAAGACAGAATAAATATTTTTTTCTATTTTGCTTAGCCATGATAATTCTCTTGCTGACTAGACCAATATTTCAATTCATAATTTTTTTTACTGTACCTTTTGTGATTTACTATTTGATCAAAACAAAGAAAAGAATGAGATATCTTCTCATTTCTTTTCTTTTAATTTCTTATTTGTTAGGTATGGGAATTCAGGTTTTAAGAAACTATCATTTTGATAGATCAGTTCTTTATACATCACAAAGTGCCCATCATTTCTTTTGGATTATTGCATGTCTCTCAAAAAAATATGCTTGTGGTAAAAGGGATATGAAAGTTATGAACCACATTTCAGACGAAGCTGAAATGCAAATATTAAAAGTCGAAAACCCTAATCTTGAAATAAAAAACAGAATAAGAATGAATGTAGGTAAAAAATATATCATTAATGAAATGAATAAAATAGATTTTGTGAAATCAGCAATATTTTCGTACTTAAAAGTCATTTTTCATTCTGCACTTATAGAAATTTATGGTGCGTTAAATTTCCAAGCTAAAGAATTATATATTTCTGGAGAAGATGGTGTGTTAAAGAAGTTTAAAAATATTGTTATCAGCAGTTCCAACAACCCTCTAAATCTTTTTTGGTTGTTTTCAATTGCGTCAATTATTCTTCTAAGGATTCTACAACTTTATGGCTTTACTTATGGTCTTAGAGATAATCAACTAAGAATGTATACAATAATAATATCTAGCATGATAACTTTAATTTTAATAAATGCTATTGGGCTTGGAAACCCTAGATACAGGTCTGAAGCAGAACCATTGTTAATAATTCTTAGTGCCTTAGCGATGAATCAAGTTAGAAAAATTCTTTCTAAAAATAAATAACACATTAATTATTCATATAAACTAGGCTTTACAGAATATTCTGGCGAATTATTTTTTAATTGTGAAAATCAACTTAAAGCATATTTTAATTATCAAAAACCACTTAATCTATCAACTTTGAATTCATCTTTTGAAGAGCCTTTATAAGTGGGTCAATATTTCCATTATTTATAAAACCTCTAAATTCCGATTTCTTAGTCGCTATTTCACTAATTGAACCATCTAACAGAACATCAAAAACTCTCCATTTTTCATCAGTAAGAATCAATAAATAATCAATCTTAATGTTATCACCTGACCCTAATTTTAATATACTCTTTACCATAATATAATTTCCTCCAACCTTTTTAGTTTCTAAGGATTCGAAGTTTGGATTTTTTACCTTAATAAATCTTTTAATGTAATTTTTTACAATATATTCTTCGAATGCTTTTTCCATTTCCCCTTTTTTCTCTTTAGTAACTTTATTCCAAGTATTTCCAATTATCATAGATATCATTCTGTTAATGTCATATGTTGATCTTATTAATTGATTAATTTCTTTATAGTTATTATTTGTGTAATCTCGATTTATCATCTTAATACCTGCATGTAACTCATCAATTGTCTGAATAGCTCTTTGCTTATTGGAACCACTCTTTTTTATCGCCTGCTTGTTAACATTACTTTTTTTTTTTGAATCTTTATTTTCTTTTAATCCTGATGAGTTTTTGTAAATTTTTGATTTATTGTCTGCGTTTTTATTATCAACTATTTGCTCATTAGTTGAAAAAACCTGATTTTCATCTAAGGGTTCTGTGTAATCTCGTTCTTTTAATTTTTTAATTTCTGCGTTCTGATCCTTAATTTTATTTTTAACAGATAAGTTTGCATAAAAAAGAGTTGTTAAAATTAAAAAGAACAAAAAAATTATTGTTGATATCAATATCTTTTTATATCTCAAACAAAAATTAAATATCGTTTTCTTCATAAAAATTAAATTAAAAAGAATATATCTGATTATAAATTAAAATTATTTTATAAATCAATTATTATGTTTAAGAATTTATAAATTAAGGATTAAATTTTATATACTATTAGATATATCAATTAAATTATTTTGAAATTACATAAACTTAATCATAAAAAGTTTACATATAGTAAATTATATATTAATCAGATATATCAATAATAATTTGTATAATTAAATATCTTTTTTTCTTGTTATTAAACAACTACAATGATTATAAGATGTGTGTATATACACTTTTTAGTCATATTTAATATGATACTTAGTTATACTAGGCTTTTTAGAGTTTTTAAATATATTTTATAAGAACCCACATTTTTTATACGGTAATTAGAAAAATGATATTTTAGTAAATACTTCAATTAAATTATTTATTAATTTTTAAAATTACAGTTAATTGTTCTAACCTTAATCATGAATTCTCAATTATTTTTTCAATAAGAACTGGTTTAATCATCTCCAGTTTTGAAAGCGATTTGTCATAAAAATAATTTCTAATTACTTTATTATAAACTTTCTTATGGACATACATCATAAAGTATTAAATAATTAAAGGCTGTTGAATCTTTGTGAATACAATTAAAGATTCATTTAATAAGCGTCTTTTTTAATTTGGTATAATTATTAGATAAAACAAATCAAACTAACTTCAATTTAACTTTATTCAATAATCCATTCAATTAATTTTCTTTAAATATTATTCAACTATCCTATCAGTGTTTTTATTTTAAAAGATTTTATCTTCACCTGCTTTATATCTTTTTTTTTTTCAACTCATTTAAGACATCATATCTAAACTCTTTTTGAGCTTTACTCACTGAAAAGATTAGGACCGAGATATTTTTTTTTATAATATCTTTATCACCAATACCTATTTCAAAGCTTTTATATAATGAGAAGATTAAATCAATTCTTGATTCGTAAGTTCTAGAAAGGATGGTATTTTTATTTTCATCCCATAACAAATTAATTCTTTTAAGTTTACGCCCAAAATCCTTTTTATTAGTACCTTCAATATGTGACCAATGGGATATAACATTTTTAATTATATCTTTGGCATTAGATTTCAAAGTTTCTTGTTCTTCAAAAAGTTTTTGTAATATTATGAATAAACTAAAACCAAATGAATTTAATTCAATTCTATCTAGTCTTTCGTAATTCTTTTTAAAAAGACTTTTATAAAAGTTGTTATGAAAAATTCCGATCTTTTTTTTAAACGGTTGATTAAATAAGATTTCTATAGACATAATTGCCAAAAAGAAACTTAGAGCAAACAGTACTTCTTTTTTGTCTTTAGAGTCTTTAAAAATTAACTTAGGATTGAAGTCGGTAGATTTATATTTTAACTGCCAGACTTCGGCCTTTCTTAAATCAGTATCATCCATCCAAAATTATAAGATTCCCCTTTTGAAATTGTCAACAAGTTCATTTAAGATTTATTTGATGCTTTCTTTCATGAAACAGATTCAACTGAACAAATATAAATTCTTGAGAATCTTCTACAAACATTGTGTATACAGGATATTATTATATAGAAAGCTTGAAATTAAATACATTTTTTTGTTAAAATTAAAAACTAATTATGTTCATTAAGCATGTGAAAAAGCTAGCGCAATGATCTTAAAGTCAAAGTGATTGTAAACATCAATGCTCATAACTAATTATTGAAAGGTGCATGGTAAGGAATTGGGAAAAATTACTGTAAAGAAAATATTTCTCCTTATATATTTAGTATTATTTTCTCTTACATTTCTTTTTTTTATTATAAATAAAGATCTGTTTTCAACATCTAATTTAAACATTTATTTTAATAAGTATTTGATCATTAAAGATATTATTAACGAAAACAAATCATTATATAGTACCATTTATTTTTTTACCTCAATTTTATGGATATGTCTGGTGGGTATTGTTACTCCAATATTAATCTTGTCAACACTAATGTTTGGATATTTTGGGTCTTTTCTATCAATAATATCCTTTACTATCGCATCCACATTATCATTTCTATTTGCCAAATATTTTAGACAATCTATTAAGACTTCATTAAGTAACATAAGGATAAATAATAATTCTCTTTTCTTATTTATTATTTTTAGATTTATTCCAGGCATACCCTTTATAATAAAAAATTTTTCAGGTATTTTTTTTAATTTAAGTAATAGAAATTTCATAATTGGAACTTTAATTGCTGAAACGCCACAAATAATTTTATTTACCTTTATATTTAAACGTTTAATAGAGTCATCCGAAATGCTCCTTAAAGATTTTGATATTTCAATTTTATCTGAAAAATTATTTGCACCCGTAATATTGATGTTATTTTTTGTAATTTTTCTATTTTTCCTAAAAATTAAATTCCAAAAATATTTTATTAAAAATTAATTAGCTTTCATTTTCTAGCTACTTTTTGTATTATTTAATGTAGGAGAATAGTATGAGTAATAATAATGAATGTGGCTGTGGAAGGTCACCTACAGGGTTTTGTGTTGGTTGGCATAGTTTGTCTGAATCCGACTACAAGATTAAACTTGCCCAATATGAAGAAAAAAATAAAAACAATAAATCTTAATCTAAAATTTAAGATTTTTTATATGCTTCCAAAGTCTTTTTAGACCTCTAGGTGCGTTTGTTTTTCTTCTTTTAGGCCATTTTCTTGTTGGATCAAATATGGTTTGATCTAAACCTATATCTTCGACTGCAGGGTTCTCAATTATCACAGTATAATAACCAAGATTCTTATAAGAGACACCAATATCTAATTCATTTTTGTAATTCTTATATCCTCCAATTAAATTATAGTCCTTCATTCTTTTAACACCTGGTCTAAAAGAAAAATAGCCCCACTCCCAACCCTCTTTACAATATACCTTTCTAAAACTTATTCCTTTATATTTTTTAATTGATCCATAACTAAATATATCTAGCCTGCTGGCACTTTTTTTGCTCTCTAACCAAACTTGGATGATTTTCGGATCATAATCTAATATTTTCAATGAATCCTGTATAAAGTTTTTTCTAGTATATACCCAATCATCTTCACAATGAAATACATAAGGTGTCTTAATTAATTTATAAGCATCAACAATAGACTGTATTTGGCCCTTCTTCTTTTTATTAAAAAGTAAGTTTAAGTTATCTGACCACTTTTCACCTATTTTTTTATATACTTCTTTATCAATTGAATCTTCAGTTAAATAAAGTGCTTCCAATGGAAAATTATTGAACTTAAAAAAACTTTCTAAAGTCTTATCCAGAAGTTCAAATCGTCCACAACTGGTTAGGACAAATGACATTTTTTTACTCATAAAAAAAAACTAAATTCAAATTAATAATAGGAAACATTATTATTTAATCTAATCATTTACAATAAAAAGATTCTACTGTCTGTATTTTTAACTAAAACGGAAGGTCTGATTTTCCCATTAAGAATTTGTCTACATTATGTGCAACTTGTCTGCCCTCTCTAATTGCCCACACAACTAATGATTGACCTCTTCTCATATCACCTGAAACAAATACTTTTTTTAAATTAGTTTTGTAATCATTGTCATTTGCTTTTACGTTACCTCTTTCATCTAGCTCCAAACCAGAATCTTGAATCAATTTGTCTTTAATAGGGTGAACAAAGCCCATAGCTAGTAGTACTAGATCAGCTTTTATTTTCAGTTCTGAATCCTTGCCTTGCTGTTCTGTAATTTCCATTTTTCCATTTTTATTTTTTTTCCATTTTATTTTTTTAAGAGTTAAACTATTTACTTTTTCTCCATCACCATCAAATGATTTAGTGGAGACACTCCAGTTTCTATCTGCTCCTTCTTCGTGAGATGATGAGGTTCTGAGCTTAAGAGGCCAATCTGGCCATGTTAACATTTTATTTTCTTTTTCCGGAGGTTTTTCAAGAATTTCAAGTTGTGTTATAGATTTTGCACCCTGCCGATTTGAAGTGCCAATACAATCAGAGCCAGTGTCACCTCCACCAATGACAACAACATGTTTATTTTTTGCAGAAAATTCTGGCTCTAAAATAATATTATCTCCTTCACAAATCTTATTTTGCCTAGTTAAAAATTCCATAGCAAAGTTAACACCTTTCAAATCCCGCCCTGGAATATTTAGGTCTCTTGGTTGTTCTGAACCACATGCCAAAATTATTGCATCAAAATCTTTCAATAAATTTTTAATAGGTACATCTTCTCCTATTTTAGAGTTGCATTCAAAAAAAACTCCTTCTTGCTTCATTTGATCAACCCTTTTATCTATTAAGTGTTTTTCCATTTTAAAATTAGGGATTCCGTATCTTAACAATCCACCAATACGATCATTTTTTTCAAAAACCTTTACATAATGCCCGGCTCGTGCAAGTTGCTGTGAGCATGCTAAGCCAGCAGGACCAGATCCCACAACGGCTACTTTCTTATTAGTCTTAGAATTATTTATTTCAGGAACTAACCAGCCTTTTTCAAAGGCTTTATCTATTATTGATCTTTCAATACTTTTAATTGCTACAGGACTATCGTCAATATTTAAGGTGCAAGCTGCTTCACATGGGGCAGGGCATATTCTGCTAGTAAATTCTGGAAAATTATTGGTTGCATGCAAAACATTTAAAGCAACCTTCCAATCTTTTTCATATACCAAACTATTCCATTCTGGAATAATATTATTAATTGGACAAGAATTATGACAGTACGGAATACCACAATCCATACATCGAGATGCTTGCTCGTTTAGAGTTTTTTCAGTAAAAGGCAAAACAAACTCATCAAAATTCTTAACTCTTGTTTTTGGAGCCAATGACTTATTATCCGCTCGATCGTATTCTAAAAATCCTGTTATTTTTGCCATAAGTTAACAACCTTCATATCACTCTCATTTTCAAGCCTCTTTAATAAAACATTTTCAAAATCCAGTGGTAAAACTTTAACAAAATTTTCTAACTCTTCACTAAAATTTTCTAAAATTCTTTTGGCTAAAGATGAATCCGTATTATTAACATGTTTCTTTAACATTTCTTTTATCCTAAGTTCATCATTGAATAGATAATTATACTTGTCAAAAAGTTTTTCTGGAAGAATATACTTGGTCTTTTTTATACCTGAGATACTTATCATAGATAAATTACATTTCTTTTTAAATTCTTTAATATTTTGATAGATATAAGCAATACCTCCACTCATCCCAGCACCAAAATTTACACCAGTTTTACCCAGTACCATTACAACTCCCCCTGTCATATACTCACAACAATGGTCTCCTGTCCCTTCAACAACTGCAATTGCTCCAGAATTTCTGACTGCAAACCTTTCGCCAGCAACACCAGAAAAAAAACATTGTCCTGAAATAGCTCCATACAAAACAGTATTACCTACAATTATATTTTTTTCTGAATCATATTTTGATTCTTTAAATGGTTTTATTGCAATTTTACCTCCAGAAAGACCTTTACCAACATAATCATTTCCTTCACCCATTAAAGAGAGTGTTATACCAGAAGATAAAAATGTCCCAAAACTTTGACCAGCTGTACCATTTAAATTGATCACTATCGAATCTTCTCGCAGACCTTTGTGCCCAAACTTTTTAGCTAAAGCTCCAGATAGCATTGCTCCAAAACTTCGATCAGTATTTTTTATAGATTTATTAATACTAATTGTTGAAATTTTTTTTTCTAAAACCTGCTCTACTTCTTTAATTACTTCTTTATCTAAAATTGAATCTAAATTATGTTCTTGTCTTGAGGAATTAAAAATATCTCCTTGATTATCATGCTTAGGTTTATGTAAAATTTTTGAAAAATCTATATTTTTTGCTTTCCAATGATTTATCGCTTTATTTTTATGAAGATACTCAGACTTTCCAATTAAGTCTTGAAATTTTCTAATTCCTAGTTTCGCCATAATTTCTCTAACTTCTTCAGCAACCATAAAAAAATAGTTTATTACATTTTCAGGTGTACCTTGAAATTTTTTCCTCAATAATTCATTTTGTGTTGCAATGCCAACAGGGCATGTATTTAAATGACATTTTCTCATCATTATACATCCAACTGAAACCAACGGAGCAGTAGAGAAACCAAATTCATCAGCACCTAACAAAGCTCCAACAACCACATCCCTGCCAGTTTTCAAGCCTCCATCTACTTGAAGGGATATTCTATTCCTAAGTTTATTTATTACCAAAGTTTGGTGAGTTTCTGCCAAGCCTAACTCCCATGGAGTCCCTGCATTTTTTATAGAAGTCAAAGGTGAAGCTCCAGTCCCCCCATCGTAACCTGCAATTGTTATATGATCAGCTTTACATTTAGTAACACCAGCTGCAACAACACCTACTCCAAATTCAGATACAAGTTTGACACTTATTCTTGCTTTTGAATTCACATTTTTAAGGTCAAAAATTAATTGAGCCAAATCTTCAATTGAATATATATCATGGTGAGGTGGGGGAGAAATTAATCCAACACCAGGTGTTGAGTGCCTAACACTCGCAATTTTATTATCTACCTTATGTCCAGGAAGTTGTCCTCCTTCTCCTGGTTTAGCTCCTTGACTTATTTTTATCTGTATATCTTTTGCATTAACAAGATATTCCGTTGTAACTCCAAACCTTCCAGATGCAACTTGTTTAATTGCACTTTTCATTGAGTCACCATTTTTTAATTTCACAAATCTCTCTGGCTCTTCACCACCTTCACCAGTATTTGATTTTCCACCAATTCTATTCATAGCCAATGCTAATGTTGTGTGAGCTTCTCTTGAAATTGAACCATATGACATTGCTCCGGTAGAAAACCTCTTTACAATTTCAGATGCAAGTTCCACATTTTCCAATGGTATTGGTTTCCCCTTTTTAAATTCAAATAGACTTCTTATGGTAAACATTGACTTATTGTGATTATTTATTTGAGCTGAGAACTCCTTAAATGAATCTAAAGAATTAATCCTTACTGCCTTTTGAAGACTTGTAATTGTCGATGGTGACCATGAATGTTTTTCACCTCTAATACGAAAAGCATATTCACCACCAACATCAAGTAATTGTTCGTTTTTTTCAATAAGAATTGACCGTGCATATCTACTTAAAGTTTCTTCTTGTATCTGTTTAAGGTTTAACCCTCCAATGAGAGTGGGGGTCCCAGGAAAATAATTATCTACAACTTGTTCAGAAAGTCCGATTACGTCAAAAATTTGTGCACCACAATATGATTTTAATGTAGAGATACCCATTTTTGACATTATTTTTAAAATAGCTTTTCCAGATGCCTTAATAAAATTTTTTTCAGATAAACCATAATCTTTTTTTTCAACTAAACCAATTATTGTATCAAAAACTAAGTAGGGATTAATTGCTTCAGCTCCGTACCCAGCTAAAACTGCAAAGTGATGCAGCTCTCTTGCTTCTCCAGTTTCAACAATTAAACTAACTTTCATGCGAAGCCCCTCTTTAATTAAATAATGATGAACAGCTGAAACAGCTAGTAAAGAAGGTATAGGTGCATGAACTTTAGAAACATTTTTATCAGAAAGAATAAGTATATTGGAACCATCTAATATTTGAGATTTTGCCTCAAAACAAATACTTTCTATACCATCTTTTAATTCGTCTGCTTTATTTGAGTTTTTGAATAGAATATCAATTTTTGAAGTCTTTAATTTTCCTCTGGTTGTTTCTTCAATATCCATAATCTTTTGTAATTCGAGATTGGTTATGATTGGTTGTTCTATTTCAAGTCTGGGCTTAGTATTTTCTTCAGGAGAATCAAAAATATTTGGTTTTTCGCCTAATGTCATATCAAGTGACATAACCAATTCTTCTCTTATTGGATCTATGGGTGGATTAGTTACCTGAGCAAAACATTGTTTGAAATAAGAAAAAAGAAGTTTAGGTTTATCTGAAAGTAAAGATATAGGGGTATCTGTCCCCATTGATCCAATTGGTTCAACACCCAATTTTAAGATTGGTTCAATAAAAAAGTTTATATCCTCCTTGGTATACCCAAAACAAATTTGTCGCCTTTCTCTTTCGCTTTGATTCATAAATAGGTTTGATTTTTTTTCCTTTATTTCATTTAGAAATATTTGATTTTTATTTAGAGCTTTTCTATAGTCATATTTTTTTGACAGCTCTGTTTTAATTTCATCATTGTTAATTACTCTTTTCTTAATTAAATCAATTAGAAAAATCTTTCCTGGTTCAAGTCTCCATCTTTTGACTACAGTTTTTGGATCAATATCTAAAACCCCCATTTCTGATGAAAGAAGTATCATGCCTTCTTTTGTTTGTATATACCTAGAAGGTCTTAAACCATTTCTATCTAGGATCGCGCCTATTTTTTTACCATTGGTAAAACACATAGCTGCTGGACCATCCCATGGTTCAATATAATTAGAGTAATATTCATAATAATCTTTCATTTTAGAATTCTGATTGTTCTTTTCCCATGCTTCAGGAATTAGTAGCATAATAGCTTGCTCAATATCGTAACCTCCCATAATTAAATATTCTAGGGCATTATCAAAGGCAGCGGAATCAGATAAACCATCAAAAATTAAAGGATTTAAGTTTTGAAATTCTTTTAAAAAGAATTCTGAGTTGGAGATTGCTGCTCTTGCATTCATCCAATTAGCATTTCCTCTCAAAGTATTAATTTCACCATTGTGACACAAAAATCTGAATGGTTGAGCTAGGTCCCAGCTTGGAAAAGTATTAGTTGAGAACCTTTGATGCACAATTGCAAGGGAAGAAATAAACATCTCATCTTTCAAGTCGTCAAAATAATCCCTAAGGTTATCAGACATAATCATACCTTTGTATACAATCACTCTGCTAGAGAGAGATGCTACATAAAAATCAAATGATTTTAATTCTATCTCAATTCTTCTTCTGGCTATAAATAATCGTTGTTCAAATTCATTAATTTTACTGGCTTGAAATTTTTGCTTTATGAAAATCTGAACAATCGATGGTTCATTTCCTTGTATTGATTCACCTAAAACGGATTCATCTCTTGGTACTTCCCTGACATAAAGATTATCAAGTTTTAGTTTTTCTAAGTACTTATCTATTGTTTTAATACAATAATCTTTTTCTTCCGCATCTCTTGGTAAAAAAAACATTCCTATTGCGTAATCATCAGGTCTTGGAAGAATTATATTCTGTCTAGATAATTCCTTTTGAAAAAACTGATGAGGTATTTGTGTCATCAAACCAACTCCATCACCAGCTTTCGGGTCGGCACTAACTGCTCCTCTGTGAGTCAAATTGCCTAGAATCTTTAGACCATTCTCAACAATCTCTCTTGATGGTATATCAAAAATATTGGCAACAAAACCTATACCGCAAGAATCTTTCTCATTTTTTGGGTCATATAGACCTTCTCTAGCTTTTTTTATTCTCATCACAAATAACTACTAAATTAATACTCTATTATTATATATTTATTCAGTCATCAATTAACATCGTTTTTTCGTAAATTATTTTACCCATTGTTTCTGAGTCTGAATTTTCTTCTCTCTGGTATCTAACTAAACCTAACCCTTTAGCAAACCAAGATGTCGAAAAAATCTCAATGTTAATGTTTCCAAGAGGTGGACCTGGATTATAGCTAGTTTTTCCATAACTTTCAATTTTTATACAGTTCTTAATCTTTTTACCTTTAATTTTGATAGTTTCATTAGTTTCAACTATTTTATTTTTTAACTTAAAAGGTAAATCTGTATTAAACACTCTATCGTAACCTACTTTCATTTGGAGTGTAGTTTTATCATTAGACTCCCATTCTAAATTTTTTGATATTGGAAATGCTATTAATAAATTATAGTTGGTTTTTTCTTTTTCTAATTTAGATAGAATAAATTGATTCACATTTTTTTTAAATATTCCCTCTTTTTCTTGAGCATAAAAAACTATTTCACCATCATTTTTTAAAACTGGAATCGTATCACCTTCTCTTGGAAGAAAATAATAACTTTGCTTATAATTATTTTTTTTATTTTCTTTATCTTGAAAAAAAACATCATAAAAAATTTTTTTTCCCTCCTTTTGAAGAAAATATTCTTGTTCACCTTTACAGGAATATATCGCAAATAATATAACAAAAACCAAATATCTATAGGTGTTTTTATACATTGTTTAAACTATTGTTTTTCTTCATCAACAAGAGGTGATAAACCAAGTTCGAACTCAAGCGCATTACATAACATTTGTCCAATTAATATGTGCGCTTCTTGAATTCTTGATGTATTGCGCGCTGGTATGGATATTATTTCATCAGTAATATTCTCAATTTCTTTAGTATTAATTCCTGTAAATATTATTGATTTCATCCCATTTTTTTTTGCAAAATCTAATCCCTTTATAACATTCATACTTTTACCTGAAGTAGAGATACCAATTGCCACATCACCTTCATTACCAAGAGCCTCTAGTTGTCTTGAAAAAAGATACTCAAAACCAAAATCATTTCCAATAGCAGAGATTGTTGAAGTGTCTGTAACCAATGAAATTGCGGAAATAGGCTTTCTGTTATTAGAAAACCTAACAGTTAATTCTGTTGAAAGGTGTTGAGCATCAGACGCACTCCCGCCATTACCAAAAAAAATAATTTTTTTACCATTTTTAATAGCTCTGTGACATATTTTTACTATATTAATGAAATTTTCCTCAACGCTATTTTTTGTTTTATTTATAATTAATTCGTGTTCACAAATTTGCGATAGAAAAAATTCTTTTAATTTATTGCTCATATAAATCTCTTGGTAGTCTTATCTGGACTCGAACCAGAAACTAATCCTTAGGAGGGATTTGTTATATCCAGTTTAACTATAAGACCTTCTTTTTACCTTCCAATTGGCATTTGATATTTTAAAACTAAAGTCTCTGATCCTGGATTCTTTTTTCCACTATCTGCATTTGAAATATGAAAAATACCAACCCCTACCCTTGCATTATTCTTAAATCTATAAAACATGTCTATCCCGATGTAGAACTCAAGAGGATTTCCAGCCTTAATTTCTTGACCATCTTTGTAGTAACCACAAGCTAAACTTGGTGTCATTATAAAGTTTTTTTTCTTCCCATAATATCCATCAATTCCAAAACCACCATAAGCATAATAGGCATTTTCATTCGTACCAAGGAAACCTGCAAACGGTTTAATTAAATTAAACATTTTTTTACCACTATGTATCTCCAAATTAATCATTCCTGATTGATCATTATGAGGAGGGGATCCGTCCTCCATGTAATTAAACACTCCTATACCAACAGAAAACCTAGGCGAATCTTTTGCATTTACTTTCCAGTTTAAAAGAATAACAAGAAAAATTATTAATAAATTTATAGCTCTCATAATAAAAACATATCTTACATAATGAAAAAATTAAAACGGAATTTGATATTTCAATATTGCTTGCTCAGCTCCAGGGTTTTGATCTCCTATCCCAGCATTTGAAATATGATATAATCCAACACCAATTCTTACATTATTCCTAAACTTATAATAGATATCTCCACCACTCCTAAACTGAACTCTGCTCCCTAATTTTATTTCATCTCCATCAACATACCAACCTGCAGCTAATGTAGGAGTCACAATCAAACATCTACAATCAGCAAAAAAAAGATCTGCACTTAAGCCAAAATATCCATAATAAGCCTCTTCATTAGTAAGGTTAAAACCAATAAAAGGTTTTATAATTTTAAAAATATTTTTTTTTGAAAAATATTCAAAACTGTAAACTGTAGATTTCTGTTTATAAGGGACTAATGCTACTCCACCAGGGTTATTTGTATTACATCCACCAGCAGGGTTTTCACATCGGGCAATACCATTATTCATGTAATTATGAATTCCTCCACCAAAAGATAATCTTCCCGTCTTTTGATTTGCTAATAAATCCGTACAAGAAAATAATAATATCAAAAACAAAATTTTAAACATTCTCAAAAAAACATTATAGTTATAATAAAAAGAACATACCATATAAATTCAAATACAAAAAGATGCATTATTTACGACCTATATTATTACTTTTTATTATAACCTATTTAACTTCAGGTTGCCAAAAAAACCCAGCAACTGGTGAAAGTGAGATTAATCTTATGTCGGAACAAGAAGAAGATTCAATTGGAAAAAATGAACATCAAAAAATAATAAATCAATTTGGGGGGGAATATAAAGGTCTAAAACTCAATAATTATATTAATAGCATAGGAAATTTTCTTGTTAGCACATCAGAACTTCCAGACAAAGAATTTAAATTCACAATACTTGACACCCCAATTGTCAATGCATTTGCTTTGCCAGGGGGATATGTTTACCTAACCAGGGGGTTGATTTATTTATGTCAAAATGAAGCCCAGCTAGCAGGAGTTATAGCCCATGAAATTGGTCATATTACTGCAAGACATTCTGCAAAAAGATATACAAAAACTGTTGGAACAGGAGTAATTCTTCAGGTTCTAAATATTTTTTCAAAAAACAATTTTTTAAATAATTTACTTGGTCAATCAGCTCAGCTTTTTCTTTTATCATATTCTAGATCACAAGAATATCAGGCTGATCAATTGGCAGTGAGATATATGACGCGAGCAGGATTTGATGCTCAGGAAATGGCAAATTTCCTTAGAATTATGGAAAAATTCTCAAACCTTCAAAACAAAATTCTAAAAATTGATAATAATGTTTCAGAACTTTTAAAAACTCATCCAAATTCTTCCAAAAGAATTCAAGAGGTTATTGATAACTATAAAGGCAAAATCCCACTAAACCCGATAATTGGTAAAGAAATTTTTTTAAAAAAAATTGACGGTCTTTTATATGGTCATAAACCAGAAGAGGGGTTCTTTGTAAACAATAATTTTATTCATAAATCTTTAAAAATTGCGTTTGAATTTGATAAAGATTTTTATTTTTTAAATAATCCCAAAGTTTTAATAGGCAAAACAAAAAAAAAAACGAGAGTAATTTTTGACCTGGAAGAGACTAATGAAAAGAATGATCTAGATTATTTATCAAAATGGATATCTCTCCCTAAAAAAAAGATTTTAGATTTCCAATCTTTTCTTAATAATGATTTCACCATCTCTACTGCAAAATCAACAAAAGGCAATCAATTAATATTTGTTGGTTTAATTAGAGGTGATGAAAACCTTACATACAGATTTATTCTAATCTCCAATGAAGAAGAGTTTAAAACCTATGCTAGAAAATTTGAAAAAATAATTTTAAGTTTTAGAAAATTAAATGAGAAGGACTTAAGTATTTTAAATCCCCCACATATAAAAATTGCTTCAACTACGTCAAATCCTAATTACATGATAAAAACTCTACAACAATTAAATCTTCAAACTATGTTCTCTAGAGAAATATTTAATGTAATTAATGATATTGATAGTAATATAGTAGAGGTGGGCAACAAAATTAAACTAATTCATTGATTTAATAATACTTCAAGTTTGGCTTTTGCCATCTTTTTTTCTAAATTTTGAACAGCAGCATATTCATTACTGAGTCTATTAAGTGCAGTTAGGTATATTTGTCTTTCTGAATATGATTGTTGTTCAAGTGAATCTTCTTTTTTATGAAGGTCCCTTACCACTTCTGCAATTAATACAGGGTCACCACTGTTTATGTTTTTTTCGTATTCCTTTGCTCTTTTTATCCACATATCTTTTTTTACTGCTGGCTTTTCTATCAAAACATCTAAAGCTTTTGAAAGTCTATTTTTATTACTTAGTTTTCTTAGTCCTGAGCTAGCAGCTTTGTCTTTAGGTATCCTTAACTTCATTTTATCTTGTTTGAAATTTATGAGGATGAAGTTTTGTATTGCACCATCTACATCGTAGGTATCAAAATTCTCAATCTCGCCCACCCCATAAGTTGGGTAAACTACTAAATCTCCAATACCTAATTCCAATTCTTTTTTTGCCAAAAGCTTCTCCAGTAAAATTTAACTTGTGAATTATATATTAAAAAAAATAAAATTTAAAGATAAATTATTATGTACCTTTTCCTGGATTAGGACTGAAATGGTCTTTAAATTTGTTTTTGACTTCTTTCCATTTTTCTCGATCTTCAGGAGGGGTCCCCATTTTGTTGATATTTGGCCATTTTTCAGCATATTCTTGGTTTATATCAATCCATTTTTTGGCATCTTCACCTGAATCATCACTAATTGCCTCTACTGGACATTCTGGCTCACAAACACCACAATCAATGCATTCATCAGGATGAATCACAAGCATGTTCTCTCCTTCATAAAAGCAGTCAACTGGGCACACTTCTACACAATCCATATATTTACATTTTACACATGAATCTTTTACAATATATGTCATATGAAATTATATAGAACAGAAAGCACTCTTATACAAGAAAATTAGATTACATTAGTAAGAATAAAAAATTCCCTTGGAGTTATCATAAAAGAATTTTTCAAATTTATTTTTGGCAACAAACAATGGAGTGTGTTTCTTTTTAAAGAAAAAAACTTTCTTAGAGAGTGTTTCATAATAAATATAATTAATAAGAAAAATCTTTTTATTAATTTCTAATAAGTAAAAACCGAGTTTTTCATATATTAATTCTTTTTGTTTGTTTTTTTTATTTGTTGTCAAACGAAAAATTTTTTCTGATATAAAACTCTCTAAATTGTATCTAAAATGGACATTTAACAACATTTGTTTCAAAAAACCTAATTCGTTTGTTTTAAAATAAAAAAATTTAATTCCAACTTTTAGTCCCATTGATTTATATTTTTTTATCTCCAAAGTGCTGAGCTTTTTATAAAAATAATCAACAACTTTTCTTTCACAATGTCCAAGTTTTTCAAGTAAACAAAAATTTAAAGCTCTCGCCTCTTTTGACATATCTTTGAAGTTTTTTATCTTTTCAATAAAAGGCATTTCTTTATTAATTGAGAATATGAAAAAATTTTTAATTTTTAATATTATTTCTTTCTCAAATTTTTGAAATTGCCTATCTAAAAAAACATTAATTTTTGGATTTAGAATGTTCTTGTCTTTGTTAAACTTTCCAATTAAATCCTCATTCCAATAAATCAAACCATCAATTGTAAAATTTAAAGAGTTGAAAGATGAAACAATAAATTTATCTTTTATTATGTAACTGATCTCATTTAATTTACTATTTAAAATTTTATTATTAAAAATATTCTTACTTTTCTTGAAACTATCATTTATTTTAAAACGAAACCCATTAAAACATCCAATCTTTTCCTTACCAAAAAAAATATTTTTTTCTTCTAATCTAAAAATTTTATTTTTTTGAATTAGTTTGTTTGATTTTACTAATTCAATGTTCTTCAATTCGCCTATGAACTGAGATATAAGTTCTTCATGAAGTTTGATAGATAATTTTAACTCTAATTTTTTCACTTCAGATTGGAATCTATCATCACTTTCTAACCATTTACTTTTGAAAGAAATAAATGACCATATTCTAACTTGAGAAATCTTGTAGTTTAATTCGGCTATTTTATTTGTCTTCCTCTTAATATCGTTGAGGTTTTTTCTTACCCATTCATCAGGTATTTTTTTTTCTTTACTTATAAGATAATGAAAGATTATTTTTAAAAAACGAGAATGATACTCATCTAAATTCTTAGAATAATCTGGTATACCACAGACTTCCCAGAGTTTTTCTAGATCTATACTTTTTCTAGAGTTTCTTTTTATACTCTTATCATTAAGGAATATTCTAAGATACCTATGATCACTAGCATTTTTTTTTAGATTTAAATAATCTTCTTTTGGTTTTTCAGATAAACAATCTAAAAGAATTTTTGGTGACCGAAAGTTAAGTTTGTTATTCCTCCAGAAAATTCTTTTAATTTCAGTATATTCATAATTCTCTACAAAATTCACTATTTCTGTATTTAATTTTTTTAGTTCACCAGTTGTTCCAAAAAATCCATCATTACTGTACCTTCCCGCTCTACCAGCAATCTGCGAGACCTCATCTGGTTTAAGAAACCTTTCATCAAAACCATCAAATTTTTTTATACTAGAAAAAAAAATATTTTTTATATTTAAGTTCAATCCCATACCTATGGCATCAGTTGCAACAATATAATCAACTTTTTCATCTTCAAATAATTTAACCTGTGCATTTCTTACATCTGGTGATAAAGCACCTAAAACAATAGAAACACCTCCATGAGATTGTTTTATTTTATTAGCTATTTCGTATACATCGATTTGTGAGAAAGCAATTATAGCTGTTCTTTTTGGAAGCCTAGTTAAATTTTTATAACCTATGTAAGATAATTTTGATAATCTTGGTTTATTATATATCATGATCTTAGGGTAAATTTTTCTTAGAATATTCTCAATACTTCTGGATCCCAGAAATAATGTTTCTTTAACACCTTTTTTGTTGAGAATTTTTTCAGTAAAAATATACCCTCTATCATAATCTGATGCCATTTGCACTTCATCAATGGCAACGAATTCGAAGATTAAGTTTTCTGGAATAGATTCAACTGTACAAAAGAAATATCTTGCATTTGCTGGTATAATTTTTTCTTCTCCTGTAATCAAAGCTACTGAATCTTTTGGTAGAAATTTTCTTGCTAATTCAAAATTTTCTCTAGCCAAAAGTCTTAATGGGAAACCTATAACACCCGACTTATATTTGAATAGTTTTTGTATTGCATTATAAGTTTTTCCAGTATTTGTAGGTCCCAGAAATGCTGAAATTTTTTTTTCCATGAAAATCCCAAAATATTAATTCAAATTTTCTTTAAAACATAAGGAAGAATGCCATCGCTTTCAAAATATTTAATTTCATTATCCGTATCAATTCTTGAAAGCACTTCTAATACAACTGTATCACCATTTTTACGAGTTACTTTGATATTTTTTTTTATATTTGGTGCAACCAAATATTCTCTCAATTTACCCAAAAAAAATATCTCTTCACCAAAAAATTGATAATTTTCAATGTCATTTTTTAAAAATTGAAGAGGCAATACTCCCATCCCAACTAGATTAGATCTATGAATTCTCTCAAAACTTTCTGCAATAACAGCTTTAATACCCAATAACTTTGTTCCTTTTGCAGCCCAATCTCTTGATGACCCTGTGCCATATTCCTTACCTGCAACTACAATCAAAGGTACCCTTTCTTCACTGTATTTTTTTGCTACATCATAAATTTCTCCCTCAGATTTTGTTGGGAAATGTTTTGTGTAACCTCCAAGTTTATTTACTAACTTATTTTTGATTCTGATATTAGCAAATGTGCCTCTGGTCATTATTTCATGATTTCCTCTTCTTGCTCCAAAAGAATTAAATTCATTTACTTTAATCTGTCTATCTTTCAAATACTTTCCTGCTGAACTTTCCTCCTTTATTACGCCAGCTGGAGATATATGATCTGTAGTAATAGAATCTCCTAAGATAATAAGTGGGCGCGCTTTTATATCTATATCCAAGTCATTTTTTTCATTGTCAAGAAATGGTGGTTTTTTTATATAGGTCGATGATAATGACCATTCATATGTTGATGAATTCTTAACACTTAAATTCTCCCATTCTTTATCACCTTTAAATATTGTTGAATAATTCTTTTTATAAAAATCTCTTTTTACTGTTTTCTTCAAAATGCTCTCTACTTCTAATCGAGATGGCCATAGATCTTTAAGAAAAATCTTTTTTCCTTTTAAAATATTTATTGGATCATTTTGAATATCTAAATCGACTCTCCCAGCAAGTGCATATAAAATAACTAAAGGTGGAGAAGCTAAGAAATTTGATTTGATATGTGGGTGGATTCGTCCTTCAAAATTTCTGTTTCCAGATATTACGCTACAAACATTAAGATTTTTCTCAAGAATTGTATCACTAACTTTTTTATCAAGAGGACCAGAATTACCTATACAAGTGGTGCATCCATAACCAATTATATTAAATCCTAATTGATTTAAATATTTGATAAGTCTTGATTCTTTAAGATATTTATCAACCACTTTACTTCCAGGAGCAAATGACGTCTTTACCCACCAAGGGACCTGAAGTCCAAGTTCTATAGCTTTTTTTGCAATCAGACCTGCCATTATAATTACTGATGGATTAGATGTATTTGTACAACTGGTTATTGCTGCAATACAAACTTTTCCATGAGTCAGTTTTTTGGAATCTTGTTTATAATTTTTCTCTTCTTTTTCTAAGTTTTCCAAAAATGTTTTTGGTACATTAACAAGATCTATTTTATCTTGAGGCCTCTTAGGACCAGAAACACATGGCTCTATTAAATCTAAATTAATGTTTAAATTTTCATCATAATTTATTTCTTCTGATCCCTTATACCATATCTCTTGTTCTTTAGCATATTTTTCAATGATTCTAATATGATTAGAATCTCTTCCTGTGATTTTTAAATATTCAAGTGTTTCTTGATCAATTGGAAAAATTCCGCAAGTTGCACCATATTCTGGAGCCATATTTGAAATTGTAGATCGTTCTGATAAATTTAGCGTATTAAGACCTTCACCATAAAATTCAACAAATTTTCCCACAACATTTAATTTTCTTAATTTCTCTGTAATGCTTAAAACTAAATCTGTGGCTGTAAGGCCATCTTTAAGTTTTCCTGATAATTTCACACCTACAACTTTTGGAAGTTGCATTGAAATAGGTTGGCCTAACATGACAGCTTCAGCTTCTATTCCTCCTACACCCCAACCTAAAACTGACAATGCATTTACCATAGTCGTATGACTATCAGTTCCAACAACTGAGTCCATAAATAGTAATCTATTCTTTTTTTGGACGATTTGCGCTAAAAACTCAATGTTAATTTGATGACAAATTCCTGAGCCAGGTGGAAAAACCAAAAAATTTTTAAGAGATCCTTGAGCCCATTTTAATAATTTGTATCTCTCAGAGTTTCTTTCATACTCTTTTTTAACATTATAGACCAAAGAATCTTCTCTTGAAAAACTATCAACATTTATCGAATGATCTATTACCAAACTTACTGGTACAACTGGATTAATCTTCTCAGGGTCATTTCCTTGACTCTTAATTTTATCTCGCATAGCCGCCAGATCAGCAACTGCAGGAACTCCGGTATAATCCTGCATTAGGACTCTACTTGGAGAAAAGAGAATTTCATTGCCAACCTTTTGATCAATCACATTTTTTAAGTCATGTAATTCAATACCCAGGCAATCTATTTTTCTAATTAAATTTTCCAGAAGAATTCTGTAGGAGAATGGCAACTTACTTAAGTCAAAATTTAATTTTGTTTGAGCCTTCTTTAAGCTCACAAATTCATAACTTAACTTATCAAGTTTTATGTGGTCTATAAAATTTGTGGTTGTTAGATTCATTTTCTTCTCTAATGTTTATAATAAAGGTTTTTTTCCATGGTCTTAGAAATTATATCAGTTTACTTTTATAGAAATAAAAAATTAATTTTTGATAATTTTAATTTAAAACTTAAAAAATCTCAAATAATGATTTTGATAGGAAGTAATGGAGCAGGAAAAAGTACTCTTTTTGATATAATTGTTGGGATATTAGAACCTAATAATGGAATTATAAAGCTTGATAATATAATGATTGAAGAATTGAGCGCTAAAAAAAGAAAAATGTTTACCTATCTTCCTCATAAAGACTCCCTAAAAGACAACCTTACTATCGAGGAAAATCTTATTTCATGGATTAATATATCCGGCAACATTTTAAATAAAGATCAAATAAATAGATCACTTGAATATTACCAACTCTCAGAATTAAAAAAAAAATTCGTTGCAAATCTATCTCAAGGTCAACGAAAAAAAGTACTTTTAACAAAACTAATTCTAGCAAAGACAAAATTATGGCTGCTTGATGAACCCTTTAATGGATTGGATGCCGACTCAATAAAGAAAACAAAAAAATTAATTGAGAATCATGCTAAAAATGGAGGATCAACTCTTCTATCGAATCATCTTGATTTAAGTATAAAAAATTCAAAAAAAATTTTTCTTCAACCCATAAAAAAATCCAGAGATATTGTTAAATTTGAAACTTGGGATGACATTCGATGAAATCTGATTTTTACATACTTATGTCAAGAGAAATTAGTATTGGGATAAAAAATTTTTTTGTTTTGTATACTTTTGCATCATTTTTTATCATATCTATTTTGATATTTGTTTTTGCAATTGGTTCAGATTTAATTGCAAAAAATAATATTTATGAACCTATAATCTGGGTTTTGTTAATTTTTTCTGTGATGCTAGTTTCAGAAAACTTTGTAAGCAACGATTGTAATGATGGCAGTTTGAAAGAACTTCAGTTTCTTGGTTACAACGAAGAATTAATAATCTTATGTAAGAGTATTACCATGTGGATAATGATACTTCTTCCAATGATAGCTTTGATGCCAATAGTTTCTATATTTTTTAAAATTGATTATGTTGATATTTTTTATCTTTTTATTAATTTTCTTTTTGCCACTCCCAGCTTAGTTCTACTTTCACTCGTATCATCTCTATTTTCAATGCAGCTTAAAAGAAACAAAATTATTCAATTTATTATAATCCTTCCTTTTTATATACCTATTATAATATTTACTTCATCTTCAAAAAAATTTGCTTTAGAAAATAATTTATACAACAATAACTTTTTAATTTTAATTGGAATCTTTTTTATTACATTACCATTATGTTTGTATACAAGTAGATTAATTATGAAGGAAATAAATAAATGATTTTTAAATTTGCAAATCCATTAAAATTTCAAAGATTTACAAAACAAATTCAACCATTTGCTCTGAGCCTTTCTATTATATTTTTATTTTTTGGTCTGTTTTTTGGTTTCTTTAGAAGCCCACCAGACTATCTCCAAGGTGAAACAGTCAGAATTATGTACATACATGTACCATGTGCTTGGTTTTCTTTAATGATATATTCCGTAATAGCAATGTGTAGCATTTTTTCAATTGCTTTTAAGCATACGCTTGCAGATATTATATCTAGATCATGTGCTCCGATAGGCGCTTGTTTCACTTTAGCAACTCTTGTGACTGGTTCAATCTGGGGAAAACCTACGTGGGGTACATGGTGGGTATGGGATGCTAGACTAACTTCTGAGTTAATATTACTAATTTTCTACATTAGTTTAATAATAATTAATAATGCCTATGAGAATAAAGAAAAAGGGGATAGATACGCTGCAATATTGGCAATTATTGGAATTATAAACTTACCAATAATCAAATGGTCCGTAGATTGGTGGAGTACACTTCACCAACCAGCTAGTATTTCAAAACTTTCATCCCCATCTATAGATAACTCCATGTTAGTACCATTATTTATTATGACCTTTTCTCTCTTCTTTTTCTTTATTTCAGTTCTTTTGTTAAGAATTAGAGGTGAAATTATACAAAGAAAAATAGATGTAATTAAATTTAGCCATGTAAGATAATGAATTATTTTTTAAATTTTATAAATTCTGATGCTCACTTTTCATATGTTTTCTCTTCATATTGTATTGTATTCTTAATTCTTTTGCTTATCTTCATGTTTAGTCTGATTAAAACTAAAAAACTTGAAAAAGAATATACTGTCCTTTCTAAAAATGAAGAAAAAAAATAAAAGATTACTTAATATTTTAGTGTATTTAATGCTTTTTACTATTGGGTGTTTAATCCTTTTAATGAATTTAAGAGACAATTTAGTCTTTTTTTACTCTCCTTCAGAAGTTTTCCAGAAAAATCTTGATCCCACAAATAAAATCAGAGTTGGTGGAATGGTTAAAAAAACAAGTTTAAAAAAAGAAGTTAAAAAAATAAAAGGAAGAAGCCTGGAACAAATTTCTTTTGTAATTACTGATTTCAATAATGAAATTAAAGTTTCTTATATTGGCATACTTCCTGATTTATTTAAAGAAGGTCAAGGGGTAGTTGTAGAGGGTTTTATTACTAGTAATGGAATGTTTAATGCAAAAACTGTTCTAGCAAAACATGATGAAAATTATATGCCTCCGGAAATTAAAGATATTAAATCAATTAAGGAAAATAATAATGGTATCTGAGATAGGTTTTTTATTTCTAACAATTGTTTTAGTCATATCAAGTTTTAGTTTCTTTCAACTTTTAATATCAGGAACTAATTATTCTACAGACTTTTTTAATCAAATAAAATTAAGTAATTTAATCTTTGTTCTCACCCTTTTTTCTTTTATTTGCCTTACATATTCTTTTGCTATCTCTGATTTTACTTTAAATGTCATTGCTAGCAATTCAAATAGTCAACTACCAATTATTTATAAGCTAACAGGTGTATGGGGGAATCACGAGGGTTCAATTCTCCTTTGGTTATTAGTAATGACATTCTTTGGATTCATATTTTCGAAGAATAATCTAGCTTCGCATTATTTCAAAAATGATGTATTAAAAATTCAGAATAGTCTCTGTTTCCTTATTACATCATTTATCGTTTTTACTTCTAACCCTTTTGAAAAAACATATCCACCACCAGTTGAAGGGGGTGATCTTAATCCACTTTTACAGGACCCTGGCCTAGTAATACACCCTCCTTTTCTGTATATAGGCTATGTAGGATTTTCTATTATTTATTCTATATCAGTTGCAGGATTATCAAATCAAAAAAAAGAACTCTTTATAGATGTTTTAAAGCCTTGGGTTTTCATTTCATGGATTTTTTTAACCTGCGGAATAGGTTTAGGAAGTTGGTGGGCATATTATGAATTAGGTTGGGGAGGCTTTTGGTTTTGGGATCCTGTGGAAAATGCATCTTTATTGCCTTGGCTAACAGCGTCTGCTCTTTTACATACAATTGTTATAGCAGCTAAAAAGAAAATTCTTATAAATTGGACTATAATTTTATCTATTCTAACTTTTGTTCTAAGTCTACTTGGAACTTTCCTTGTTAGATCTGGCGTTTTAGTCTCTGTTCATGCATTTGCAAATGATCCAAAAAGAGGGGTTTATATATTGCTGCTTTTAGCTTTAATTAGTTTTTTTGGAATTTTCAAATATCTTAAAAATTATGATGGGCCAACTAACCCCAAACAAATTCACATGATTTCAAGAGAAGGCATGATCTCATTAAATAATATTTTTATGCTCTCATTAACTTTTACTATATTGCTTGGCACAATTTACCCGCTATTTTCAAGCGTTCTATTTAACTCTAAAATTTCTGTTGGGGCTCCTTTTTTCAATTCAATATTAATGCCTGTAATGCTCCCATTTGCAGTTGGAATGATAATAGGGCCCTATGTAAAATGGGGAAAAGATGATTTATTCTTAATATTTAAAAGAGTTCAGACCCTACTTATTTTATTCTTTTTTATTTCTCTGTTAGTTTGGTATTTGAATTATAAAGATCCAATTTTATCTATTATTTTTATTATTTTGGGGAGTTGGATTATTGCAAGTTCTTTGTTTGAAATTTTTCAATTTATAAATATTAAGAAAAGAATTTTTAATATACCAAAAAAAATATTTGCTCAAGTACTTGCTCACATGGGGATAGGTTTATTAATTATTGGAGCAACTGGTAGCACTGTGATGAAAAAAGAAAAGATACAATTTCAGGAAATAGGTGAGTCAATTAAAATTAAAAACTATGATGTGAAGTTTCTTGGGATAAAAAAAGTTGAAGGCCCAAACTATTTAAGCCAAATGGGAATATTCAATATAAAAAATAACAATAAAACCGTAAAAATTCTGAAGCCTGAAAAGAGATTTTACAACTCAGGAAAACAAGTAACAACGGAAGCTGCAATTTATTCAACTCTTCTGGGAGATCTTTATATTGCTATAGGAGATGTTCATCAAAATAAAAAACAATACACAACAAGAATCTGGTTTAATCCTTTTACAATTTGGATATGGATAGGAGTTTTCTTTCTTGCTTTGGGAGGCCTTTTTTCCTTTTTTAATAGTTTGGCTAGAAAAAAATGAGATATTTTTTTATAACAATCTTTGTTTTTTGCCTTTTTGTTTTTTACCAAGGTCTTAAAAAGAATCCTCGTGATATACCCTCAAATTTAATATCTCAAGAAATTCCAGAATTCTATATTTCAAGTTTTAATGGGCCTAATTTATCACATATCGACTTAAAAAAAGATGAAATTAAAATAGTTAATTTTTTTGCCTCATGGTGCCCTCCGTGTACAGTTGAACATAAACAACTTCAATCTTTAAGCAAAAAAGTAACAACTTACGGCATTGCAAAAAAAAATAAAAATAAAGACTTATCAAAATGGCTAGGCAAGTTAGGTAACCCATACAAAAACATTGGAATGGATTATGAAGGTTTGGTCAGCATCGAATGGGGAGTATATGCTTTGCCTGAAACTTTCTTAATTGATAAAAATGGTATAATAAAATACAAACATGTAGGTCCAATAATGCAGAGAGACCTTGAAAAATTAGAAAACCTAATAAGAAAGTTGAGATGAAATATATAATTTTATTTCTCAATATTTTTTTTGTTAACGCGAATGCTATTGAACCTAATGAAATTTTAGAGAATAAAAAATTAGAGAATATTGCAAGAGAAATTGGAAAAGAATTACGATGTCTTGTTTGTCAAAATGAAGATATACAAAACTCAAACGCTGACATTGCTAAAGATCTTAGAACTTTAGTCAGAAAAAAACTTTCAGAGGGACAGTCAAAAAATGAAATTATTAAATACATTCACTCTCGTTACGGTGATTTTGTTTTATTTTCACCTCCATTAAGAATTGATACTCTTGGTTTATGGGCTCTACCAATTTTATTTTTTTTTGTTCTAACTTTTCTCTTTTTTAGGAAAAGATAATGTTTATAACTTTCATCTTAATCATTGTCGTAATTACTTTTTGTGCTTTCTATTTAAATAAATCTAAAAAAAAATCACTTGGAAGGTTATTGATATTCCTTTCCATTGTGATACCAACCGCAATAATCTATTTGAAAAAAGGAAATCATAAAAGTTTTTTTTTTGATAAAGAACTTAATAAAAGCATTTTAGAGTCTTTTAATAACCCTGAAAGATTAAAACAAATTAACCCTGACCTTTTAATCACTTTCCTAGAAAAAAAATTAAAACAAGATCCAGAAGATATTGAAGGGTGGTTAATTCTTGCTAGGACATGTATGATTAGTGGTCATTATCAAAAAGCAGACATGCATTACAAAAATGCTCTTAAGTTTTTTCCTAAAAATGAAAACATTCTTCTTGAATATTCAATTTTAAAAAAGAACACAAACCAAACTGAAAGTGCTATTAAGCATCTCATTAAATTAAAAAGTCTTTACCCTAATAATACAAAAGCCAGAGAAATAATAATAGAAATTTATCAGAACCTTTCTAATAAAATTGAAGCCGAGAGAGAAATAAAAGAACTTCTTCAACTTAAAGAGCAAGATGGTGAATACATTAAGATTATAAAAAAAAAGTTTAACCTAAACTAATTCTAGGTTCTTATTTTTTTGTTTTTCTTCACAAAAATAATCAATTAACTTTCTAGTTGATTCAGATTTTTTAAAATTTTTTTTTAATAGTTTTTTTACTGATATTATTTTTATTAATGAGTTTGTAAGAAACATCTCGTCAAATGATTCTATAGAGTTTTTTTTAATATTGATTTCGCGTACTTTATCAAAAAATAAACTTGATTTTTCAATTACAACTTGCCTCATAATTCCATTAATGCCACTTTTGCCGATTAATGGAGTATATAAAATATTATTTTTTGAAAAAAAAATATTTGTCATTGTCCCATCAATAATATTATCAGAATCATCCAGAAGTATTCCTTCAAAGTATTTCTGATCTTCCCATTCTGATCTTGCCATTACAGAATCCATTCTATTCAAATGTTTTAGGCCAGCTAGCTGAGAATTAATAAATATTGGAGATTTGCAGAATCTAACATTTACTCCCTTTTTCAGAAAACCTTGATCTAATTTGACCATTGGAAATGATAAAAAAATAACCGTAGGTGATATCTCTTTTTCAAATTTATATCCTCTTCCGCCCACGCCTCTTGTTATTAGAATTTTCAAAATACCCCCCTGCAAACCATTATTTATAGATTTCTGTAAAATCGTTTTTTTATAATTATTTAAAAGAGAAATAGATGGCATTTTTATTTTTGTTAAAAAGCAACTTTTTTTTATTCTTTCTAAATGCCGCTTCCAAAACTCAACACCTATCCTGTTTCTGTCTTTAATATAAATCCAAGACATTGTTTCAAACAAACCATCTCCATATGAAAGACCTCTATCTAAAACTGAAACTGTATTAGAAAATTTCCCATTAATTAGTGAAATATATTTACGCATTTTTAAACGACCCAACAGCTTTAAGCATTCCATTGGCTTTAGCTTCTGTTTCTAATGTCTCATATTGTGGTATTGAGTCTGCAACAATTCCTCCGCCAGCTCGAAAAAAAAGATCATTTTTTTCTTTTAAGATTGTTCTTATAAGTATGTTCATATCCATATTCCCACTGTGAGTAATATATCCAAATGAACCTGTATAAGGTCCTCTACCTTGTTTTTCCAATTGACCAAGGATCTCCATGCATCTAACTTTAGGACACCCTGTGATAGTGCCGCCAGGGAAAACAGATTTAATAATATCTCCTGGCAAAATATCTTTTTTTTTCTTTCCACTTATATTAGACACAATATGGTGGACATGCGCGTATGTTTCAATTTTCATCATTTCATCCACCTTTACTGTCCCTGGCTTGCATACTTTTGAGATATCATTTCTTTCTAAATCAACTAACATTAAATGTTCAGCCTTCTCTTTATCTGAATTGATAAGTTCTTTTGTTAATTCAATATCAAGAAGGCCTGAGCCACCTCTTGGTCTAGTCCCAGCTATTGGTCTTGTTTGCAAATGCTCTCCTGTAATAGAAATCAGTCTCTCAGGGGAGGAACTAATAATTGTACTTTCCTTATATTTAACTATGCCAGCGAAAGGGGATGGATTATTCTTTCTTAACTTTCTATATATTTCAACATCCGATAAATTTCTTTCGATTTTAAATCTCCATAATCTTGATAAATTTGCTTGGAATATCTCACCTTGATAAATGTAATCAATACATGATCTAACTTGTTTCTGGTGTTCATCTGAGGTTCCTTTTGAGAACATTCTCACTGATCCATTTGCATTATTATGAATCTCTTTCAAATCTAATTTTAATAAGTCGTTGATTATATCTTCAAAATCTTTTTCATTATCTTTTTTATCACTTGTAAGAGTAATTGTTTTATCGACATGATCATAAATTATTGCAGAATTAACTCTTGCGGCAAAAGCATCAGGCAAAGAATAGGGTGATTTTGGTATTTTAAGTTTTTTTTCTATTTCTCCAGCAATTTCATAACCTAAGTAAATAAACCACCCGCCAAAAAATGGAATATTCTTATTTTTATATCTCATTTGTTTTTGTTTGACTTTTTTAGAATTCCAAAGTTTATTAAATTCATTGAGAAAGTCAGTGGAATTATTTTCTTTTTTTAATAGAATCTGTGGTTTATAAAAAATTATAGAATTTCTATTTTGATTATTTCCCCTGGACGAACTCTCCAGAAAAAATGGGTATTTACTCGGATTCTTTTCGACTAAATCTAAAAGATCAATATCGTCTTCTCTTTCAAATTGAATTACCAATCCATTACAACCATTTCCTAGAATTTTTTTCTTATTAAATTTCTTCATAAAAATCTTTTATAATTTTTTAATTATTATTTACCTACTTTGTTCATCTCCAAAGAAAGTTTAATAAAGTTTGCTTATTCCCTATGTTCTTTAGTGTGATAAAATAAAATGTTGCATAAATAGAAAAAATTACTCTCTAATCTTCTTCGTCTGAAAGTGAAGTAACAACATTTAGACTCCTCCAGAAATCTTCACTTTTTAAATTAATATCATTTAATCGCATAAGCAAACTTCTCACGATAGCCCTTACAACTGGGTCTGCTTCAGTAAGTTTCTGTTTTAGAGTTTTTTCATTTATTGGATACAAAATACAATTCGTAGCTGCTTCTGCTGTGACAGATCTAGACTCATCTAATGAAGGTCCACGTTCTCCAAAAATTTCACCCTCTCCAATTTTTCCAAGTAATAAACCACCGGGACTAAATATATTCACTTTTCCAGAATGAACGTAGTAAGCAAAATGAGCTGCATCACCCTTGGAGTAGATTTTTTTACCTCTACTGAATTTAAGCTGATTTATTCCTACTTTTTTCTGATTCATAATATCTAAATTATCCCAAAATATTTCTTATTTTCCAAGTATCTTTTTGAAAACTTTGTTTTAGGTCCAACTAATCTACCAAAAATACCTTTTTTTTTTAATTCTAAAGGTTCAGATACTTTACAATTCAATTTAATTGATCTAATTTTTAATTTATTTAATAAAATCTCCTCCACCTTTTCTAATACAATTGATTCCTTGGATGTAGGGAAAAAAACTTTATCTCTTACAAGGAATATTGGAATATTCATACCATTTAGTTTGCCAATTAGATTATAAAAAATCGTTGATACAAACTCTGTCCATTCAATGTCCTTTCCTCTAAAAATAAAGTTAGAAAGTCGTTGATTATTAATTATATGGTTTATTACGGCATCTCTAATTTCTTTATTAGAATAATCGTCTAATGAAATTTTTTTTTTTTCATTAAATATAGACCTCATAAAAGTGCCATTATTTTTTGATCGAAAACTCTTTATAATCAAATAACACAATTGATCATAGTTTAGAACCGATGAAAAAGACTTTGGTTGAAGAGCTATATTAGTTTTTGAAAAAATTGTTAAATAATCTCCAAAAAAATCAAGAAGATTAAAATGACTTGTTTCTTGATTATTTATTAACAACCTGTTTCTAATTTGAAAAAATAAATATAAGTCAATCTTATTCCACCAACAACCGCCAAAAACTCCTTTATTAATTACATTATCATTGAAAGAGTATGTAGAAGATAAAAGGTGAGAAATAGCAATCTTTCTTTTATCCCCTCTTAATAAAAAGCCTTCCTCATAACTTGGAATATCAAATAAGGTTTTTAAAATTAATTTGTTATAATCTCGTAGAATTATTTTTTTCTCTTGTGTTTCATATGTATCGTCATATTCAAATAAATTGCCTTTTTTATAATTCAAGAGGAACTCTCTTTTATTATGATTGATATTTTCATTTGCTAAAAACTCTATTCTCTTAAAATGGTTAATTAAAAGCTTTGAAGATCTTATTCTAGTTAATCTACTTTTTTTTGTTCTGGCATCAAAAAAACCTGGGTGGAGTTCTATTAGATTTTTTTGATTAAGAAAATTTATGATTTTAATCAAATACGATGAAATATTATTTGGGTTATATCTTGAGCGAGCATTATATCCCCTTTTTGACATGGAAACAGAGAGAAATTGTTGATTAGATTCAATCCAACAAAAATATAGTTCAATTACCAAAAGCCTAAGATGTTTTGTGAATACTTTATTGTCTCTATTTTTATCATTAAGATTAAGAATACAATTATTTATTATTTCAAGATTAATGTTTCTTTGTATATCGATGGGTCTACTAAAATTAAAATCTAATTGATCAGTCGCGTTTTTCATAATAGATTCTTATAAATTATGTATTTTATTGATTTTTTTGCGTACATTATTTTTCAAATTTTGCAATTTTATAAATATGCCATAATTATCTACGTAATTATTAGCATGTTAATTTCTTTTAATATTATTAACACTAATAACAAAATTGTATCAATAGTCATGGATTTTTTATTTAGGTTGATTGAGCCCTTACTTAAAGTTATAAGGAACTTTACTCCTAGTTTTGGTGCAATTGATATATCACCAGTGATACTAATAATAATAATTGAAGCTTTTCAATTCATTATGACAAAATATGGATTCTAAGATGAATGACAGCAAAATTATAGATGGAAAAATTTTATCATCAGCTATAAGAAAAAAAATAAAAAAATTCGGAGATGAGCTAAATAAAAAAACCAGTAAAGTTCCAGGTTTAGCTGTTGTTCTTGTAGGAGAAAACCCTGCTAGTAGAGTTTATGTAAAAAATAAAATAGAGAAAACAAAAGAAGTTGGTTTTAATTCCATTGAACATAGATTGGATCACGATGTTTCTGAAAAACAACTACTTGACTTGGTTGATAAATTAAATGAGGATAAAAATGTTCAAGGGATTCTTGTACAATTACCTTTGCCAAAACATATTAACTCAGACAAAGTTCTAGATAAGATAAAACCAATAAAAGATGTGGATGGTTTTCATGCTCAAAATGTTGGTAAGCTTTGGTCAGGACTTAACTCACTTGTACCCTGCACGCCACTTGGATGCAGTATCATTATTAAAAGTATCCTTCCAGACCTTTCAGGTAAGCACGCAGTAATTATTGGTCGTTCGAATATTGTAGGCAAACCAATGGCAGCATTACTGTTGGCTATGAATGCTACAGTGACTATTTGTCATTCAAGAACTAAAGACCTTAATTCAGTTTGCAAAGAGGCTGATATTTTAGTTGCAGCAGTTGGTATACCTGAGATGGTTAAAGCTAATTGGATAAAAAAAGGAGCAATTATAATTGATGTGGGCATTAATAGGATAGAAAAGAACAATAAAAAAATACTTGTTGGAGACGTTGATTACGATGAATGTTTTGATTTTTGTGGAAAGATTACTCCTGTTCCAGGTGGAGTTGGACCTATGACAATTGCCTGTCTGCTATTAAATACGCTATTGACTGCATATACGCAATTTGACGAGAAAGCTCCGGATTTATCCTCTTTTCTTGAGTAGTTTTAATCTAAGTGCATTTAATTTTATAAAACCTTCTGCATCACCTTGATTGTAAACTAAGTCCTCCTCAAAGGTAGCCATTTCACTAGAATATAGACTATTTTGCGATTTTCTTCCTTGGATAATTATGTTACCCTTATATATTTTTAATTTCACAAAACCACTCACCATTTTCTGGGATTTGTCAATTAGTGACTGAAGCATTTCTCTTTCTGGTGAAAACCAAAAACCATTATATATTAATTCAGCATATTTTGGCATCAGCTCGTCTTTTAAATGTGCTGCGGATTTGTCAAGTGTAATACTCTCCATTGCTCGTCTTGCAACTAAAAGTATCTGTCCACCTGGTGTTTCGTATACACCTCGTGATTTCATCCCTATAAACCTATTCTCAACTATGTCTATTCTTCCTACCCCATTTTTTCCCCCAATTTTATTGAGTTGTTCTAGAATTCTTGATGGTTTGAATTTTTCCCCATTTATTGATATGGGGTCACCTTGTTTAAACTCTAAAGTCAGAAAAGTTGGTTTATCAGGTGCTTGCTCACATGAGTTTGTTCGAGTAAACATTTTTTCTTCAGGTTCTTTCCATGGATCTTCTAACACCTTCCCTTCATATGAGGTGTGCAATAAATTAGCATCCATTGAATAAGGTGGGTCTTCTAACTTTTTTTGAGGAATAGGAATTTTACTTTTTTGTGCATAACTTATTAAATCTTTTCGTGATTTTAAACTCCATTCTCTCCAAGGAGCTATCACTTGAATTTTTGGATTATTAGCATAATAGCTTAATTCAAATCTTATTTGGTCATTTCCTTTTCCAGTTGATCCATGAGCTACAAAATTAGCATTAACTTTTTTTGCAATGTCTAATTGTTTCTTAGCAATAAGTGGTCTGGCTATAGAAGTACCTAGAAGATAAAATCCTTCGTACAAAGCATTTGCTCTAAACATAGGAAATACGAAATCTTTTACAAATTCATCTTTCAAATCTTCAACAAATATATTCTTTACACCAAGTTTCTTTGCTTTTTCTTTGGCATCTTTAATTTCTTTGCCTTGTCCAATGTCTGCGGTAAAAGTTACAACTTCAAGATTTTTTTCCTTTTGCAACCATTTTAAAATTATTGAGGTATCTAATCCTCCAGAGAAGGCTAAAACTACTTTTTCTTTTTTAATCATAAAGTTTTTCTATTTCTTTTGGCAAGCTTCATTAATTTTTTGATATGCCTTACTAAACCCCAACAAAGAATAGGTATCTGTGGTTATTGTTCCTCTTGTTGATGTGCCTACGACTTTCATTTTCATTGATGATTTCAAGAATCTGATTATCTTTTCATCATCGGGTGGACTAAAACTCCATGCTCTAGATCCTGATGTAAATAACTGAAATTTTGCATCTCCTATTGTAATTTGAGGGTTGCTATCTGCTTTGTAATTGTAACCTGCTATTATACTAAATTCATTCCATTTATTTTGACCTGGTAAATGAGTAATAACAGCAAATATTTCACCTCTTCTTTTATAGTTGCCTTCCGAATCTTTTGGTTTTGATACAGCCATACATGCTAGATTTTTTCCTTCTCCTTCTGCATAAGCACTCCAATCATTGAACTTTTCTAGTTCTTTCGAGTTGGATGCAAAAGAGCAAAAAAATGCAATGGTTGTGATTGAAAAACAAAGAAAAAATTTTAAATTCATTATTTTTATTGACATATATGGAAATAAATTGCAAGACACTATAATTCAAATTAAAGATGTTTCCAATTTTTTTACTTATCACATCGTGTTTTTTATTTTCTATATTAGCAGCTCTTATCAAATTTAATGCACAGTTTGTCCACCCAATTGAACAGGCATTCTTTAGAAATTTGATTAGTGTTTTTCTTCTGATTCCTTTTATTATTCACACCAAAAAAATTATAAATAAAAAAAATAATCTAAAACTTTTATTGCTTAGAGGAATCTTTGGCGGCATAACCATGGTTCTTCTATTCTCTTCTTATACAATGATTCCAATTTCTCAGGTTATGGCTGTTAGTTTCAGTACACCACTATTCATTTATTTAGGCGGAATTTTTTTTTTTAAAGAAAAAACAACCAGATTTAATAACTTCTTACTTATCTTAGGCTTTATACTGACACTAATAATAATTAGACCTGATTTAGAAATTAAGTTGGGAGTCATATTTGCACTCACTGCTGCTATAACACATGCCATAGCAGCATTATTAGTTAAAGAAATCTCTAAAAGCGAATCAACTATTACTCTAATGCTGAGTATGGTAATATTGATGACTCCAATCACTTTTATTCCAACAATCTATGTTTGGTCTCCTTTTTATGATTCAAAAATTTACTTATTATTGATCTTAGTTGCGGTAATTGCAACAATGGGTAATTACTGTTGGACAAAGGCTCTGAGTAATTCAAAATTAACAAACTTAATGCCATTTGATTTCTCAAAACTAATCTTCGCAACAATATTAGGATTAATTTTTTTTGAAGAGAATATTGATATGGTAACGCTAATTTGTGGAACTGGATTAATACTTTGCAATAATTTTTCAATGTTAAATTTAAGAAAAAATGAAAAATCTGGAACCCTTTTATCAAATAATTAGTTGCTTCTTCTTTGCTTTACTGGGACTACAAATTAAATTGTTATTGTCTGAAAATAGTATTGAAAACATAGTTTTTTTTAGGTCTTTTTTTGGATCACTTATTGTTTTAATGATAATCTTATTAGGTAGAGAAAAACTTTTTTTTGTCCTTTCTACAGTAAATTTCAAGATTCATTTCCTTAGATCTGTTTTTGGAATTCTAGCTATGTATTTTGGTTATAAATCTTTAATTTACTTATCCTTAGCCCAAGCAAGCACAATAGGATTTACCAAGGTATTCTTTACTTCTTTAATTTCAGCTTATTTTTTTTCTGAAAAACTAACATTTACTTCTTTAATTCTAATTTTCCTTGGTTTTTTTGGAATTATTCTAATAACAAACCCTGATAAAATAAATAGTGAATTAGGTCTTTATATGTCATTATTTTCATCTGTTTGTGTTTCAGGGGGAATAATTTCTATTTCTTATTTAAGTAAAAAAGAGAGAACAACTACTATCCTTTTTTATCATTCTATAATTTCAACAATTATCTTCTTTATTTTGTTCAAACAAAAAATTTCTATCAATCTTAACTATGACATATTATATTATATTTTATTAACTGTAACAGCTCTTCTAGGACAGTACTTTAATACAGAGTCTTACAAAAATTCAAAAACTAATAGTGTTGTAATATTAAGTTACTCACGCATTATTTTTTCAGCTACCTTTGGGTTCCTTTTTTTTGAAGAGCAAATAACTACCCTAAATTTACTTGGAATTTTAATTATAATTTTCTCAAGCTTTCTTGTTCAAAAGAATTAATTTACGGACATGGGTACGGATTCTCATCATGAATTGCTTCAATTTCATTAATCAAGTCATCAGTCAAATCTATTTTATGTGAATCAATATTTTCTTTTAATTGTTTTAAATTTGTAGCTCCAATTATATTGCTAGTTATAAACTCTCTAGAATTTACAAAGCTTAGTGCCATTTCCGTAGGGGTCATATTATTTTGTTTTGCAAGAGCGTTAAATTTTTCAGAATACTTCAACCCTTTCGGTTTTGTATATCTTGTATACATGTCTGCATATAAGGTTAATCTTGCTCCATCTGGTTTTGCACCATTATCGTATTTTCCTGTTAACATTCCAAATGCTAATGGAGAATATGCTAGAAGACCACATTTTTCTCTGATAGAAATTTCTGCCAAACCTACTTCGTAACTTCTGTTTAATAATGAATATGGATTTTGAACAGATACTACTTTTGGGAGATCAAATTTTTCGGAAACTGATAAAAACTTCATTAGTCCCCAAGGAGTCTCATTAGACAATCCAATATGCCTAATTTTACCACATTTAATATTTTCAGCTAAAACTTCAAGTTGCGTTCTAATATCTATAAAATCTTCTTCATTTTCATGTTTATAACCCAATTTACCAAAAAAATTAGCTTTCCTATCTGGCCAGTGTAATTGATACAAATCAATGTAGTCCGTATTTAATCTTTTTAGACTTTCATTAATTGCTTCATTAATTTGTTCTTTGTTTAATCTTGTTTCCTTATTTCTGAACCATTTCATTCCTGATCTTCCAACTACTTTTGTAGCTATAATGACTTTGTTCCTACATTTTCTTTTTTTTAACCAATTTCCAATGATTTTCTCTGTTGAACCAAATGTTTCCTTGCGAGGTGGAACTGAATATAACTCTGCCGTATCAAAAAAATTAATTCCCTCTTCTATAGCCATATCCATTTGTTGAAAGCCTTCGTTTTCAGAATTTTGCTCCCCCCATGTCATTGTGCCAAGGCAAATAATACTTACTTTAATATCTGTATTTCCAAGTATATTATATTTCATAATTCAATTAATTTCTTGATTTAAAAATTTTGTAACATATTTTATTTATTAAATAATAATAGTGATATAATACACTATAAGTAAACATTTAAAATAAGGAGTTTAAAAATGGCTTACGACTATGAAAGAGATCTTAAATCCAAAGCTACATCGGTTGATATAGATTTAGGACTTAAGGCCTACATGAATAAGGTCTATTCTTTTATGGCAGTTGGTTTAGCGCTTACCGGTGCAATTGCCCATCTAACGTCAACTTTGGCATTTAATTTCTCTACTAATACATACACATCTTTTGGTGCTGCTCTATATGGTTCACCTCTAGCATTTTTGATAATGTTAGCCCCATTAGGGTTCATCATTGCACTCAACATGGGTATTGCTAAAATGAAAGAAAGTACTGTTCAAATTCTTTTTTGGGCTTTTGCTGCAGTTATGGGGCTCTCTCTTTCTTCCATATTTATTCAATATACCGGCGAATCTGTAGCGAGAGTTTTCTTTATTTCAGCTGGAGCTTTCGGTGGGTTAAGTTTATACGGATATACTACCAAAAAAGACCTAACAGGCTGGGGTTCATTCCTATTTATCGGATTGATTGGGATCTTAATTGCCTCGATAGTCAATATTTTTGTTGCTAGTACTGCACTTCAATTTGGCATCTCAGTTATTGGTGTCTTAGTCTTTGCTGGTCTAACAGCATATGATACACAACGTATAAAGGCTATGTATTATGATGGTTCAGGAGAGCAAGGTAAGAAGGCAATAATGGGTGCTCTAACTTTATATCTAGATTTTATTAATCTATTTATTATGTTAATCCAGTTATTTGGACAACGTCGTTAATTAGTTCAATTGAGTGGTTGCTTTAGTAACCACTCAAAATCAAAATTATATTGAGAATTTTACTATCATCAATAATACTTTTATTAGGCTTTGTTGCAGAGGTTAAGAGTACAGAACTGAATGACATTTACTTCAATGTATATAGAAACGGTTCAAAAATCGGATATCACAAGATCGATTTTGATAATGAGAATAATTCTGTAAACCCTTATGTTGAAATAAGATTTGAGGTGACTTTTCTTGGTTTTACCGTTTATGATTATTTTCACCAAAATAATGAAAAGTGGATAAATAATTCTTTGGTTAAATTAAAGACTAAGACTGATAAGAATGGTGAAGATTTATATTGTAATGCTAGTAAAACTAGCAATGGTATGTCTTTAAATGGATCAAACAATGAAAAGGATATTTATGACCAAATTTTGCCCACAAGTTATTGGAACTACAGATTAGTTGAAGATAAAAAAAATAAAAAAGTTTTAAATACTCAGGACTGCAGTTTTATTGATTTTAAAATTGATTACATTGGAAAAGAAAATATTTATGACAACAAAATTCTTGCTGAACGTTTTAAATTGACTGGTAAAGAATTTACAGGTGATGATGTCAATATTGATATTTGGTATAAAAATTCACAATGGGTTAAAATGATATTCTTCAAAGACGGAAGTGAAATTGAGTATTTTTTAAAGGACTTCGATAATAATGAGTAAAGGAACAGTTTGGCTTACTGGGGGTGGAACAGGTATTGGAAAAGAACTAACAAAAATATTATGTGATAATGGGTATGATGTAATAATCAGTGGAAGAAGAAAAGATAAACTCATCGAAGTTGCAAAGTACAGCAAAAAAAAGATATTTCCATTTAAACTTGATGTTAGTAATTTGAAAGAGGCATCCACTGTTGCAAAAAAAATAATCAAGAAGTTTAAATGTGTTGATTTATTAATTCTTAATGCAGCAATTTACAGTCCTGGCTCCTTGAAAGAAATATCCCCAATAAATGCTAAGAAAGTAATTGATATTAATTTAACAGGTGTCATAAATTGCCTTCCTACAATCGTTAATATGATGAAAAAAAAAAATAAAGGTCATGTTATGTTTGTATCTTCCCCTGCCGGATATAGAGGTATGCCAGGAGCTGGTTTGTACGGAGTAACAAAATCAGCGTTAACTTTTTTGGCAGAAACCTTGAAGATAGAATTGGAACAATTCAATATTAAAGTTCAGGTCGTTCACCCAGGTTTTATCAAAACACCAATGACTGACAAAAATACCTTTCCAATGCCATTTTTAATGAGCCCTGAAAAAGCAGCAAAAATAATTTTCTCTAAAATACATTCAAATGTTTTTGAGATCTATTTCCCAAAAATGCTTTTAATTCCAATGAAATTAATTAGTCTTTTACCATATAAGATTTACTTCTTTTTAATTAAAAAATTCGTCAAACTGCCGGGATGAAAAGCATTACCAAAAAATACGTTAAATCTTTTGAGCAATTAAAACCCTCTACAATATGTGATCTTATAGAATGTTTGCATGAAAGTTTTATTTTTATCGACCCATTTAATAAAATAAAGGGAAAAGAAAGTTTTAGAAAATTTCTCGAGAAAATGTTTCTCAAAATCAAAAATCCAAAATTTAGAATTTTAAAAGTTTTAGAAGAAAAGAATTTAACTCTTATT
>CACACI010000006.1 GCA_902530985.1 uncultured Alphaproteobacteria bacterium
CTTACAATAAATGCGCTAGCAGCATCAGATAAAGTGTTAATTCCCTTGCAATGTGAATTTTTTGCACTTGAGGGACTGAGTCAAATCTTAAGAGTAATAAAACAAGTAAATTCACAACTCAACTCAAGACTTGACTTAGACGGAATTCTTCTGACAATGCATGATGCTAGAAATAAATTAAGCATACAAGTCGAAGAAGATGTAAGAGAAGTTATGGGTCCAGCTGTTTATAAAACAATAATCCCTAGAAATATTAAAATTTCAGAATCACCGTCACATGGAAAACCAGTGTTGTTGTACGATCATTCATGTATTGGCTCTGAGGCTTATGTAAACCTCGCTGCAGAAGTTTTAGGGAAGGGTAATTTTGGTGGATTAAGCGAGAATTAAAAAAGTAAAAGTGAACAATTATGAAAGACAAGTTATTAATCAAAAAAAAAACAAAAAAAATAAATAAATCGATAAAGAATCTTCAACAAAAGAATAAAACAAAATTAAATCCAAAAAAAAGTAAGAAACTTGGAATGGGCCTTTCATCTTTATTATCAAAAGATCAGGAATTGGCCTCTGTTATAAAGAATAAGATCCAATCACGAATTAAAGGATCCGGCTTAAAAATTCAAAAGCCTCAACTATCAAGCAAAGTCTCTATACTAGACATAAAACCCAAGGACTCATCAGACCAACGATTAGTTCCTATTCAATATCTAGTTTCTGGAAAGTTCCAACCAAGAAAAAATTTTGATCAAGGGGAATTAGAAGAGTTGGCTGAATCGATAAAAAGTAATGGGGTTTTACAACCTATACTAGTTAGAAAATTAAGTCATTCTAAATCAAGTTATGAAATAATAGCTGGAGAAAGACGCTGGAGGGCTTCGCAAATTGCAAAATTACACCAAGTACCAGTAATAGTAAGAGAATTTGATGATGAGACAGCTATTGGTGTAGCAATGATAGAAAACCTTCAAAGAACAGATTTAAATCTTGTTGAAGAGGCAGAGGGATATAGAACAATGATGAATGTCTTCCAATATACACAGGAAAAGCTCTCAACTCACCTTGGAAAAAGTAGAAGTCACATTGCTAATGTCCTTAGAATACTATCTTTATCAAAAAATATTAGAAGGCACATTGTTACCGGTGACATTTCCTTTGGCCATGCAAGGGCATTAGTCACATTAGGGGAAGAAAAAGCTAATGAAATTGCTGATGATATAATTAGCAATGAACTAAGTGTTCGTCAAACAGAAAACATAGTAAACAAATTAAAGAGACTAGAGCGGTTAGATACCAATGCTGGGGTAAATTTAGCAAAACAGCCAGATAAAAACTCAAATATAGAGTATTTAGAAAAGGAGTTGACCAATCTTCTGGGATTGAAAGTCATTATTTCCCATAAAAACAATAACAGTGGAAATCTCTCGATTTACTATCAAAATTTAGATCAAATCCAACCGGTAATAGATAAGTTAAAGTGGAGACCAAAATAATAACATGAGACAAGTAATACTGGATACCGAAACATCTGGCTTGGATTATGAAAAAGACAGGATAATTGAAATTGGTTGCTTAGAGCTCATCGATGGAACATATACTGGAAATAAATTCCACAAATACTATAAGCCGGACAATTTGATTATAAGCTATGAAGCTGAACAAATTCATGGCTTAAATAATAATTTTCTTTCAAAATACCCTACATTTGATCAAAATATAGAAGAATTCATTTCTTTTTGGGACAATGCGGAATTAATCATTCACAATGCTCAATTTGACTTATCAATGATAAATCATTCAATGAGTCGACTTTCCAAGCCGTTAATCAAAAAAGAGCTAACTATCTGCACTCTAGAAATAGCAAGAAAGAGATTTCCTGGAAGCAAAAATAATCTAAACGCATTATGCAGAAGATTTGGAATAAGCTTAGAAACTAGGGAAAAGCATGGTGCACTCGTTGATTCTTTTCTTTTACTAGAGGTTTACAATGAATTGATAGGGGGTAAACAGCAGTTATTAGAACTTAATCTAAATAATACTCGTTGTGAAAAAGAAATTAGTAAGTCGTATCAAAGAGAATTTCCAATTGTCCATCTTACAGACAATGAAGTTTTAGCTCATGATATGATGTTAAAATCGATTAAAAAAAACATTTGGAACAATTAGAATTTAGCTAACATATAAATTGTCACATTTTCGACATACTATATTTTATTTTTTTTATTATTCTATAATATATTGCATTAGTTCATATACTATACTAGTTTAAGAATTTTATCCCATATTAATGTTTGTAAGTTTATATTGTATATTTCATTAATTTGGTTAATACCTGTTGGCGATGTCACATTGATTTCAGTCAATTTTTCATCAATTAAATCAATTCCAACAAAAAAAAGTTTGTTCTTTTTTAACGTTGGTTTTAATTTATGACAAATTTCTTTTTCCTTTTTTGTAAGATTAGTTTTTTTTGCATAACCTCCTAAATGAAGATTAGCTTTAAATTCTCCAGATTTAGGTATTCTATTTATAACACCCATAGGCAATCCATCAATTATAATTACTCTCTTATCACCTTGACTTACTTTGGGAATAAATTCTTGAACTACAACTGGCGATCTATAAGTTCTAAGAACTTTGTTAAATATATTTTTAGTATTCTTGTCATTTCTAGTGATTTTGTATATCCCCATACCACCCTTATCATACAAAGGTTTTACAACAACAGTTTTGTATTTTTTGACCATCATACGAAACGATTGGAGGTTTGATGTGACCATGGTTTTTGGCATTAAATCGTAAAAATACATTGGAAAGATTTTTTCGGTAAAATTCTTTATTCCTGAGGGATCGTTGATAAAAAATGGTTTCTTATACAATTTTTTATGGATTTCTAATAAATAACAATTAGATATAAAGTTCATATTAAATGGTGGGTCTTGCCTTAAGAAAAAGAAATCAAACTCCTCAACAAAAGTTTCCTTTGATTCGGAAACTTTAAGCTTTGGATCTTTAATTCTATTGGCAAGAATAGACAATTTGTTGTCATAAAAAGTTAAATTATTTTGTTGTGCAACCCAAATGTCTATACCCAACTCAAGTCCTCTACGAATAAGTGATACAGAACTGTCATTTTCAATACTTAGACTTGAAAAAGGATCCATCTGAAAAAGTGCAGAGATTTTTGTTATAATTAATCTCCCTTTTTTTTAACATTAATTATTGTAACTAATTTGGGAATATCATTCATATTCTCCAAAAATTTTTCAATAGTTGCTTTTTCTTCAAGGTTCTCAGCTAGTCCTATTACGTATACATCTCCTCCTACCACATTTAAACTGTAGTTATTGCTATTAATTCCTGATTTAAATAATAGTCTTGTCATTAACCGGGATTCAAAAAGTACATCCTCTGTCCTTTCTGATATAGAAACATCAGATTCAATTTTTATTTCATTAAAAACTTCTTTTACTCCCTCAACCTTCCAGACATTCTCTACTAATTTTAGTCTGTTTATTTGATTATCCGAATATCCAGTTAATAAAACCTCTCCAAGTGAGACGCTTACAGTAATATTAGAAATGTTTGTAACCTTGAGTGAAGATATTTTTGCTACAATCTTAGCTTTTAAAAAACTATCATCTACTGACGCAGCAAACCCTTTACTTGAAATACCTGCATTAGCAGCTAATGAAACAACAGAGCTAACTGGGCTGCACGATGAGATAAATAAAAAAGAAACTAATAGTAATAAGTAATTAATCATCTTTACCAACAAGAACTTCTCTTCGACCAACATGGTTAGCAGGACTAACTATCCCCTCCGATTCCATCTTCTCGATAATCCTTGCAGCTCTATTATATCCTATTTGCAAGTGACGTTGGATAAAACTTGTGGAGGCTCTCTTTTCTCTACATACAATCGATACAGCTTTATCGTACAAATCATCACCACTAACATTTAAACCTAAGTTATAGTTGTCTACTTCCTCTTCCTCAACTGTAACAGACTGGTGGTACTCAGGTTCACCTTGTTTCTTTAAGTGGTTAACAACCGCCTGTACTTCTTCTGTTCTTACAAAAGGTCCATGAACTCTTAATAGGCTTTCACCTAGCATTGTAATAAGCAAGTCTCCTTGACCCAATAATTGTTCCGCTCCCTGCTCTTCTATAATTGTCCTACTATTAATTTTATTCACAACTTTATAACTAATTCTAGTTGGAAAATTAGATTTTATGGTCCCTGTTATTACATCCACCGATGGCCTTTGTGTAGCAACAATTAAATGAATACCGGCAGCTCTTGCCATTTGAGACAATCTTTGGATAGCACCTTCTATTTCTTTTCCAGATGTGATCATTAAATCTGCAAGTTCATCAACCACAACTACTATTTTTGGGTAAAGTGCCAAATCCAAAGCCTTTTTTTCAATTACTGGTTTTCCAGTTTCAGAATCATATCCAACTTGCATTTCTTTAAAAACAACTTGACCACTATCTAGAATTCTTTTTACTTTTTTATTATAATCATCAATTTCCCTAACTTCTAAATGTGTCATCATCTGGTATCTTTTTTCCATTTCTTTTACTGTCCATTTGAGCGCAGATATTGCTTTTTTTGGATCAGTTACAACTTCAGTTAGTAAATGAGGTATATCTTGATATACTGATAGTTCTAACATTTTGGGGTCTATAAGAATTAATCGACATTCTTCTGGCGTTAAATAATAAAGTAATGAAAGTAGCATTGCATTTATTCCTACAGATTTTCCGGAACCAGTTGTTCCTGCTACTAATAAATGAGGCATTTCGGATAAATCAACTATTACAGGTTTGCCGAAAATATCTTTTCCAAGAGCTAAAGGAAGTTTAAATTTATTGTTTTTAAATTTTGGATCATCTAATAATTCTCTAAGAAATACTGTTTGCCTTTGTTTGTTGGGTAGTTCAATTCCCAAAGCGTCTTTTCCAGGAATTGTAGATATTCTTGTTGATTTTGCACTCATTGACCTTGCTATATCCTCAGAGAGCCTAATAACACTTGATGAGAGGGTCCCAGGTGCTGGTGTTAATTCAAATAAAGTCACAATTGGACCTTGTCTTACATCTGTGATTTCTCCAGTAATCTTAAAATCTTTCAAAACACTGGATAGTAAGGACCTATTAATTTCAGTATTTTTTTTATTTTCAATTTCAATACCTGGTATCTTGATTTCTTTTTCTAATAGTTCGATAGATGGAAATTTGTAATTTGATAAAGTACTGATTTTAAAGTTTGAACTTTTTGATTTTTTGACTTTACTTAATAATTCCCCTTCTTTATTTCTTATAGGTGAAGAAAAAAACTTGAACTCAGTAGCTGATTTAAAGTTTAAAAGCCTGCTAATGAAAATAATTAAAAAGAAAAGTTTTTGCAATGAAAACAGTGTAAATTTTTTTATACCACTTAAACTAATATTAAATGTAAACATCAAGCAAAGTACCGAGAAGCAGAACATTGATAGAATAATCCAATTCAGATAATTTGAATTTTGAAAAAAATAACTAAAATAAAAGTTTAGGCCATCACCGAGAATTCCAGATTTGATATCATATTGAAGAAAATTTTCACTAATGTAATGTAAAAAGAAACAGAGCATTATAATTGTAATTGGAAGAAAAGCCCAAGCATACCAGGATAAAGATTTACCTTGAAGAACTCTGAACGAACTGAGGAAAAAGAAGAGGCAAATTAAGTAAGAAGATACTCCAAAAATTTTTAAAAGAAAATCTGAGAGTATCGATCCAAAATAACCTAGAAAATTTATAGGGGTCTCAAGTAAGGAGTTGTATTTAAAAAATGTATTATCTTCTGATGAAGAAGTAGTCAGCGAAAACAAAATTATAAGACTTAGAAGAAATAAAAAAAAACCAATAAAGATTTTTTTTAAATTATCTTTTATTTTGGTAATCATTGGATAATTTGATTATATAATTATTTTTTTTAAAATTATATATGTAAATTAAATCTGATGGAAACGGAACATGAAATAATAATATGTGGGGCTGGAATGGTTGGTCTGACATTCGCTTTGCTCATGTCAGAAAAAAAAATTAAGGTTTGTCTCCTCGAAAAGAATAAGATAAGTCAATTGTTTAAGCAAAATGACACCAGAACCACTGCAATATCCCAAGGATCTTCAAGAATTTACGATCAAATTGGAATATGGAAGGGATTAAAACAAAATGCACAGCCAATTCACAAAATACTGGTAGCAGATGGAGAGGCGGATAAGGATTTAGAATTTGATCATACAAATCTAGATCAAGGACCTCTTGGTTTTATAGTTAATAATAAGTTCTTAAAGAATAAGTTATTAAATAAGGCCATAAAATCAAAGTTTATAACTTTTCATGATAATACTGAAATCAGTGAAATCAAAAATGAGGATATAAATGAAAGTTATATTACAACAAGTAAAGGTGAAATAAAATATAAATTACTAGTAGCTGCTGATGGACGGTTCTCTAAAACAAGATATCATGCAAATATTAAATATTTTTTTCATGATTATAAACAAAATGCTTTCGTCTTTAATATTTCGCATGAGAAAGCTCACAGAGGCATAGCACTTGAGAGATTTTTTCCAACCGGGCCAATGGCATTACTTCCAATCAAAGACAAGAAAGCAAATAGATCGTCTGTCGTATGGACAGTTGATTCAATTATATCAAATGATAAAGAATTTCAAAAGAACTTCAAAAAAGAGTTTTTGAAGAACTATAATAATTTTTTTGGAAAAATTAAAGATCTTTCTAGTATTAATTTTTATCCATTAAATATTTATTCATGCTATGAGTGTTGTAATAAAAATGTTGTTTTAATTGGTGATGCATGCCAAGCAATACACCCGATTGCAGGTCAAGGATTTAATCTTGGACTCAGAGACGCCAAATATTTGTCTGATGTAATCTCGGAATTTAGTCAATCCGGTCTCGAGCCTTTTAATAAAAACCTAATAAGTATATACAAAAATAAAAGATTCTTGGATAAAACATTTTTAGTTGCTACAACTCATAATCTTAATTCACTATTTTCAAATTCAAATCAATTTATTCATTTTGCAAGGAAATTAGGGCTTAAAATATTCTCCAAATCTAATTTACTAAAGAATCAAAGTATGCTTTTTGCAATGGGTCTTAAGAATCTTGAACTTTAGAACCAATGTCGTGCAGATAGTTCCAGCTAAAAATTCCTGTGTCATGTCCATCGTTAAAAATTATTCTAACTGCATAATTCCCTACACTTTCAATTCTATTAATCAAAACTTTACTAAAATAACTGCTAATCGTTTTTGTATCTTTGCTTTGCCTCAACCTACTTTTATTTTCAGCAGAAGGGCTACAAGCTCGGAGGTAAGAAGAAGTTAAAAGCAAATAAGTATTATTCTCATACTCAACTTGAATACTTCTCTTATTTTTGTTAAGGATTATTTTTTTGGGTGTCATTTACTTCTCTGCAATTAGTTTTGGTATCCCATTCTTTATCTTATATGATAATTTACCATCTCTTGTTGATAGGCAATTATTCTTTTTATCGTAATAGAGTGACTTTCGGGTTTGTGGGCAAACTAAAATATCTAAAAATTTCTCATTAAAAGAATCACTATTCATGATGGATTTTCTGAACTGGATGCATTATTTACATTTAGACCCATTTCCATTAAAGAGGATAATATTTCAAGTCTATTTTCTAATGATTTGGCCTCTAGAAGTGCCTGTTTTTCGTTAACATCAAATGGACAGCACATACATATCATATTGATTAAGTCCTCATCGTTTGTTGTTTCAACCATTTCCCAGTCAGCACTAATTGAAATTTTTATGAGAAAAGCCTTTAATAAAGAAACAAATTGCTTTCGTTTGTAGTCACTAATTGAATTATATATATCAAAATCATGGTTGAAATCTTCCCAAATTACTTCTGCTGATCTAAATCCATTCTTTATACTTCTTTCTTTTTTTACCCTAAACCTAGAAACTCCTCTCAAAATAATTTCATATCTATTATCATTAGTCTCTGAAAAGGCTGTTATACGACCAGCGCATCCTATTTCATATAAAGTTGGATTCCTTATATCTGAGTTCTTTTGAATTTTCTCCTTAGGTTGAATCATCCCAATAATTTTTTGATTTGCTAATGCAAAGTCTAACATATGCAAATATCTGTTCTCGAACAAATTTAATGGTAATTTTGCTCTAGGTAATAAGAGAACCTTATTTAAAGGAAACAATGGTATTGTTCTTGGCAATTCTTTAATATTATCTTCAAAACTGTAGAGCATAATATATAATATGTTTTAAAGTTGTTCAGAATTAAAGATTTATTTAAAAAAAATCTACTTTATTATTTTAAATACTATAATTAGAATATAGAATGTGAAGTCCAAATCGCGGGAATAGCTCAGTGGTAGAGCATCACGTTGCCAACGTGAGGGTCGCGAGTTCGAATCTCGTTTCCCGCTCCATAAAATAAATATGGCTGTCTTTAAAATTAAATCCCTAGATATGTATATAATAAAGCTATAATATTAATGAGGTTAGTCTTTATATCGGAGAGTTTTGTGGATAAGGAAGTTTTCTGGAAAGCAGGAACAACAATTTATAATTGTAATGAAAAATCAGAATTCGCCTACCTTTTAAAAGAAGGAGAAGTTGAGATAAAATCAAAGAATGGAACCAGAGTAGGATTTATTAACAAGGATGAGGTATTTGGAGAACAATCTATTCTTCTTGGAACATCAAGGACTGTTACTGCTATTGCGACAAAAGATTCATCGGCTATGCAGATACCGAGGCAAAATTTAATAAAGGAGTATGATGCATCATCATTATTGATCAGAGCAATCCTTAGGTCAACTTATGTGAGACTTACAAATCTAGCCTCAACTTTAACAGAAGATTTAAAAAGTATAAAAAAAGAATAATTCAATAATTAAGAAAATACATTTTAGTTAATTATGTATAGTATACATGATAATACTATATATAGTATAATTTTTGTAATTTTATATGGAACATTAAAATGAATAATTTAACTAAAATTTCCTTCGCTAAGGCTCAATCTATCTTGAAAAAGTTCAGATATAAACCTCGTAAAGATTGGAACTCTGAAGATAGATCTATATTTAAAGTTTGTAACTTTGCTGTCCTTTCAAAAAAAAGATTAAGTAACGTCTTAAGGTCAATACAAAGTCTGTCCAAACTTGGTGATAAGAGTCATTACAAATACAGTGAATTGGATATAAAGCTTATCAAAGAGTTAATCTTAGATAATCTTGAAATATGTTTTGAAAAATTTAAACAAAAAATTAGTGTGATGAAAGAATCGGATATTGAGAAAGTTAAAGATCACCTGAAGAAATTAAATGACGAAAACGTGAGGCTAGAGAATGAAATTAAAAGGTTAAATTTTATTGTAGAAAATTTTATTCGTGAGAAAGGAATCCTTGAAATCTCTGAAGTAGATGAGATTTTGAAGAAAAAAGTAACTCAAAAGAAAAGCAGGTTAAAGAAGAGAAAAACTTCAAATGAAACTTTAATATTTGACGAAAAAAATATCAAAGAATTTATAAGTCAATGGAATGAAGGGTATACAACTTCTGAGATAACAGAGAAATATAAAAAGATTGGTGTGGATATTAAAAACACAAGGAAAAAGGGAAGTTACAAATTATAATTAGAGCGTGGAAGATGTTTTTAATTTACAGGATCAAATACTCTTTAAAGAATAATTCTTTAATTTCATTTGTTTTTCTTCTCATACATCCCAACAAAATCCAAGGGGGCAATCATCAGTGGAGGGAAGCCAGCTTCCCTAGTGCAGTTAGCAATTATGGCTCGCAAAAAGGGGAAAAGAAATTTTGGACATTCAATCAAAAGAATTTTATCTAAAATTTCATTGTTGGCATTTTCTATAGTAAAGATGCCGCTGTATACACCCTCAACTAAAAATAAAACTTTTTTATCAAATTTTGTTTCACATTTAATAGTCAATTCAACTTCATGGATATTTTTTCCGTGATCAGCAAGTTCTCTTGATTTAACATCAGCGTCAATCTTAAATGTTGGGTTTCCCTGAACATTCCTGAGTGAATCTGGGGCTTGAGGGTTCTCAAATGATAAATCTTTTAAATATTGCGCATTTATTAAAAATTTCAGGTTAATATTATTAGAATTTGAATTTTTTTTTTTTTCAGCCATATTTAATTTAAAGTTACTTTTTAATAAGAAAGATTTATAATACATAATAATGCATTACCAATCCATAAAATAATATTTAGAAAACAAATGAATAATATTCCCTACATTGACATACTGATTCTCGCAATGATTGCAGTATTTATTATTAATAGGTTAAGGAACGTTCTTGGTAAAAAAACTGGAAACGAAAATGACATTGTTGAAAAATTTACTCAAAGAAAAAGCACCTATAAAGAGTCTAAGCCTGACGTTATATCTAATACAAATACTAGAAAAAATAATAATAAACAGAAACAAATTAAGTTTCATGCAGATAAAAAAATAAATGATTCTATAAAGGAAGCTATCAAGATAGACCCTGATTTTGATATAGCTTCTTTTTCTGATGGTGCAAAGAAAGCCTTCGAATATATATTAACTCAATATTCACAAAATGATATTAAATCCCTCGAAAAGCTTACATCTAAAGATATTTCAAATGAGTTCAAAAAACAAATAGAGCAAAGAGAAAAAAAATTCGAAAACCTTGAAATAACTGTTATTAGTGTCAAAGATCCAGTTATAAAGGAGGTCTTTATTGTAAAAAAAACCACGGCTTTCATTAAATTAAACTTTGATTCAGAGCAAATACAAGTTACCAAAAACAAAGATGGTGAAGTAGTAGAAGGAGATAGCAACCAAATTTTAACAATACAAGAGAATTGGACATTTTCTAAAAACTTAAAAAACAATGATCCAAATTGGACTTTAGAGAAAATTGAAGAGAGCAATTAAAAAGAATTTAATCTTAATATTAATTTTCTCTACAATTATTTTTCTTCAAGTTCACTCAAAAAGTCCAACCAAAAAAAGAATTTCAAAGTTAGATCATAATCAGATCTTTCAATTTTCTATAACCTTCAAAGAGGTTTGTCAGAAAGAAATTTTTTTCACAAACTTAAAGAAACATCGATCATATCCTACGTTTGGCGAAATAAAGGATTGGAAAAAAAAATGTCAAGAGCTCATGAACATATCAAATAGTGACGACATTAAAGATTATTTGATTAAAAATTTTAGGTTTGAAATAATCAAAAATTCTGTGGGTCTTTTAACAGGTTATTATGAACCAATTATTAGGGTTGCAAAAAACAAAAACGAAAAATATAGGTTTCCAATTTTAAAAAAAAATGGAATATATAAAAAAAAATCTAGAGACTTTATTCAAAACAATTTTGACTCTAAAGATGTTTTACTTTGGACAGACGACATCATTGATCTATTTTTTCTTCATATACAGGGTTCTGGTATTGGTGAATTTAAAAATAAAAAAAAGATTAAAATTGTTTATGATGGAAATAATGACCTTTCTTATACTTCCATTGGAAAAATTCTTGTGAAAAAAAATTATATTAAAAAAAAAAATGTTGATCTTTTCACTATAAAAGAATGGCTCAGAAAAAACACTGCTTTGTCAGAAACTATTATGAATCAAAACAAGCGTTTTATTTTCTTCAAAACAGAAACCCAATTTATAAATTCTTCAGCAATTGGTGCATTTGGCTTGCCATTGAAACCTTATTACAGTATTGCTGTTGATAAAAATATTTACCCATTGGGCCTCCCATTCGTAATTGAAGACATTGAAAACAATTCCGTTTTGCCAGTTACGTCTCTTGATACTGGTGCAGCAATTGTTGGATCAAATCGTGCTGACCTTTTTACAGGCCGAGGAAAGGATGCGGAAAAAACCGCAGGGGTTCTTAAAAAAAAAATTTATCTTCACGCGATAATTCCATATAGTAATTAAATGAGCACTAATGAATGGGACGAATATAAAAGATTGGTAAATCCATTAAAGGAAAAAAACATCAGGTTTGTCCAAAAAAAAACAAATCTTGTAAAATCAAACCAAAAAAAATTCGACAATTCTGAGTCTATAGATGATTTAGATATCATGGTCTCTGAGAGTTGGGGAAATTTAGAAAAAAATATTTTAAAAAATATTTTAAAAGGAAAAATTAAAATTTCTGCAACTCTCGATTTGCATGGCTATAACCTAAATGATTCAAAAAGAATGGTCTTGGAATTTATTAATAATAACCATAAATTACAAAATCGTCTTTTACTCCTCATTTCTGGAAAAGGAAAGAGGCTTTCAGTAAATCAAGGATGGAAAGGTATTGGAAAGTTGAGAGCTAATATCCCCCTATGGTTAAATTCATTGGCTTTATCAGATAAAGTTCTATGGTTTGACTACGCTCCACAAAGTAAAGGTGGACAAGGAGCTTTTCTAATTTATTTAAAAAAATTATAAAATAAATTTCGATAAATCGTTGTCTTTGTATATGTCCCCTATTTGCTCTTTTACATACTTGGCGTCAATTTTAATATCCACGGACTTACTTTCTGATGCAGAGAAACTAATATCTTCAAGTATTTTCTCTAATATAGTGTGTAACCTTCTCGCACCAATATTTTCAACTTCTTCATTTACTTTAGTTGCTATTGAAGCTACTTCGGATATTGCCTCCTCAGAAAATTTAAGGCTTACACCTTCCGTTGCAATCAATTCAATATATTGCTTTATTAGATTGTTCTCTGGTTCTTTTAAGATTCTTATGAAATCATCTTTACCTAATGCACTAAGCTCGACCCTATTTGGTAATCTTCCTTGTAATTCTGGAAGTAAGTCAGACGGTTTAGATACATGGAATGCACCAGAGGCAACAAATAATATGTGGTCTGTTTTAATTGAACCGTATTTTGTTGTGATTGTAGAGCCTTCTATCAAAGGAAGCAAGTCTCTCTGAACTCCTTCTCTACTTACTTCGCCTGATGTTCCAGAATTTTTACCGCAAATTTTATCAATTTCATCAATAAAAACTATCCCTTCATTTTCAACATTTAAGATAGCCCTTTTTATGAGGTTGTCGTTATCAATCAGCTTTTCAGATTCCTCGTCTAAAAGAATTTCATGCGACTCTTTCACTGATAATTTCCTTTTTTCTTTTTTTTGCCCAAAACCCTTACCAAACAACTCTCCTAAATTTATCATTCCCATCGAACCTCCGGGCATGCCAGGTATTTCCATAGATTTCAATGGTGATGAGCTTTTGGTGGATAGCTCTATTTCTATTTCTTGATTATCAAGCTCCCCATCTCTAAGCATTTTCTTATATTTTTCTTTCGTTTGATTTGTAGCCGAAGAGCCCACTAGAGCTTCAATTACCCTTTTCTCAGCATTAACCTCTGCTTTTGCTTTAATTTCATTTTTCAAACTATCTCTATTATTATTTATAGAAACCTCTAATAGATCTCTTATAATTTGTTCTACGTCTCTTCCTACATAACCAACCTCCGTAAACTTTGTAGCTTCTACTTTAATAAAAGGGGCGTCTGCAAGTTTGGCAAGTCTCCGAGCGATCTCTGTCTTACCAACACCAGTAGGACCAATCATTAATATATTTTTTGGCAAAACTTCATCTTTTAAGGACCCTTTGATTTGCTGCCTTCTCCATCTATTTCTTAAAGCTATAGCAACAGCTCTTTTTGCTGTTTTCTGACCAACTATAAATCTATCAAGTTCAGAGACAATTTCTCTTGGGGTAAAAGAGGTCATTTAATTTTTTCAATAATAATGTTATCGTTTGTGTAAATGCATAACTCTGAAGCTATTTCAAGGCTTCTAGTTGCAATTTGTTCTGGTTTTAATTTCGTGTCGAACATTGCTCTTGCCGCAGCCAGTGCATAGTTGCCACCAGAACCAATTGCCATTAACCCATCTTTGGGCTCTAAAACATCTCCAGTGCCACTCAAAATCAAGCTTACTTCCTTATCTGCAACAAGCATCATGGCTTCTAGCCTTCTCAAATATCTATCTGTTCTCCAGTCTTTTGCAAGTTCTACACATGATCTCATAAGGTTATTTGAATATTTTTCTAATTTCTCTTCTAATCTTTCAAAAAGAGAAAAGGCATCGGCTGTTGCACCAGCAAAACCTGTTATCACATTTCCGCTTGCTAGCGATCTAACTTTCTTAGCATTAGCCTTCATAACTGTATCTCCAAGTGTTACTTGACCATCGGCAGCTATAACAACCTCAGCGCCTTTTCTTACTGAAACAACTGTTGTGCCATACCATTTGTCTGCCATATTTTTATGATTCATAAATTCGCAACCTCATTGATAAAAATAATTATAATCTATATATTTTAGAATAAATATCCAGTAAATTTACATATGAGAAAATATTCTGTAAACAGAAAAACAAAAGAAACTGAAATTGAAGCTAGTGTCGTTTTAGATGGTAAGGGTAAAAGTAAAATTAATACTGGCATAGGCTTTCTAGATCATATGCTTGATCAATTATCTAAACATAGCTTAATTGACATAAACATTAAAGCTAAAGGCGACCTTCATGTTGACTATCATCATACAACCGAAGATAGTGCATTGGCTCTTGGAGAAGCATTTACCAAAGCGTTAGGCGATAGGAAAGGAATATTTAGGTTTGGCCAGGCACTATCTGCAATGGATGAGACACTCTCAAGGGTAGTGGTGGATTGTTCAAATAGGCCATTTTTAGTTTGGAAAGTAAATTTAACAATTTCTCAACTTGGAGAAATGGATACGGAATTATTTAAGGAATGGTTTCATGCTTTTTCTCAAAGTGCGGGGATAACTCTCCATGTCGAAAATATTTATGGAGAAAACAATCACCACATTATTGAGTCTTGTTTTAAGGGGCTGGCAAGAGCTCTAAGAAAAGCTGTTTCTATAGATACTCAAAGGTCAGATGAAATACCCTCCACAAAGGGCTCATTGTAGATTATCAACACTCAAGATGTTAACTTATTGTATACTTAAAAAAAATGATTCGAAAGGTGAGCTTAAAGTTGTTGAAACTGGATTCTCTTTCCTAGGGTTTGTATTTGGTCCTCTCTGGGCTATTTTTAAAAGCCTTTGGTTTTATTCCGCCTTTGGAATAGTCATTTTGTTAAGTAGCATCCTAGCTCTGGAAACTTTGAGTCTTTCTCCAATATTCTATTTAGTATCTCTTATCTCAAGTATTTTTTGGGGAGTTTTCGCAAGAGATCTTTACATACAAGATTTAATAAATAGAGAATTTTATCCCGTAAAACATGTTACAGCCAAATCAAGAGAAAATGCTATTATAAAGTATTTGGCAGAAGCAAATTAATGAAAAAGATTGTTATCATTGACTATGGATCGGGTAATATAAGGTCAGTTTTCAATGCACTAAATAATGTTTCTAATGATAAAGCTATTGATCTAAGAGTTTCCTCGGCCATCGAAGATATAAAAAGTGCATCACATATTATTTTGCCTGGGGTAGGTTCATTTAAATCTTGCATTAGTGGTCTAAAAAAAACAGGTATTCATCAACATTTAAAAAATATAGTTTTAGAAAATAGGGTGCCCTTCCTTGGGATTTGCGTGGGAATGCAAATGCTCGCAACTAAGGGTTTCGAGAATGGAGAATTTTCTGGCTTAAATTGGATAAAAGGTGAAGTTAAGAAAATTAATCCAAACTCGAATAAACTTAAAATACCACATATGGGCTGGAATACTCTTAAATTTGAAAAAGAAACAGATTTTACAAGAAAACTTCTAAAAAAAATAAAATCAAGTCCAACAGATGAAATCACAGCATACTTCGTTCATAGTTACAATTTTAAAATAAAAGATGAAAGTGAAAAAATAGTTACAACAAATTATGGTGAAGAAATCACAGCTATGGTATCAAAAGAAAACATTATTGGAACTCAGTTTCATCCTGAGAAAAGCCATTTATTTGGGCTTGCGTTCTTGCAAACCTTCATAGAGGAAAGACAAGTTTAATGGACTTTTATCCTGCAATTGATATAAAAAACGGTCAGTTTATCAGATTAAAGAAAGGCGAATTAAACCAAATAACGATCTATGGTAATGACCCAGTAAAACAGGCTAGAGAGTTCTTTTCCATGGGTGCCAAGTGGATCCATGTTGTTGACATAGATGGAGCTTTTAAAGGCACCAGTAAAAATATGAAAACAATATTAGAAATTAAAAGAAGCGTGAAATGTAAGATACAAGTTGGAGGGGGTGTTAGAGAAAGAAAAACCATAGAAAAATTATTAGAACACAAAATAGATAGAATTGTACTAGGTACCGTTGCCTTAACTAATCCTAATTTTGTAAAAGAAGTTTGTAAAATATTTCCAGGAAAAATAGCTGTCGGTCTCGACACAAGGCGAGGGTTTGTTGCGACTGAAGGGTGGTCAAAAAATTCAGATGTAAGTTTTGACAAATTAATAAAAACCTATGAAAATTCTGGTGTTTCCGCAATAATTTTTACTGATATAGAAAAAGATGGACTTTTAGAAGGTACAAATTACAAACAACTAAAAGAACTTTTAAAAATAACAAAATTAAATGTTATCGCCTCCGGTGGCATAGCCTCTTTAGGTGATTTAAAAAAATTAAAAAAAATTAATTCCAAAAACCTTATTGGTGTTATTTGTGGAAAAGCAATCTATGAGAAAAAAATTAGTGTCAATGATGCTGTAAAAATCTTGGAGGATTAGACTGTTAAAAGTAAGAATAATACCTTGTCTTGACGTCGATGCTGGGAGGGTCGTTAAAGGAATAAATTTTATTTCTTTGAAAGATGCTGGAGACCCTGTTGAACAAGCAACTATTTACAGTAGAGAGGGTGCCGATGAAATTACGTTCTTAGATATAACTGCAACCCATCAAAAAAGACAACCAATGTTAGAAGTTATTAAAAAAACTGCTGAAAATTGTTTTGTTCCACTAACAGTTGGTGGTGGTATTAGAAATATCTCAGGGGTTACAGAGTTTTTACTTGCTGGGGCAGACAAAGTTTCTATTAACAGCGCGGCAATTAAAAATCCAAATCTGATAAGAGAAAGCTCAAGAAAGTTTGGAAGTCAGTGTATTGTTGTTGCCATTGATGCAAAAAAAGAATCAAACGGTTGGAATGTTTTTATTAATGGAGGAAGGGTTGATACTGGATTAGATGCTGTTGAATGGGCAAAGCGAGCTGAAGCCTTAGGTGCGGGTGAAATTCTTTTAACATCAATGGATAAAGATGGAACAAAAACTGGTTTTGACTTAGAGCTTACTTCTATTATTTCAAATTCAATTAACATTCCATTGATCGCATCTGGTGGAGTGGGATCATTAAAGGACTTCTTAGATGGCATTAAAGTTGGTGGTGCATCAGCAGTTTTAGCAGCATCTGTTTTTCATTTTAAAGAAATTACTATTAGAGAGGTAAAAAATTATCTAAAATCAAAGAATATTAATGTAAGAATGGATAATTTCGAAAAAGAGAAATATGAGTAAAAAGACAATAGAAAAAATTTCTTTGATAATCAAAGAACGAATGCGAGAAATGCCTGAAGGTTCCTATGTTACAAAGTTATTAAAAAAGGGAAAGGTAAAAATTGCAAATAAAGTTGGGGAGGAAGCAGTTGAAACGGTTTCAGCATTCTTATCTCAAGAAAAATCTCACATCATTGATGAATCAGCTGACCTTGTATTCCATCTGTTAATACTTCTTGAATTCTCAGATTTGTCATTTGATGATGTTCTGGAAACTCTTGAAAAAAGAATTAAGAATGATTGACATAGAAAAATACAACCACAACAATATTTTTGCAAAAGTGCTTAGAAAAGAAATACCTTCGGAACTTGTTTATGAAGACCAAGACGTTTATGCCTTCAAAGATATTAACCCACAGGCTCCTATTCATGTGCTAATCATTCCCAAAAAAGAGTTTTGTAGCTTAGATGATTTTTGTTCAAAGGCCAACGAGAAAATAGTCTTATCATTTATGAGATCTATCGGAAAAGTAGCTAAAATTTTGGATTTAAAAGATGGCTATAGAGTAATATCTAATGTTGGTCATTTTGGTGGACAAGAAGTTCCTCATTTTCATATTCACTTGTTGGGAGGCAAAGCTCTTGGTAAATTAATAGGTTGATTTTACTTTAGTTCTAAACAAACAGGTACATGATCTGAAGGCCTGGCCTTATTTCTAAATTCCTTAAGGATTTTTGCAGACTTTAATTTTTTTTCAAATGATGATGATGTCAATATGTGATCTAACCTTCTTCCTCTGTTATTTCTTTCGTAATTTGGTGATCTGTAGCTCCACCAAGTAAAAACATTTTTGGGTGGTGATATAAAAAAACGAATTGAATCTATTAAATCACAGTCTACTAGAATTTTTTTTAGCCTGTTTCTTTCAACTTCTGTGTGACTTACAACATTTATTAAGTGTTTATGTGACCAGACATCATCTTTATTTGGTGCAACGTTTAAATCACCACAAACAATAATTTTTTGTTTTTTCTTTGCTTTTAGTTCATTAGATAATTGTCTCAAAAATTTTAGCTTGTGATCAAATTTTAGATTTTTTTCAGGGTTTGGGTCGTCTCCTCCTGCAGGCACATAAACCGACATTACTTCTGTTTCATCGACTTCTATAGAAATATGCCGTGCATCATTTTTATTACAAAAATTTATAACAGAAGTGTTTTTCGCTTCTTCTTTTGAAAGAATTGCTACTCCATTATATGATGAAATACCTTTGAAATAGGAAAAATAACCCTTTTGTCTAAATACTGTTTCAGGAAACTGATCATCTGTTATTTTAGTTTCTTGCAAACATAAAAAATCTGGTTGTTCATTTTCTACAATTTTTAAAACATGATCTATTCGCGCCCTGATAGAATTCACATTCCAACTAATAATTTTCATTTATGAATTCATGGACTGAAAGAAATCTCCGTTATTCTTTGAGTTCTTAATTTTTTCAAGTAAAAACTCCATTGAATCTGTTACGCCCATGGGCATAAGAATCTTTCTTAAAATCCACATCTTAGAGAGATCTTCCTTAGAAACAAGCAGCTCTTCTTTCCTTGTGCCAGATTTGGTGACATCTATTGATGGAAAAGTTCTTTTATCAGATAATTTTCTATCCAAGATTATCTCAGAATTACCGGTTCCTTTAAACTCTTCAAAAATCACTTCATCCATTCGCGACCCAGTATCAACCAATGCTGTTCCAATAATTGTTAGGGAGCCTCCTTCTTCAATATTTCTAGCTGCCCCGAAAAATCTTTTTGGTCTTTGAAGTGCATTTGCATCGACCCCCCCAGTAAGAACTTTTCCCGAGCTTGGAATTTGAGTGTTATATGCTCTAGCTAGCCTTGTTATCGAATCAAGTAAGATTACAACATCTCTTTTGTGTTCTACAAGTCTCTTTGCTTTTGAAATAACCATTTCGGAAACGGCAACATGTCTTACAGCAGGCTCATCAAAGGTTGATGAAACAACTTCTCCTTTTACTGACCTGATCATGTCAGTTACTTCCTCTGGTCTTTCATCAATTAAAAGGACTATCAAATAAACTTCCGGATGATTTGTTGTTATTGAATGGGCAATATTTTGTAGCATAACTGTTTTACCAGTTCTTGGCGGGGCAACGATAAGTGCTCTCTGTCCTTTTCCTAAAGGGGTAATTAAATCCATAACTCTGTTCGTTGTGTCTTTTACTGTTGGATCTTCTATTTCCATTTTAAGCTTGTTTTCAGGATATAAAGGTGTGAGATTATCAAAATTAATTCTTTGTTTTGTTTTTTGAACATCCTCGAAATTTATTTTGTCAATCTTCGTTATAGCAAAATATCTCTCCGATTCTCTAGGAGCTCTCATTTCTCCTTCAACTGTATCTCCAGTTCTTAAACTGTTTTGTTTGATTTGTGATGGAGAAACATAAATATCATCTGGCCCTGCAAGATAATTTGCATCAGGGGAGCGAAGAAAACCAAAACCATCTTGAAGAATTTCTAAAACACCTTCTCCATAAATAGCATCTTTATTTATTGCCATTTGGTTAAGTATAGAGAAAATCATATCTTGTTTTCTCATAGTCCCAGCATTTTCTATTTTTAGATCCTCTGCGATCTTTAATAAATCAGAGGGATTTTTGGATTTAAGTTCTTTTAAATGCATGATTTAAGGGGGGTGGAAGGAATGTATTTTATAATTTAAAATAACATATTTGTCAAATACTTGGTTTAAAAATAACTAAAAACACAATAATTAAAAATAGTACCGTTGGAATCTCATTTATGTACCTATAAAAATTTTCTGACCTCTTGTTTACCCCTTTTTCAAAAGTTTTTCTTATACGTGCGCAATACATGTGAAAAATTGACATAAAAAAAACAAAAATAAATTTTAGATTTATCCAAAACTGATCATATAAATCGAGTTGTAAAACTAGTAGAAATCCAAATATCCATGTGAAAATAAACGAAGGGTTCATAATATATTTCATAAGCTTTTTTTCCATTATTAAAAAAGTTTTATACTCATTTGATTTTCTATCAACCTTCGAATGATAGACAAAAAGCCTTGGTATATAAAATAAACCTGCCATCCACGTTGTTACGAATATTATATGAAAAAATTTTAAACAATTATAATAATTAAATTCCATATCAATCTTTTCTTTTTATGCTTTATGCTCGCTCATTTATTATATATTTTTTTACTAGATGTTCAAAAAGGTCTATGTGGTCCTCGTCAAAGTTCAAACAGGGAATCATTTGAAAGTTTTTTCCTCCATTTTCCATGAAACTTTCTTTTCCTTGAATAGAAATTTCTTCTAACGTTTCTACACAGTCTGAGGCAAAGCCTGGACAAATAACAAGTATATTTTTTTTCCCTTCTGCGGGAAGTGTTTCAAATGTCTTATCCGTATATGGTTGAAGCCACTCATCTGGTCCAAACCTTGATTGAAAGGTTGTTATTAACGGGATTTTTATTTTAAGGCTTTCTTCAAGAAGTCTTGATGTTTTTTGACAATAACAATGATAAGGGTCTCCTTTCTCAAAGTATTTTTGTGGTATCCCGTGATAGGATGCTACTATTATGTCTGGTTTCCACTTTATTTTTTTAAGTGTTTTTATAACGCTTTTTTTTAGTGCCTTTATATAGATTTGATTTGATTCGTAATGGGGAATTATTTGTAAGCTTGGCTGCCATCTCATTTGCATTAGGCTTCTATAAACTTCGTCACAAACCGACGCTGTTGTTGCTGCAGCATATTGCGGATATAACGGTAATATAATTATGTTTTGGCATCCCTTTTCTCTCATTTCATTCATTCTTTCTTTTATACCGGGATTTCCATATCTCATTGCATAATCTATTTCAATTGTTTCTTTTTCAATTCTTTTTTGAAGCTTTAAAGTTTGCATTTGCGTAAAATATCTTAACGGCGACATGTTTTCTTCTTCCATCCAAATTTCTTTATAGGCTTTTGCTGTTTTTGATGGTCTAAAAGTAAGAATGAAAAAGTTTAATATAAATTGCCAGAGAATTGGGTTTAATTCTATAACCCTTCTGTCCGATAAAAACTCTTTTAAATACCTTCTAATATCCCACCACCCAGTAGAATCTGGCGTGCCCAAGTTTATTAATAAAATACCTGTTTTTTCCTTCGGTATTATTGGATGTTTATTTGGTTGGTTCATAGTTTCTAACTATTTTTATTGTATTCATAACGTTTTCTATTGGCGTTTTTGGTAATATTCCATGGGATAAGTTAAATATATGTTTATTATTTTTAAATTTTTCTAATATTGCTAACGTTTTTTCTTTTAGTCTATCATCATCACCCGATAGAAGGTCTTTTGGATTTAAATTACCTTGAATAGATATGTTTTTTTTATTTGCAATTTTTAGAATTTCTTCAGGATATGATTCGTCAAGAGATATTACGTCACAGATAACTTCATTTATGAAGTTTGTGTAGTTATCTTTAGATCCCCTAGGAAAATGTATTATTTTAGTCCTTGATGAAAAAGACCTTATTGCCTGACTTATTTTTTGGTTTGGTTTTATTATGAAATTTAAATATTCATCCCCATTAAGAAGGCCTGCCCAAGATTCAAATATCTTAACACAATCTACACCACTTTCTATTTGTTTTTTTAAATACTCAATTGATAAATCCGTAAGAATTTCCATTATTTCCTTAGCTTTCTTATTTTTGTTCCTAACGAAGTTTATAATTTTTTTATGTGATACAGATGTACCCCCTTCTATCATATAGTTTAAAACGGTGAAAGGTCCGCCACAAAAACCAATAAGTTTTTTTTTGTTTTTTTTTTCGGTTAATATTCGTATTGTCTGAAAAATATTTGATATCTTTTTCAAACATACGTCAAATTCACGGTAATTTAAATCTAACTTAGATTCAATTGGATCTAAAACTGGTCCGTGCGACGGCAAAAAAGAAACTTTTTGATTTAATGCGAAAGGAATGACAAGAATATCGCAAAAAAGAATTATAAAGTCAAAATCAAACCTTTTAATGGGTTGAAGTGATATCTCAGCAGCTAATTCAGGTGATAAACACAAGTCTAAAAAGTTTTTTTCTTTCTTTCTAATGGCTCGGTACTCTGGTAAGTAACGTCCAGCTTGTCGCATAAACCATATTGGAGTTTTGTTAACAATCATCTTCTACTACTTTATTATTATATATTATAAGGTTGTTGTTGTTGTTGTTCATATAATTACGTTGATAAACTTTATTAACAAAAAACTAACAATAAATGAAGTAATAACTTTGTTAATAAAAAGTTAACAAACAATTGAAAAGAAAGATAAACAGAAATACCAAATGTGGAAAAAAAAAAAAGAATAAGGCGAATAACTGTGTTGAAAAGATATAAACATTGTTAAGATGAGGATAACTAATTGAATAACAAGAATAACATTGATGCAAACATGAATATCGAAGATTTATTAACAATGAAATCGAAAGTTATTCTAGCTTCATCCAGTAATACAAGAATAAACTATTTACGACAGTATTTAAAAAATTTTATATCAACAAATCATTTGATAAATGAGAAAGACTTTAAGCATCAAAACAAAAACCCAGAGGATATAGCCTTAGAGCTAGCCAAGCAAAAAGCAAAGTCCTTGAGGCACATTTATCCAAACGACATGATTATAGGCTCAGACCAGATTCTTGTTTGTTCAAGAAAGATAATAGACAAACCGCAAGATGAAATAGAAGCCAAAAAAAATCTTTTATTTTTAAGAAACAAATTCCACAAACTGTACAGCGCCATTTATGTAATTAAAGACGGAAAGTTTTATTTTAAACAATGCAAACATGCGGAACTTTTTTTTAAGAATATAAAAACGGAGGAGATTGAAAGATATATAAAGGAAAATAAAAAAACAGTTTTATCTTCTGTAGGTTCCTACAAAATTGAAGAAAATGAAAAATATAAATTTATTAAAATAAAACAAGGAGATATAGAAACTATAATAGGCTTCCCAATCAATGACTTCATGAATATGGTTCATAAAAATGGATAAACTCTATGTTATTGGAAATCCAATAAAACACTCAAAATCTCCAATTATACATAATTATTGGATCAAAAAATATTGCATAAACGCAGAATATGAAAAATTAAAAGTAAATGAAATAGAGCTAAAAAATATTATAAAAAATCTAAAAAATGGAACAATAAAAGGCCTGAATGTAACAATTCCATTTAAACAAAAAATAGTCACGTATTTAGATGAAATAGATGAATCTGCTAAAAGCAGTTTGGCCGTTAATACTGTATTCGTGAAAAAAAAAAAAATAATTGGAGCTAACACAGATGGAAAAGGTTTTTTTAATTCTCTGTATAAAGATATTAATTATAGAATTCAGCCAAGCTCATCTGTTTTGCTTGTTGGAGCAGGTGGTGCAGCATATGGAATTTTTTCAGAGTTATTAAAAAAAAAAATTTCTTCCATTGAGATCACAAATAGAACAGCCTCAAGGGCTAGAGACTTAGTAAGTCATTTTCATAAATTGGAAGCTAGAGGAAAAATAAGAATTGGGAATACGGAAGTATCTCTTCGGCCATGGGGATTTAACCCGTCATCAAAAATAGATTTGATTATTAATGCAAGCTCTTTAGGAATGAAAAAAGATGACAAATGCGATATACACTTCCAAAACCTGACAAAAAAAGCCTTCATATATGACATAATTTATAACCCAAGAGAAACAATAATTATGAAGGAAGCAATCAGACACGGAATTAGCTGTTCAAATGGAATCTATATGTTAGTAAGACAGGCGGCTGAATCCTTTCAAAAATGGTATGATATAAAAGTTAATAATGACGATATAAATGAAGTTGTGAAATTACTTGGCTATTAAAAATGATGAAAATTGCAATCACAGGAAATATTGGAACAGGAAAATCAACAGTTTCAGAAATAATAAAATCTTTAGGTTATAAGGTTTTTGAATCAGATAAAGAAACTAGATTAGCTCTAAAGAACAAAAGTGTTATCGAACAACTAAAAAAACATTTTAGAAAAAATATACCTAAGCTTTTTAAGAGCAAAGACATTATTGATAGACAAGAGTTAGGTAATTATGTTTTTAAACACAAAAACGAACTTAAAAGATTAGAAGGCATAATTCATCCAAAAATATGGGAACGCAAAAACAAATTTATTTTTAAAAATAAAAAAGAAGATGTTGTCTTTTTTGACATTCCTTTACTGTTTGAAAAAAAAAAACATAAAAATTTTGACTATATATTTTACACTAATGTTGATACTGAAATCCAGAAGAAAAGAGTTCTCAGAAGAAAGTATATGAACGAAACAAAATTTAAAAGTATAGTTAAAACACAAAAACAACAATCAGATATAGACAAAAGATACATTTCATTGGAGATAAACACTTCTTTAGACAAGAAGGAAATTAAAAAGAAATTAAAACTGTTTATAGAAAAAACCTTGATTAAAAAAAATCAAGCAAGGTAATTTGAAACAAATAATTTGAAGAAGGATGACCTTCAATCAAGCTTTTTTTACATTTATATAACCTTTTTATCATGATGTTTATTTTTTCTTTTTTCAAAAAAGAAACCTGTTTGCAAAATGAATCATGATATTTGAAGAAAATAGGAGGACTTAATTTTTTAACAGCATCTTGAAGATTAATGCCCTCTTTAATCTTGTTTTGAACAATTAAAATTCTAAATAGATGTTCTAGTAGATAGTTTACAAGTTTAATGTTATCACTTCCAAAATCTGTAAATTTATTATAATCTTTAACAAAGTTATCGGATTTTCCCAACATTATAGAATCAATAAATTTGGTGTGATCCATCTCCAACCATTCAGCACGGTAGGTTAAAATACTTTCAATTGACAATTCTTTTTTCATGTTTTTGTGAAGAACTATAATTTTTTCAAGTTCATTTTTTATCTCTAATCTCTGATTTGGAAGCTTGTCAGCAAGAATTTTAATGTCAGATAATGATACATTCATATTTTCTTTTTTTAGAATCTGCGAAATAAGTTGAATTTTTTCTAATTTATTTTCTTCATAACAAGGTACAATTATAAAATTTTTTTCCTTTTCAAAAAAAAATCTCAATGTTGACCGAGGACTTAATTGTCCGGATTTAAGTATAATTGTTAAATTTTGATTGGTAATTTGAGGTAATACGGAAATTAAATCTTTATTAATTTTTTCATTATTTAAGTAAATAGATAATATTACTAGATTTCCAAAAATATTTGGTTGGTTGTATTTTCTCACAAATTCATATAAATCACCTTTTTTTAGTTCTTCAGAATGTATGCTAATTCTCTCAAATTTTTGATCATCTTGGCCCTTTAGATTGACGATAAAGCTAGAACAATCATCAACCTTTCCTATGTTTGAACCATGAAATAAAAAACAGTTGTTTTTTTGTAAATCTAAAATATTTTTTTCAAAACTTTCAAACTTAAAAATCATGGATTAATATTTCTATTGAAAGACCCAGAAATCAGTAAATTGGCTAAATCAGATGACAGAGATTTTATAAGTTTGCTAGAAGCATCCTCCAAGGATACCATGTTAGCGTAATTGTTCATTGTATAGTTAAAACTTGCACTGTTTTTTAAACTACCAGATGAAAGTTCTCCTTTTTTGTCATAAAAAGAATAGATGATGGTTATTCTTACAATTCGTGCATCTGAACTTAGATCTTTTTTAATCCCAATATTTGATACGCTTCTATCTATAGAAACAATTAGTTTTAAGCTTGATTTTTTGGATCCCTTTTTGTTTAGTTTTTGATTAAGAAATAGCTTCATCATAGATACATTGTTTTCGTAATAGTCTTTTGATTTAACAATTATATTTATTTTGTAATTTGAAAAAGAATTTGTTTTTTTATATAACGGTTTAAATGCGCAAGAGCTAACAAAAGAAAACATTAGAACAAATAGAATAAGTTGTTTTTTCATAATACAAAGTTTATTAGTTTATTTGGTACATAGATAATATTCTTGATTTTCTTGTTATTTATATCATCATTAGCTGAATTTTTTTTAATTGTTTCTACCAATTTTTCTTTTGTAATACCAAAGGCAACATTTATTAAAAATTTTTTTTTCCCATTTATTTGAACAACAATTTGTGCCAAACCATCGTCGAAAGTTTTTTTATTTGAAGTGGGCCACTTAAGGTCTTCCATCAAGCCTTTTAAACCAGTTAGACTAGCTAATTCCTGGGAAAAATGTGGAATTATTACATAAATTAGACGAAGATATGTGGACCAAGAATAATCAAACAGATCCCTTTTTACTTTTGATTTAATTAGTGTATTTGATAGTTCTCTCAACTTTGCAACAGCTTTATTAAATCTATAATTTTTTATATCATTGGTAAAGGAATCAACTACTCCATTGGTAAAATCTAGAATTTTTTTTTCCTCATTAGTTAAGTTTTCCTGATTTTTAAAGCTTTGTGTGAATCTTAATTTTTCTTTTAAAAAAGCAAAGATTTTATCTAAGTATTTTCGTGTAGCCTTTATTCCATCAATAGACCATTCAAGGTCTCTTTCTGGTGGAGAGTCAGAGATCATAAAAAGTCTAGCAGTATCAGCACCATATTCAGAGATTATAGAATCTGGATTTACAACATTTTTTTTTGACTTACTCATTTTTTCAGACCTACCTTTTGTAACACTTATATTTCCCTCACGATATTTCATCCAATAGCTATCATTTTCAAAAAAAACCTTTGACGGCTCAACCCATTTTCCATCTTTTGTCTTAAAAGTTTCATGACATACCATGCCCTGTGTTATTAGTTTTAAAAAAGGTTCTTTAGGAACTTTATATCCACATTCTCTTAGTGCTCTTGAAAAAAACCTTGAATATAGTAGATGAAGAATTGCATGTTCAATGCCTCCAATATAATGGTCAACAGGCATCCAATAATTGATCTCTTTGTCTGTGAAAGGTATGTTTTTTGAATCTGATGAACAAAACCGAAGAAAATACCAAGAAGAATCAAAAAAAGTATCTAATGTGTCTGTTTCGCGAATAGCTTTTAATCCTGTTTGAGGGCATACAGTAAATTTCCAATCGTTATGCTTATCAAGAGGATTGCCAGAAAAAGAGAAATCAGTATCTTCAGGTAATTTTATGGGGAGCTGATCTTCATCAACAGGCAAAACCTTTCCATCTTCTCTGTATATAATTGGTATAGGACATCCCCAATATCTTTGTCGCGAGACTCCCCAATCTTTGAGACGAAATTTCGTAATTTCGGAGCCCAGCTCATCTTTAACAATCTTATCAATTATGGATACTTTTGCTTGAGAGAGTTTGAGATTATCTAAAAAAGACGAATTTTGTAGTTTATCATTTTCTTGCGAATCACAATACGGGAGTTCATTTTGTTTGTCTTTAATAATACACTTAATGTCTAGTTTATATTTTTTGGCAAAATCATAATCTCTTTCATCATGACCAGGACAACCAAAAACAGCTCCGTTCCCATAATTAATTAATACATAATTTGAAAAAAAAACTGGTATTTTTATGTTTTTTAAGAAAGGATGCTCGGCAAACAAACCAGTATTAAATCCGAGTTTTTCAGAATCAAACTTTCTGTTTTCCTGGAATTTCAAGCATGTATCTTTAAATGTATTAAATTTTTTATCGTCCTTAAAATTGGAAGCAAAAGGATGTTCAACTGACAAAGCCAAAAAACTTGCACCAAATATGGTTTCAGGCCTCGTTGTGAATACTTTAATAAAGGACTTTAAACCTGATATTTTAAACTCTACCTCAGCTCCTTTTGATAATCCAATCCAATTACTCTGCATTAATTTAACTTTTTCAGGCCAATCTGTAAGACTTTCAAGGTCAGTTAAAAGTTCGTCAGAAAATTTAGAGATATTTAAAAACCACTGAGAAAGTTTTTTCTTTTCAACCACTGCACCAGATCGCCAGCCCTTTCCATCAACAACTTGCTCATTAGCCAAAACGGTTTTATCAACTGGATCCCAATTAACGAAGCTATCTTTTTTGTATACAAGGTTATTATTAAAAAAATCTATAAAAATTTTTTGCTGGTGTTTATAATAATTATCGCTACATGTCGAAAGCTCGCGATCCCAGTCTAAAGATAAACCAATTTTCATTAACTGTGACTTCATGTTTGCAATGTTTTTTTCAGTCCATTTCTTAGGATCCACATCATTTTCGATTGCAGCATTTTCTGCTGGCATTCCAAAACTATCCCAACCCATTGGATGCATAACATTAAAATTCTGAAGTTTGTAGAACCTAGCTGTAACATCCCCAATAGTATAGTTTCTTAGGTGTCCCATATGAATTTTTCCTGATGGATATGGGAACATTTCAAGGACATAAAATTTCTTTTTTGATAACTCAACTCTTGACTTATAAGTTTTGCTATCTTTCCAAATTTTTTGCCATTTTTTTTCAATTATTTGAGGATTGTAATAACTCATACTTGATCTTTAAAATTACTTATTGCACCAAATCCATAAAGTTTGCTGTTCTTTATAAATTTAAAATTTTTATTATTAACACCACCTAATGCAAAAATTACCTTTTCTTTAAAAAAAAAACAAAGAGAAATAAAAATATAATTAGTTAATGGTTTTTTTTTAGGATAGCTTAAAGTTTTAAAAACTGGAGATAAAAAAATTAAATCGCTCAAAGTTTTTGCAACAAATGCTTCTTTAAAATCATGAACTTTTGAAAAAACTAAATATTTATTTTCCAGTTGTTGTATAATAAACTTATTTTTTTGCGTAAATTTTAGATCTACAAGAACACCAAAGGGTTTATATTTATGGGCCCAAAAATGGGAAAGTGGAATAACAAATTTTATATTTCTTTTTTTACACCATTTTACATAAGGCTCGATTTTTTTACAGAATTCTCTAATTTTGAGATTATTAGTGAAAAAAACAACACCAATTTTATTTGATATTTTGTAGAAATTTGTATCATTTAAAATTATGGTTGGATTAAAGAAAAACCATTGGTTTGGGAGCTTAGAGTATATTAATTTTTTTTTACAGGGCATAATTAATGAATAAAATAGTAGCAAATTATAAAAACATTATAAGACAAATAGATCTTAATGAAAAAAAATTTAATAGGAAAATTGGTGAATCTAAACTTATAGCCGTCTCCAAAACTTTTTCCAGCGATGTTATCCAAGTATTAATAGATGAGGGTCAGAGAGTTTTTGGCGAAAACAAAGTCCAAGAAGCTGATAAAAAATGGAGTGATCTAAAAGACAAAAACAAAAATTTGAAAATAGAACTTCATTTAATTGGGCCACTTCAATCAAATAAAGTAAACCAAGCATTAAATATTTTTGATGTTATTCAGACATTAGACAGGGAAAAGATTGCACTTAAAATAAAAGATTTTTTCGAGGAAAAACAAATAGAAAATAATAAAAGATTTCTTGTCCAAGTTAATATCGGTGAAGAAAAACAAAAAAGTGGCCTTGAAATTAATTCGACAAAAAACTTTGTTGAGTGGTGCATCAATGACTTAAATTTAAATATTATTGGATTAATGTGTATTCCCCCTTTAGTAGAGAACTCTGAATTCTTTTTTAAGAAGTTACGTAAGTTAACAGATGATTTAAATTTAAAGCACACAAGCATGGGTATGACTAATGATTTTGCAAGCGCTATTAAACATGGAGCAACATTCATAAGAATAGGAACGGGTATATTTGGTGACAGATTTTAAAAAACAATTAATCTTGATGACGGGCTTATTATTTTAATTATTTCGAAAATTTTCTTTCTTTCTACGGCCAAACACCCTTCAGTAAATTTTGTGTGTTTGTCAGAACAATGCATAAAAATAGCACTTCCTTTATACTTTTTTGTAGGGCCAATGTTGTAATCTAATGTTATGAAAATATCATATAGGCAGTCTGTCCTATAAAGCTTTTCACATGCAAAGTTTTGTAAATTTTCTTGATATGAGTTATAAGAGTGACTTTTTGGATCAACACACCAATATGAATTTTTTCTTATGATCTTCTTAGAAATTTGTATTTTAGGAAGTTTGACTCTGTCATTTCTGTAATAAATTTTTGTAAATTTAAATGTACCACAAGGAGTAATACCGTCACCCTCTCTTGTTTTTTTTCCAATTCCATTGATCCCGACCAAACAATTAATTTTTTTTGTCTTATAAATTAGGTTTGCTAAATTTTTTTTTTTTGTTTTAAAAATGTAAAGATTTGTCACTATTAAAACAATATGACAAAAACATATTGTATAACAGCCATTTTTAAAAGAAATACATTTTGTGTTGAGTTGATTAATTTGCTTAATCAAGAAGGTATAAAAGTAAATAAAGAAAAAGATATTTTAATGCTTAAGAGTTTAGTTTCAAAAGGAGGTATAGTAATAATTGAAATTGACTCTGAGCATGATTTAAAAAAGGTTCACAAATTTATCAATAACGAGCAATATAATTATAGAGTTTTATGTATATTAAGACAAAATTTAAGATTCACAGATCACATTGAAAATATTAAAATATTAACTAGACCAATAATTTTTAATGAATTACTTGATGTTGTTTTAAATCTTCAGAAAAATTCAAAGATATATGAGGAATCAGTGAAATTAGAAGGTTTGACATACTATCCAAAAGCCTCTAATTTTTTTGATCATGATAAAAGAAAAACTATAAAACTAACTGACCTTGAAAACAAACTAATTGTATTTATTTTAAAGAATAAAGATGGTTCATCGAAGGCTGACATTTTAAAAAATGTATGGAAACACAATGCAGAACTAAATACACATTCACTAGAGTCTCTAATTTATAGACTTAGAAGAAAAATAGAAAAAAATCCAAATGATCCTAAGATTCTAATTCAAGTTGATAAGAAATATTTCTTCATGTGCAACTTAAATTAATAAATTTTAAACGGGATTTTTCTTGGATCTTCAGAATCTATATCAAATAGTTTTTGCGAGAGTTTTTTGTCTATAAAAATGTTGTTAAAAAAGACCTCAGTCTTAGTATTATCTTTTTTGTAAATAGTCCATTTTTTCATCATAAATGGCTTTACTTCAAATAATATTTCAACAAAACCCTGATCTTTATATTTAGAATCCATGAGTTCTACAGACAGCATATTTTCTTTTTCTTTAAGTTTTAAAATACTAATATTACTCATGCTTAATTCTTTAAACAACAGAACACTGACTGGCACTTCATCAATTTTATGAAAACTTATATTCTTAAGATCCTTATTTATTACTGCAAGTTTCTTGGCGTCAGATATCAGTAATAACGGTATCTGATTGTATTCTATTCTAAATTTTCCAGGACGAGAGACATATAAATTGCCCGATAGAATATCTCCATTATTATTTATTTGGACGAATTCAGATTTTAAGGAATGGAATCCTTCTAAATAATTAACTACTCTATCTCTATTTACGTTGCTAAAAGTATTGTTATGTATAAATATATTAATAAAAATAAAAAAAATTAACTTTTTAAACATGAAAGCATCATATACGAACTCAAGGAATCTGTATAATTTAAGATTAAATTTATTTTTTTTGATTCTGTTTTTTTTGGCAGGCTGTCAATTAGACCAATCGGTTAACCTTATTAAAGAGAAACTTTTCTCAGATAATGAAGAAATCTCATTAGAAACAAATGATTCTAGTGACCCTAATGAACTCGAAGAATTCGAACCGGAGGATAAAGAATCAACTAAAAAACAAGAGCAATTACCAAAAGAAGAGATTGATTTAGAAAAGACAAAAATTCAAGATGAACTATTTATAAAAGAAGAAGCCATTGTTTCGAAAAAGGAGTTTCCAAAACCGCAAATTAAAACAATAAAGCAGGATTTGTCCTACCTAGAGATGGGAAAGGCTAGAGATACGGATAGCAAAATTATTTCTTTTTTTACAAAGATTTTTGACGTTGAGGATGATAAAGCAAAGACAAGCATAGCAAATATTATAGAAAAAAAAGGAAGTTATGAAGATGAACCTATTACTGACCAAAACTTTAAAAAAGATAATGTTATAAAAAAGTTGCAAAATGAAGAAAAATTAGCCCCTACAAAAGAATCACAAGCAGTTAATTCACTTAATAATACCTCGGAGGATAACCCCGAAAAACTAAGGGAGGAAAATCATAAGTTTTCTGACTATGATTCGGAAGATATTGATTACTCTGATGAATTGGATGAAGAAGGTGAACTTGCTTTTTTTCAGCCCAAGCCATTAAAAGAGAAAAAAAAGAGTGATTTAGTTGAAACGGACAATTTGGTTGGACTCCTTCTTCCACTTACAGGTAAAAAAAGTGCTGCAGGTAACTTAGTTATTAATTCTCTTAGATACAGCATGTTGTTAAAACCTAATCAACTAAACTTTAAGATTTTTGATACCATGAGTAATCCCTATGGAGCTGTAGAAGCAACAAAGCAAGGCATCAAGAATGGGGTAAATACTTTTATAGGTCCGATATTTTCTGATGAAACGAAAGAAGTAAGAGATTACTATAAAAATAAGGACGAGCTGACATTCTTTAGCTTATCGCCAGATTTGTCAAATGTCTCCAAAAACGTAATTGTGTCAGGCCAAAACCATGAAGATCAGATTTCATGTATAGTTCAACATTTGGCTGAGACCAGAATGCAAAAAATATTGTTAATGCATCATGCAGATAAATATGGGCATGTAATCAGAGATAGTTTTTCACAATTTATTGATAATTTTGGATTATATCAAACAGCTTCCGTGGAGTTTTTTGAGATGCCTCCAGATATGAACTATAATGAAGAGATAAAAAAACTAAGTCAGTATGAAAAGCGAAAAAACCAACTTAAGGATGAAATTACAAAGGTAAAAAACGATGAGGCTCTAGATAAAGAAATAAAAAAAAATAAGATAAATAGCCTTGAAAGAAGACTTACCCTTGGCTCACCATATGATTCAATAGTTATAGCTTCTGAGGGAAATGAATTATTAGAAATTTTATCTCATTTAGCTTTCTATGATATTAACGCAGAAAATTCTAATATATATGGCACAAGTTTATGGGAAGATACAGATAAGAAAGACAAAGTATTCCGGGGTTCATTTTATGTTACAAGCTTAAAACAAAAAAATGATGAATTTGTAGAAAGTTTTAAAAATGTATTTTCAAGAGAACCAATGTCATTTAACTTTCATATACATGACCTTATTTCATTAGTTCAAAACTTTAAGATTGATAAAAGAAAAAAGGATGAAGAAAAAGTTTTTTACGGCGAATTTAGTAATAGTAAAATTAACTCAGGTTTAGTCCAGAGAGAGATTTTTTTAAGAAAGATAATGAAAGATCAGAAAACGGAAGAGATTTTTAACTGTCGATTAGATGTGATCTAATAAGTTTTTTTAGGGCAATGCTTCTGTGATCAATCAATATTTTTTGATTATGCTCCATTTCAGCGAACGTTTTTTTATATCCATGTGGAATAAAAAAAGGGTCATAACCAAAACCCATTCCGCCTTTTGGAGGCCATACCAAACTCCCCTTTATTTTGCCTTGATATGAAAAAATTTTTTTTTTTTCAAACCTAATTGTTAGACAACAAAAAAAATTAGCCGTAAAGTCAGTGTTCTTTTTTTTTAGGACATCATCATAAATTTCTCTCATCGCATGATCCCATCCACCGCAATTTTCTGCAAACCTTGATGAATAGATTCCTGGTTTATTATTTAAAGCATTTACGCATAGACCAGAATCATCTGATATTGCAATATATTTGTTAGGAATACTTTTTACTTTAATGATTGAATTTTCTTTAAAACTTTTACCGGTTTCATTCACATCTTTAATGTTTAGATCGGAAGATGTTAGTAAATTAAATTTGTATTTCGATAGTAGTGTTTTAAATTCATGAATCTTTCCTTGATTATGGCTTGCGATAACTATAGTGTTACCAACTTTTAACTTGGGTTTATTCAATTGCATTCTTTTGAATTTCAAAGATCTTTTTAATTAAAGCACTACTTTGCTCTAGCATCTTTGTTAGTGATTTATTAGAAAAAGTTTTACCTTCACCAGATATCTGAACCTCAGAGTATCCAGAATTTTTGGTAATCACAAAATTTGCATCAACATCTGCGTCTGAATCTTCAGAGTAATCTAGATCGACCATTATTTCACCTCCCACAACACCACAGGAAATCGCAGCAACATAGTCTTTAATTGGGTTTTTAACTATAATACCTTTTTTAATGAATTTATTTATAGCTAGGTATAAAGCAACAAACCCCCCAGTTATGCTTGCGGTCCTGGTTCCTCCATCAGCTTGTATTACATCACAATCAACTATAACTTGAAATCCATTTAAATGGCTGAGTTCTGAAACAGATCTTAAAGATCGTCCAATAAGTCGTTGAATCTCGGTTGTTCTGCCGGTTTGTTTGCCACTCTTTGATTCTCTTTTATTTCTTGTGTCTGTAGATCCTGGAAGCATTCCATACTCGCATGTTATCCATCCTCCTGATCCACCATTTTTTTTCATCCATTTTGGAATATCATTGTCTAGGCTAGCCGTGCATATTACCTTGGTTTCACCATAACTTATAAGGCATGAACCATGAGCATTTCTAATAAAATTAGGTTCAATCAAAATTTCTCTTGATTCATCATTTTTCCTGTTGAATTTTCTCACACAAAATATACTTTAGTTTAAGTTATGTATTAATAATAAGTATGGAAAAAAAAAACAATCCTAAAGTTGGAAAAAATAAATCAGTAAAATCGTATCTTTTTGATTTAGACAAAAGGTCAAGAGAAATATTTAGATTAATAGTAAATGACTTTCTTAAAGATGGCAAGCCTGTTGGCTCAAGAAACTTATCTATAAAGATGGGAGAAAAACTATCTGCAGCTTCAGTCAGAAATGTTATGTTTGATCTACAAGAAGCTGGACTACTTCAATCCAACCATACTTCTGCTGGAAGAATACCAACAGATATGGGATTAAGATTTTTTGTTGATGGATTGTTACAAGTTGGAAGATTAACTAACAATCAATGCACTGAAATTAAAAAAGTTATTAATGAACAATCACAAAATGTTGAAGAAATGTTTAGTGAAACCAGCTCATTATTATCTGGATTACTTGATTGTGCTGGGATAGTTCTTGCACCAAAGTTAGAAGGATTTATAAAACATATTGAATTTGTTCCTGTAAGCAATGATAAGGCTTTAGTGATTCTTGTTACAGAGTCAGGTATTATAGAAAATAGAATTATAGATGTTCCGAAAGGCCTTCCTGCGTCATTATTAATTGAGACAACAAATTACCTTAATTCAATCATTAGAGGTAAGACTCTAGAAGAAAGTAAAAAAATGATAAGAAGTCAAATAAAAGATGACAAGAAACATATTGACAAGGTGACGAAAGGTTTGATTGATCAAGGGTTTGCATGTTGGGCTGATGCCAGTATGAAAAATAAATTAATTGTTACCGGAACCTCTAAACTTTTGGATGATGTTAAAGCAATGGAACAACTGGAAGATGTGAGAGTCTTGATTGAAAAACTAGAAAATAAAAAGAATTTAATGGGCATTATAGATGAAACACTAGAGGCTGAAGGATTACAGATTTTCATAGGATCTGAAAATAATTTGTTTGGCTTAACAGGATGTTCAACAATTATCAGTCCATTTAAAAACAAAAAGAAAGAAATAATTGGTGCAATTGGAGTCATAGGACCAATGAGAATAAATTATGCTAAAATTATTCCAGTAGTTGATTATACTGCAAAACTCATTGGCGAGAAGTTTGAAATCAAATGAAATTAATATAAAGGAGCACGAATGAATAAGACAGGAGAAAAAAATGAAAAAAAAACTGTATTGATTGACGAAAAAAACAACTTAAAAAAAGATATCAAAAATCAAAAGAATAATTCAAAATCAATTGACGAAAAAGAAAAAATAATTGAAGATCTCAAGGTTAAGCTTAAAGACCTAGAAGATAAGCTTCTTAGAGAATTGGCAGAGAACGAAAATCTAAGAAAAAGGCATGAGAAAGAAACGCAAGAAAATCTTAAATATGCAATAAAAAACTTTTCATTTGATTTATTAAATGTCACGGATAATTTTCAAAGAGCACTAAGTTCAATTTCAGATAATGAAGTTCAGAAAAGCCCAAGTTTAAAAAATTTATTTGATGGCTTAAAAGCAATTGAGAAGGAGATTTTCGAAATTTTTGAAAAGAATGGAATTAAACGCTTTGATTCTCTAAATGAAAAATTTGATCCTGAAATTCACCAAGCTGTCTCTAAAAAAAATAGTGAATTTCCTGAGGGTGTTGTTGCTGAAGAACTTCAAAAAGGATTTAAGATTGGAGAACGACTTTTACGCCCTGCAATGGTTATTGTATCATCAGGAAAATCAGAAATAGACAAATCTTAATTAATTTTTAGCTTTGTATCACCTTAATGTGATGTTAATTTTTGAATTACAAAGAAAGAAATTTCATTTTTTTCTTGATTTCAAGTAAGGTTTTATAATATAAAAAAGTTGCTTTATAAACAATTGTTAAGTAATGCCTTAATGGGTTATTTGATAATTCTGTCCATTTTATAAAGGAAGAAAAGGAGCTTAGTATGACAGTAATAGGTATTGACCTTGGCACAACAAATTCATGTGTTGCCATCATGGATGGTAAAGAACCAAAAGTAATAGAAAATGTTGAAGGAACTAGAACAACACCTTCAATGGTAGCATTCGCAGAAAATAATGAACAATTAGTCGGACAGTCAGCTAAAAGGCAGGCTGTGACTAACCCTGATAAAACATTGTTTGCCATAAAAAGGCTAATTGGAAGAAGAATGGATGATGAATCAGTCAAAAAAGACATAGACATTCTTCCGTATAAAATAGTAGCAGGAGACAATCAAGATGCATGGGTTCTGATTGGAGATAAAAAATATTCGCCAAGCCAAATTAGTGCGATGATTCTTCAAAAAATGAAAGAAACAGCAGAAAAATTTCTTGGAAAACCAGTTAAAGAAGCTGTTATTACAGTTCCAGCATATTTCAACGATGCTCAAAGGCAGGCAACTAAAGATGCTGGAAAAATTGCTGGGTTAGATGTAAAAAGAATTATAAATGAACCAACAGCAGCAGCATTAGCTTACGGTCTTGACAAAAAAAAAACAGGAACAGTAGCTGTATATGATTTAGGTGGAGGTACATTTGATATTTCAATTCTAGAAATTGGTGATGGTGTTTTTGAGGTAAAAGCAACAAATGGTGATACAAAGCTGGGTGGAGAAGATTTTGATCGTATTTTAATTGATTATTTTGCTGCGGAATTTAAAAAAGAACAATCTATAGATCTAAAGAAAGACAAGCTGGCTCTTCAAAGATTAAAAGAAGCAGCTGAGAAAGCAAAAATTGAATTATCTACCGCACCTCAAACAGAAGTTAACCTCCCTTTTATAACTGCAGATGCTTCTGGACCCAAGCATCTTAATATAAAGTTGTCTCGATCAAAGTTTGAAACGCTGGTTTCCGAGTTAGTTGCAAGATCTATTGAGCCTTGCAAACAAGCACTCAAGGATGCTGGTTTAAGTGCAGGAGAAATAAATGATGTTATTCTTGTTGGAGGTATGACAAGAATGCCAAAAGTTATCGAGGCAGTTAAAAATTTTTTCGGTAAAGAACCAAACAGAAGTGTTAATCCTGATGAAGTTGTAGCATTGGGAGCGGCTGTTCAAGGAGGTGTTTTATCTGGTGATGTAAAAGATGTTCTTTTACTTGATGTAACCCCACTGTCACTAGGGATAGAAACTTTAGGAGGAGTTTTCACTAAATTAATCGAAAAAAATACAACTATACCAACAAACAAAAGCCAGACTTTTTCCACAGCAGATGATAACCAAGCTGCTGTTACCATAAGGGTATTTCAAGGGGAGCGTCAGATAGCTTCTGACAATAAACTGCTTGGTCAATTTGATCTAGTAGGCATTCCACCTGCACCAAAAGGAACTCCGCAAATAGAAGTTACATTTGATATTGATGCTAACGGAATAGTAAAAGTTTCAGCCAAAGATAAAGCCACAGGGAAAGAACATCAGATTCAGATAAAGGCCTCGGGCGGTTTGTCAGATGAAGAAATTGATAAAATGGTAAAAGACGCGGAAGCAAATGCAGATGCAGATAAGAAAAAACTGGAAACAATTGAAGCAAGGAATAATGCAGACTCAATTATTCATAGTACTGAGAAAAGTATAAAAGAACATGGATCTAAGATTCCTAAAGAAGATAAAGAAAAGATAGAAAAGTCCCTAGAAAGTTTGAAAGAAACTTTTAAAGATGAAAAAGCAGATCTTAAAACCTTAAAAGAAAAAACAGATGCCCTTATTCAAAACTCCATGAAGTTAGGGGAGATAATGTATAAAGAGGCTCAGGAAAAAGCTGCTAAAGAAGCTGCAAAAGAATCTCCAAAAAAATCTGAAACTAGTAAAAGTAACAATAAAGATAAAAAAGCAAAAGGAAAAAAGGATCCAGGTGTAATGGATGCAGATTTTGAAGATGTTACTGAAAAAAAAGATGATTCCGGAGATGACGACGATAAAAAGGAGAAGTCTGCTTAGCCTTCGAATACTATGTCAAAAAGTGATTATTATGAGGTTCTAGGAGTTTCAAAGAATTCAGATCCCAACACAATCAAGAGCTCCTATCGAAAACTTGCTATGAAGTTTCATCCTGATAAAAACCCAGGTGATAAGGAAGCTGAAAAAAAATTTAAAGAGATTTCTGAAGCATATGAAATTTTGTCAAATCCTGAAAAAAAGCAAGCTTATGATACTTATGGACACGAAGCATTTTCTCAGGGTGCCGGAGGTTTTTCGGAGGGCTTTGGAGGAGGGTTTGGGAGTTTTTCTGATATATTTGAAGATTTTTTTGGTGATTTTGGTGGAAGATCATCTACTAAACGAGAACAAAGGGGTCAAGACCTTAAATATGAAGTCGAGATAGATTTAAGAGAAGCTTTTACGGGTATAAAAAAAGAAATTTCTTTTGATACATTAATTAGATGTGATGACTGTAGTGGGTCGGGCTCAGAAAAAGGAAGCGGTTTACAAGACTGTGGAGCTTGTGGAGGGTCTGGAAGAACTAGAGCTTCCCAAGGGTTTTTTACTGTTGAAAGAACTTGTTCTTCATGTGGTGGTGCGGGCCAAGTAATAACTGATCCTTGTAGTTCATGTAATGGTGAAGGGAGGAGAAGAAAGAATAGAAAACTTGAAGTAAACATTCCAGCTGGAGTTGAAGATGGCAGTAGAATTAGACTCTCGGGTGAGGGAGCTATAGGACAGAATGGTTCATCACCTGGAGATCTTTATTTATTTGTTAGTATGGAAGAACATCAAATATTTGGAAGAAATGGAACCGAAATTTTCTGTAACGTCCCTATATCAATTGTTGATGCATCCCTAGGAGGTACGGTAGAAGTTCCGACAGTGTCTGGAGGAAAAGTCAAAGTAAAAGTCCCAGCTGGCTCACAACATGGCGATCAATTTAGATTAAATGGAAAGGGTATGCCAGCTCTTCGATCAACTTCATTTGGAGATATGATCATTTCGTTAATTATTGAAATTCCAAAAAATCTCTCAGAGAATCAAAAAAATATCTTGAGAGAATTTAACGATGAATTAGATCATAGCAACAGTCCTGAGAGATCTGGATTTTTCTCAAAAGTAAAAGACTTTTGGGATGGTTTAACCTAAAATCAGACTATGAGTTTAATAAGAATTGGAATCTTTGGCCCTGATGGTCGAATGGGAAAAGACCTAATAAAGGAGATAAAAAATTTTAATTCATTAGAACTTACTTTTCTATGTGAAAAAAAAGGACATAAGCTAGTAGGGAAAAAAATTTCTGAAATAACGGTAGAAGACAATGTTAAAAAACTTATAACAAATTGCGACGTAGTAATAGATTTCACAGCACCATCAGCAACTCTCCAATTACTTAAAACCATGGATGATTTAAAAACTGAAACTGCTCTGGTTACTGGAACGACAGGCTACACAAATTCAGAAGAAAAAAAATTTAATTCATTAATAAAAGGTAAAAAAGTTTTACGTTCCTTTAATATGAGTATAGGAATCAATCTACTAAGTAATCTAGTAAGGCTTACTTCAAGAAATATTGGCCTTGAATCTGATATAGAAATAACAGAGATTCATCATAATAAAAAACGAGATATACCCTCTGGTACTTCAATTTTATTGGCAAAATCAATAAATGAGGGGAATCAAAAAATTCAGAAATTTTCATTTCGAGAAAAGAACAATAACAGAGTTAGAAGGAAAAATGAAATAGGGTTTGCTTCTATCCGCGGAGGAGATGTAATTGGGGAACATTCTGTTTACTTTTTCTTAAACGGCGAGAGGATAGAACTCAAACACACGGCCTCTAATAGAAAAGTTTTTTCTGTTGGAGCACTTGAAGCAGCAATCTGGATCTTTAATAAAAAACGAGGCTTGTATACAATAATGGATATGGTAAAAACTTAGCCATGTCAATTGTCAATCGCTTCACGTTATTATTACTCACAATTTTTTTCTTAAACTCTTGTGAAGAAAAAGTTTCTGAGAATGATTTAATTCAATATAAGTCGATTATGGACGTTAGGCTTGGCCATCTTGGAAATGCTATGATTATTAAAGGAAGACTTCTTGATGCATATAATTTAAGGAATGAGAGCTCCGATGAGGATCATTTTAAAGAAGCCGAAGAGTTGGTAAAAGGTCATCTTAATTCATTCGGGGCGCCTGATGATTTAAAAAAATTAAAAATTCCAAATTCAAAAAAATTGAAAGAAGTTCATTCTACATTAATTGAAGCGTCCGAGCTTCTTATTTCAGGTGTTAATGCATTAGAGGATAACGCTTGGCTTGGAGGTTCAGTATCTTTTGCAGAGAGAAATTTAGAAATTGCTCGAGTGAACTTTCAAAATGCTGTCAAAATAGTTTATAAGATTGAAGATGAAAAGAAAGTAAAACCAGTTATGGAACACAATGAATATGATGTGGGAGAAAAACCAGATGCTAGTGATATGTTAAATAATGATTCTGAGAATTAATTATTTATCTTTTAATGAGCTATTAACCATCCAACCTCCTAATACTATTAGAATTAGACCATAGACCATATTGTGTGACAATTTCTCATTTAAGAATAGGAATGCCCATAATGATCCAAAGCAAGGAATTAAATAATTACTTTGACTTGCAAACACTGCATTCTTAATTTTTATTAAGTAAAAAAAAACTAAAACTGCTAATCCAGTACAAACAACACCCAATACGGTTGCGGATATCAAACTTAGCAGAGTAATATTTTTTAAGATTTCAAATGCCATATAATCTGAAAAACAAACATCTAAAATCATTACAGGAAATGCTATAACCGTGGCAAGTATAGTCGAGAAAGTTGCAATTTCTAACGGCGAGTTATTTTCAATTTTTTTAACAAAAGTTGCTGAAAGAGCATAAAAAAAAGCTGACAAGACGATTAAAAATGAAAAATTCATTTTTAGTGATCCAATTACAACTTTTGATAGACCAATAAAAATAATCATTCCTAAAAATCCTATTAAAATTCCAGATAAACCAAAAACACCCCCTCTTTGATCTTTAAATAAAAAAAAAGAAAGAAGAAAAGTGAAGAGCGGCATTGTGCCTATCAAAGTTGAAGCAACAATACTATCAACATAGATTTCACTCAGACTAATTAAATTGAATGGTAGAACATTCCCAAAAATAGCTATACCAAAAAAAAGATACTTATTAGTAAAGATCATTTTATTTATTTTGTTTTTTCCACAAAAAAAAAGAAGAAATATTGAAGCTATTAATAACCTATAAAAGGTTAAAAAACTTGGTGGTATTGAATCTATACTCAATTTAATAAATAAAAAAGAACTTCCCCAAATAGCTGAAAGAAAAATTAAGCCTAAAAAACTTGTTAATGTTTTATTCAATTTTTAAAGATCTGGTTTTAAGATTTTCTTGAAAGTTCTAATGCATTTTCAATTTGGGATCTAAGTTTTTTTTTATCATTGTAATTTAAAAAAGAACCTAATAACACAACTTTTTCTTTTGACTTAACAATCAAGTTATATTGGTGTCTTGAATGATTCACTATTTCTAACTTTGTCCAATATGAATCTAGGCTCCATATTTGTTTTTTCCCGGAGGGAAAGTTTCTGGTTATTAATAAGTTTTCTTTAATAATTTTTATAGTTTCAAAAATTTCACCAGATTTATAATTAATTCTGAATGCATAATAAAGTAAGAAAACGTCAAGGCCAAGAAATCCAAATACTGGCCAGGCACCAATGTGCCAAAAAAAAACTCCAACAGAAAAAAAAATAAATGAAACAATGAACATCAAACTTTTGAAACCTTTTTTTGATAAACTTCTGTATGGCAATACAGTTATATCCAGAAAAATTTTATTCATTCAATATATATATAAAGTTAATTTAGCTTTATTAAAGAAATAATTTATGTCAAATAGATTTATAAAACAGAAAAGTTTATATTGAAAAATCGATATTTTTGTAAAGGACATTTTTAATGAATAAAAAAATTTTGGGAATGGGCAATGCTGTATTGGATATTGTAACATCAGTTACGGATGATTATTTAAAATCAAAAAAATTATCAAAGGGATCTATGGTACTAGTTGACCAAAAAATATCTGACCAGATTTTAAATGAAATAAAACCAATTAAAAAAGATTCAGGCGGTTCAGTTGCTAATACAATTGTTGGCATTTCACTTTTAGGTAATAGTTCTTATTTTTGTGGAAAGGTAAAAAATGACAAACTTGGTGATGACTTTGTATCTGATATGAAAGAAACAGAAACAATTTTTTTATGCAATCAGTCATTAGATGGATTACCAACAGCCAGATGTATTGTTTTTGTAACGCCAGATGGGGAAAGGTCAATGCAAACGTTTCTTGGTGCTAGCACAACCTTAAGTGAGCATGACGTTCAGGAATCTTTTTTTTCAGAAATAGACTATTTATTAATTGAAGGATATCTTTGGAGTTCAGAAATTGCGCGGAAATCAATTGAAAAAGCAGTAGCTATATCATTGAAAAAAGGAATTAAAATAGTTTTCTCTCTTTCGGATTCAAATTTAGTTAAGATGTATAGAAAAGATTTTAAGGTTTTTATTAAATCTAATGTAAATATTCTGATAGGCAATGAAGATGAGTTCGAAGTGCTTTTTAGTGATGAAGAAGATGAAAGGCCTCAGAAGCTTTTAAATACTGAAATAATAGTTAAAACTAAGGGAAAAGATGGTGCAGAAATTTATCACGATGATGGTAAAAAAGAACATGTTAATGCGGTTAAAGTTGAATCTGTAAAAGATACTACTGGAGCAGGAGATATGTTTGCAGCTGGATTTTTATTTAAGATTTTAAAAGGTGAGAGTCCTATTGAAGCTGCAAAATTTGGATGTAAGTCTGCATCGTTGATAATCCAACAATTTGGGGCGAGACCAAGTCTTAAAATATTAAAAAATATTTTTGGAGAATAAAGTTTTTTTATTTAGTTGAAGAAAAAATTAAGAATACCAAAAATAAAAATAGGAATTTGAAATCCAAAATTTGTTAAAATTGCTTTGTCTTTTGATAGAAAACCTGAGATTGTCCAAAAAACAACACCTGCTCCATGGAGAAAAATATTTAAAGGATAAAAATTTAAATTAGTTAAAAGTATGCCTGAAAGAACAAGTGCAGTTCCAATCCATTTAAACTTCTCTGTAATCATTGACATGAAATTATATTGTACTATTTAAATTGAACAATAAAAATAAAGATTATTAAACTTATTTTCATTAATTAAAAAGTTAATTTACGATGTCCTTTATTAGTCTTATTACAAGATTGGTAGGTATAGAATTTATATCTTTTGATTTAAGACTTTCTTGAGATGAAATTGATGTATTCATTGGATTTCCTATAGGTGAAAATTTCTCCGAATTTGTTGGGCCAAAAATTGAAACAACAGGAATGCCAGCTGAAGCCATCAGATGCCCACATCCCGTGTCATTACTTATTCCTGCTTTTAAAGTTTTTGCCATTTTAATAGTTTGCATTGGGTCTATAGATTTAAATAAAATGATTCTTTGGCCGAACGCCCTATTCAGATTTCTCTCTAAGTCTTTTTCTTTGGGACCTAGAATAAAAACTGGTTTTAGTTTCTTTCTTATTAAATATTCAGCTACTTCGATGAAATTTTCAATCATCCATTTTTTCCAAATTACTGAAGCTCCAGGACAGATACCAACCCTGTTAGAATTTTTATTATCTAAGATATTTAAAAACTTTATTTTTCGAGGACTAAATATTTCTACTAAACTTACAAGATGTTTACTAAGGTTTTTTATTTTTTTTTTTCTTGGGACTAGATCTGAAAAAATATAATTTGCACATGGAGAGATAAAAATCTTGGTTTTAATTCTTTTTAAAAGTAATGTAGTTAAAACTCTTTTTTGGGTATCGATTACAATATCATATTCATCTAAAGGTGGTTTTTTTAAAAAATCTAAAATGCTTGATCCATAATTATAATCATCAAGTGTTTTATATATTAATTTCTCTGATAACTGTTTTAAGGAATTTTTATAAGCTGATTTACCTTTACCTGCAAACCAAGTGATTTTAGCATTAGGAAAAACTTCTTTAATTGATTTTAGCATTGGCAATTTAATTAACGCATCACCTAAAAGATCTAACCCTACGTAGATTAAAACTTTTTTATCCGCAATATCTTTGCAGGAAATTTTCCTAATTGTTATGTCATCGATCCATGTTCTGTAAACATAGTATCTGACCAAAGAGGCTTTTAATTTGTAATTTATTTTACTCATCAAATATATGATAAAAAACCAGCTAAAAAAAGAATATTTATTAGCTCTCCTCCTCCAGGACCAACAACGCGCAATTATTTTTTTAAGCGCATTTCTTCTCAAATAATCGTGTAGTTCTTTTGCAGTATCAATATAGTTTAATGTTGCTAATGATAGGTCGTAAAGAGTTTGACTACTGTTACTCATTATTCTATTTTCTATTTGAGCTGGCCCTACACATATTGTTTTTTTTGACTCACCGATAATGAATTGTTTAGCATTTTTAAATTTAAGATGATTTCCAGCAATACGTAAAGGTATTGAAAAATCTTGAACGAATACTGCTTCATCGCAACCACCCACTTCTTTTAAGACGTTAGTTCTTACCATTAGATTACTAGAGCCACCCCAACCAGAAATTATAAATCTTTTTAACGGATTAACCATTATTGATGATGGTGGTTTGTTTTTTTTGAATTTGAATTTATCAGGATTATTTGACCACTCCCAATATCCATAAAGAAGATCTAAGTTTTTTAGCTCCATCTGATGCTTCATATAATCTAAACTATCTGGAGAAATTATATCATCCCCATCTAATAATTTTAAAAATGAATATTTTACATGCTTTAGTGCATTGTTAATTGCAATACTTGGTCCTGAGTTTTTTTGAGTGAAAACAAGCGAATCAATTTTTTTTAATTTTTTCAATAAATTTTTGGCAATCATAAATGAATTATCTGAAGAACCATCATCGACAACAATTATTTGGAAATTTCTTGTTGTGAATTGTTCAATAGCAGAATTAAGGGTTTGAGTTATGAAATCTTCTTTATTAAAAAGAGTGACAACAACAGAGATACCATTTTTAAATTTCATAATAGGAATTGGAGTATTAGTAAAAAAATCTTACATCAAATTTTATTCATGATCAATGGAATATCCCATAGAACGTATTGTCCTAAGATAGTTTTTCGTATTTTTAATGTTAAGCGCTTTTCTAAGTCTTCGTATGTGAGTATCAACTGTTCGTGATTCAACATAAATGCCATGTCCCCAGACAGAATCAAGAAGTTGTTCTCTGCTATAAACTCTTCCTGGGTTTTCTATAAAGTGTTTTAGAAGTTTATATTCTGTTGGGCCAAGATGAACTCTAGCTTCGCCTCTATACACCTTGTGCTGATTTGTTAGTATTTTAATATCTTCAAATTCTAATACTTGATCTTGACTAGAAGAGGACCTTCTTAAAAGTGCCTTTATTCTTGCAATAAGTTCTGCTGGACTAAATGGTTTTGTTATGTAGTCATCCGCACCACAATCCAAACCTCTTACTCTATCTTCCTCCTCTTCTTTGGCAGTTAGAATTATAATTGGTAAACTACTAGTCTCTGGTTTTCTTCGTACAATCTTGCAAAGTTCTAAACCACTAGGTTCTGGAATCATCCAGTCAAAAATGGCCAATGATGGAGTTTCTTCTTTCATTAATAATAGAGCATCTTCACCATTAGTTGCCGAACTAACTTGAAAGCCATTTTTTTCAATATTGTAAGTAATCATTGGTAATAATGATTTATCGTCCTCTACTACAAGAATTGTTTTTTTTGTTTCCATTTATTTAAGAGTTCCCTGAAGATTATAAATAACTTCCTTAGATATTACTTTTGCCAGGTCTCCAATTCTTTCTAATTCTTTTGCAATGAATAACATTTGTGTACAAAAACCAATTATATCTCTATCTTCCATCATCAAATGTAAGTGTTCTCTAAAACAGGTCTCATATACCGAGTTTATTGTAATATCCTCAGTGGGAACAGATTGTGCAATTTCTTTTGACTCTTGATCATAAGCACTAAGAGCTGTGGAAAAATTTTTCAAAACTAAAAGGCCCAGTTGGTGAATTGAGTCAGTGCTGTAGCTATCAGGAGCTTTTTTTACTGATAATATTCTTCCAGCTACGTTTGATGCATGGTCTCCTATGCGCTCAAGAATACTTGATATTTTCAGAGAAATAATAATCTGCCTAAGATCATCTGCAAGAGGTTGTCTTTTTGACAACGTAATGGTCGCAAATCCTCTTATTTTTTTTTCTAAAGCATCAATGCCTTTATCATTTTCTATAACTTCTTTAGCTTTTGAAATATTGATTATTTTTATCAAGTCAACTGCTTGGAAGATTTGTTTTTCAACATTCAAACCCATTTTTGTTAAGTTGCTTTTTAGAGAATTTAAATCTTCATCATATGTTGTTACAATATGTTCTTTCATTTTTTAACCTATTTTTCCTGTTATATAATCTTGAGTTTTTTTTTGGCTTGGTGTTGAAAAAATTTGATCTGTGCGCCCTACCTCGATTAAATTACCCATATGAAAAAAAGCAGTCTGCTGCGAAACTCTCGCAGCTTGTTGCATAGAGTGCGTTACTATTACGATAGTAAAGTTTTTAGCTAACTCGTCGATTAGCTCCTCAATAACGGCGGTTGCAATTGGATCTAAGGCTGAGCAAGGTTCATCCATTAAAATAATCTGGGGGCTTATTGCTATTGTCCTTGCAATACAAAGTCTTTGTTGCTGCCCTCCTGATAAAGAGGTTCCGGGTTCATGAATTCTGTCTTTTATTTCTTGGAATAATCCTGCTTTGACAAGACTCTGAGTTACTAGTTCATCGAGCTCATCATCACTCTTAGCAAGCCCATGAATTCTTGGACCGTAGGCAACATTTTCAAAAATTGATTTTGGAAATGGATTGGGTTTTTGAAAAACCATACCAACTTTTGCTCTCAGAAGGACAGGGTCAATTTCTTTCGAATAGATGTCTTCATTATCAATTATGATCTTTCCCTCAATTCTACAAATATCTATTGTGTCGTTCATTCTATTCAAGCATCTTATGAAAGTTGATTTTCCGCAACCACTTGGACCAATCAGAGAAGTAACTTTTTTCTCTGGTATTTCTAAGTTTATGTTTTCCAAAGCTTTTTTATCGCCATAAAAAACATTTACCTTTTTTGTTGATATTTTTATCTTTTCTGCCACAGATATATATTACCATTTTTTTTCAAATTTTTGTCGAATAAAAACAGCAAGTCCGTTCATGAGAATTAAAAAAACTAATAAAACAATTACACCTGCTGCCGTTAACTCCACAAAACCTCTTGCCGCAGTGCTTTTCCAAAGATAGATTTGAACTGGAAGAGCCGTTGAGGAATCAAGGAACGTAGTTGGAACATCCACAATGAAAGCTACCATTCCAATCATTAATAGAGGAGCAGACTCACCTAAAGCTCTTGACATTCCAATTATTGTACCTGTCATTATCCCAGGAATAGCAAGGGGTAAAACATGATCAACAACACTTTGAAATCGTGTAGCTCCCAACCCAATAGCTGCTTCTCTAATAGAAGGCGGAACGCTTTTTAACGATGAGCGTGTTGCAATTATTATGGTTGGTAAAGTCATTAATGCCAAAACCATCCCTCCTACAATAGGGGCTGAACGCGGCAAATGCATAATATTTAGAAAAATAGCTAAACCGAGAAGTCCATATATTATCGATGGAACAGCAGCGAGATTATTAATATTAACTTCTAAAAATTCTGTAAATTTATTTTTAGGTGCAAGTTCTTCAAGAAAAACACCAGCGGCTACAGCAACAGGAAACGATAACACCAATGTGATCAAAAGTGTTAAAAAAGATCCAACTAGCGACCCCCAAATTCCAGCTTGTTCAGGTTCAGTAGAATCAGCTTTAGTAAAAAAATTTTTATTAAGTTCTTTTTTAAGTTCTTTATTTAATCTTATTTGATTTAACCATCCTAATTGCTTATCAGAGATTAATCTGTCTTCTTCGTCTAAATCTTCCATCTCAGGATTTTTAACAATTACGTCAATCTTTGATGATGCAAGAAGCCACATATTTTTATATTTTCCAATATAATCTTTGTTTTTGACTACAAACCCACTTAAATAATCAGCTTCAGAGCTTGATATGAAGCTTGATAATTCTTTTGAATCATTTTTATTTAAATTTTCAGGAAATTTCTTCTTTAGTGATTCTGTTATAATCTTATTAAAATTTGCATATCTGATATCTTCATCATTTCTCTGATTTTGTGGATCAATAATCTCAGAATCGAAAAAAATATTTACTTTTATAAATGTTGTGAAAAAAGCTTTTTGACCTTGAGATATTACCGAATATAGAATTGTTATTAAGAAAAGAAAAGCTATCAAAATTCCAAGAAAGCCGTAAAACTTAAACAATCGCTCACTCCTTTTCCTTCCAACAAGTGATAACTCGACTCTATCTAAATTATTAGTCATACTTTTCCCTATATTTTTGAACAATCCTTAATGCGATAATATTTAAAAATAATGTAGCAAAAAAAAGTGTTATTCCTAAAGCAAATGCTGCTAGAGTTTTTGCACTATCAAATTCTTGATCACCAACTAACAATGTTACAATCTGAACAGTAACTGTCGTTACAGATTCAAAAGGATTAAGTGTAAGATTTGCAGCAATTCCAGCAGCCATTACAACAATCATTGTTTCACCTATAGCCCTTGATATTGCCAATAAAACTGCACCCATTATTCCAGGAAGTGCAGCTGGAAGAATAATTTTTTTTACAGTTTCAGATTTTGTTGCACCCATGGCATAAGATCCATCTCTAAGATTTTGAGGTACAGCTCTTATCACATCATCTGAAAGTGATGATATGAAAGGTATAATCATAATTCCCATGACACCGCCAGCTGCAAGAGCACTTTCTGAAGCAATAGTAAATCCAAATTCTCCAACAAAATTCTTTAAAAAGGGGCCAACAGTTATTGCTGCAAAAAATCCGTAAACTACAGTTGGCACACCTGCTAAAATTTCAAGGATTGGTTTAAACGTTGACCGCACAGAAGGTTTAGCGTATTCGGCTAAATAAATAGCCGAAAAGAGACCAATTGGAATAGCAACAAACATTGCAACAAATGTTATTAAAAGTGTCCCAGAAAAAATTGGAATTGCACCAAAAGCCCCATCGCTGGCTACTTGCCCCTCTCTAATAGCAGTTTGCGGACTCCAGTTAAATCCAAAAAGAAAATCAAAAAAATTTACCTTTTCAAAAAATCTCAACGCTTCAAAAATTAGCGAAAGAATAATCCCTATTGTTGCGATTATCGCAATTGTAGAACACAAGATTAACAAATTAATATTTGTTTTTTCAACTGCCTGCCTTGCCTTGAATAAAAATGAGATTTTATTTATTGAAAAAATACTTACAGTTAAACCAACGAAAAGAATTATTGAATACGCAATCGAATCACTCAGTTTGTCGATTTTATTATAATATAAAGCATTCTCGATGATAATAGGGTTTGTTCCTGGAAAAATATTAGATATGTCAGTAGCCTTAATAATATCAATTAGCATATTAGGTGTTCCACCGAACTCATCTATTAGAGCTTTTGGAATGTTTTGAATTAAAATATAGTCTAGGATGTGAGGCTTTGAGAACACCCAGACAATCAAAAAAAGTAACACTGAGATTACCAACCACAAAAATGCGTTGGTACCATAATATGAAGGTAATGATGGAAGTTTTGGTCCCTCTTTAATATTAGAGTTTAATTTAAGAGCTTTATTAGTTCCGTACCATTGGGTTGTTAAACCCAGGAATACTATAATAAAAAAGAAAGACCAAAACCCCATAAAAATTGCTATGTTTATTTTTTCAACAATTTTTCATCAAATTTCGCAAGGGTTTTACCATCTTTCTCAAACTTTGCTCTTTCACTTTTTGGAAGTGGAATTAACCCTTTTGAAACAAGATATCCTTCATTCCCAATAGACTTTGATGATGTAAACTCTCTTACATATTGTTTGACTCCAGGTATAACAGATGCATGAGCATTTTTCACATAGAAGAACAATGATCTAGAAACTGGGTATTCTCCTGATGAAATAGCTTCAAATTCAGGAAAAACATTGTCAACTTTTGAAGCTTTGACTTTGTCTTTATTCTGATCGAGAAAAGAATATCCAAATACACCTAAAGCGTCAGGGTTAGCTACCAATTTTTCTATAATTAGATTATCATTTTCACCTGCTTCAACATATAATCCATCTTCTCTTAGTGCTCTACACTGAGATTTATATAATTTTTTGTCCTTTTTTTTAAGAGCACTTCTACCTGGAAAAGTTTTGCATCCTTTTTCAATAGCAAGTTCATTAAAAGCGTCCCTAGTCCCAGAAGTAGGCGGAGGACCAATTACAACAATTGGTTTTGCTGGGAGTTTTGGATTAATTTCATTCCACATTTTGTAGGGATTTGCTTTAACTTCGCCCCCCTCAGCATCAGCTGGAATTTCTTTGGCGAGAGCAAGATAAAGATCTCTTAATGTCAAATCAAAGGTTGGGCCAGATTTAGCATTAGCGATTGCAATTCCATCATATCCGATTTTTATTTCCGTAATATCTTTAACACCATTTTTCTCGCAGTTTTTTACTTCTTTCATTTTTATTCTTCGTGAAGCATTGGTTATGTCTGGGTGTTGGGTTCCTAATCCCTTACAAAAAAGCTTCAGCCCCCCACCAGAACCGGTTGATTCTATAACGGGTGTTTTGAAGCCACTCGTTTTACCAAATCTCTCTGCAACAACGGTTGCAAATGGATAAACGGTCGAAGAACCAACAATTTGTATTTGATCACGAGCTTCAGATTGATTGCTCAACATTAAAGCAAGAGCAGTAAAGGTTATAATTTTTTTTTTCATTTAGTCCTCTCTTGTTATAAATGGTTAAAGCTAATAAATACTTCTTGAAAAATGAGAAATTATTACAGAATTGTTACATTAATATGACAATGCAGGTTTTTTTTAAAAATTAAAAGATGAAAATTAGTCTTAGCGTTGTAAAATCAACAAATAGAAGTAAGTTAGCTAATAAGATCTAGAGCTATAAAATGAAAGTAAACGAATTTTAAGGAGAGATTAATGAAAAAACAAGACTTTGTTATGAAGGTAGGAGAATCACTAGTTGCTGGCGGACCGCCAGGAACTGCGGCAGAACCTGAGGTTGTAATAGGGAAGCTGGATGGTCCTTTTGGCACTGCATTCGCAAATTTAATAGGAAATCAAATAAAAGGTCATACGAAAGTTCTCGCTATAATGAATACAGACGTTATGGTTAGACCACCTACTTTAATGGTAAGTAAAGTTACAGTCAAAGATGATAGATATACAAATATTCTGATGGGCACTGTCCAAGGAGCAATAGCGAATGGGGTTTTAGATTCTGTTCGCGAAGGTTATATTCCGAAAGATATTGTAAATGAAGTTGGTATTATAGTCTCAGTTTGGTTAAATCCAAGCGTAAGCGATGATAAGAATTTAGACCACCAAATACTTTTTGATATTCATAGAAAAGCCACAACAAATGCAATTCAAAAGGCAATGAATGATGAGCCATCAATTGATTGGCTCTTAGAAAATCAGGATAAAATCATACACAAATATTTTGAAAAAGCCTTAAAAGGGGAATAAGTGCATACACACCCTATAGCCCCAACATTCTGTGTTAATCAGAAAGCATAGGGCTTGTTAAACAATTTTGTGTATATACACTTAAATAAAACATTTTTCATTTTTACTCTCATAAGTTGAATAATAACGTTTGCCTGAATTTAGGTCTTAGAAAATCTATGCCTTGTTGTGTTGGCAAAGGCGACGAGCGATAGCATCACTGGAACTTCGACCAATACACCAACGACTGTGGCAAGTGCCGCGCCTGAATGCAGTCCAAACAAGCTGATGGCAACAGCAACGGCCAGCTCAAAGAAATTGGACGTACCAATAAGCGCGGCTGGTGCAGCGGTGGTAAAGGGTACGCGCCAGAGATATGTCCAGCCGTAAGCGACAAAGAAGATGCCGTAGCTTTGTATCAGCAGCGGTATGGCAATCAGGACAATGACCATCGGCTTATCGATGATGGTTTGCGCCTGAAAACCGAAGAGAAGAACAACGGTGGCGAGTAGCCCCATGATCGAAAACGGCTTTATTTTAGCGGTGAAACGCTGAATGCGTTCATTGTCATGGTTTTTATCCAGTTTGCGGCGGGTGATATAACCAGCTGCTAATGGCGTCACAACATATAAAACAACAGAAAGGAGTAATGTTTCCCACGGCACAACAACATCGGTCACACCGAGCAAAAACGCAGCAAGCGGCGCAAAGGCGAAGATCATAATGATATCGTTGATTGATACCTGTACCAATGTGTAATTAGCATCCCCGCGCACCAGTTGGCTCCATACGAAAACCATCGCTGTGCATGGCGCAACACCAAGCAAAATCATTCCGGCGATATATTCCTTGGCGGTTTCGGGTGCAACCAATCCGGCAAAGGCATGCTCAAAAAACAACACACCGAGCGCAGCCATTGTAAAGGGTTTGATAAGCCAGTTAATCACAAGGGTAATGCAAAGCCCTTTTGGTTTACGGCCAACATCTTTGATGCTGGCAAAATCGACATTGACCATCATTGGATAGATCATGATCCAGATGAAAACCGCCACGACCAGATTAACTTGAGCATATTCCAGCTCTGCAACGGTCTGAAAGACGGAGGGAACAGCAATGCCTAGCCCAACCCCTGCGGCGATACAAAGTCCGACCCATAAGGATAAATAACGCTCAAAAAAACCAAGAGGAGATTGTTCAGTCATAGCAATTCACTTTCAATTCTGTGTTTCAGTAGATTAAAGGCTTCATCAAAAGCCGCATTAATATCCTCCTGCGTGCTTGTAGCGGCGGCGGGATCTGGGGTACTCCAATGCAGTTTTTCATGTTGGCCTAAGAAAACGGGACAGCTTTCGGCAGCGGCGGCATCGCAAACGGTGATTACAAGATCAAAATGGCGGTCTGCAAACACATCCCATGATTTGCTTTGTGGATCATGGATATCGATATTGTGACGTTTGAGTGTCTCGATAGATTTGGGATGTACAGAGCCCGTTGGATTGCTTCCGGCACTTACGGCTTCATAACGCCCTTTACCGAGCGTATTGATTAAGGCTTCTGCCATAATGGAACGGCAGCTATTGCCAGTACAAAGAACAAGGATGTGTTTCATCAGCAGCATCCACCTTCTTTTTTGGCGACAGGAGCATCATTGAAGAATTCGGCTTCCGCCATGGTGTGGTACGTATCCCATGCGATACCGCTTGGGTCTTTCACCCATGTTTTATGGGATTTGGTGTAACAGCAAGTCCTCTCGCCTTCATCGAAGGTAGATAAATCGGCTTGCTTTATGCATTCACGCAAAGCGGTCATTTCGGATTTATCTTAGCACAATCTGCAAGAAATAGGAAAAGGGTGAGCAAACCTCACCTTTAAATAAATTTAAAATTAACTTTAATGTTTAAAATTTAGCATGCAGTCTAGCTTGGATAGACGTCATAGTGTGTCTTCTATCCGCTCTATTACCATCGCTATAAAAGTCATTGTGCCCACCTAAATACACACCTCTTGTAGCATCGACCATTAATCTAACATTACTGTTGAAATAGTGATTCAGCCCAATGTGAACAGCTTTGCCATGCGTACCGTTTAAACCATTTAATTCACCGTCTCTGGTATCGATCGATTCAAGCATAAATTTGGCTGCAGTACATCCGAATTTAGCTTTACATTTTACGCCACCAATTTTACCTTTTTTTGAACTTATTTTGACCGTTGCATCACTATTAAAGAAATATTGACCATAAATAGATCCTCCCTCTGCACTGTAATCATCATAAACGGTGTAACCGTCTCTGCGCTCGCCTGTAATCCAATAATATTCTGTAGCTAAATAGTATCTTCCATTAGAATATTGGAATTGAGGCCCACCGTAATGATAGCTAGATATGTTAGAAATAGTGGTATCAACAATTTTTTCTCCTAGAGTATGCACTCCATTTTGTCGGAAGGAAACGCTTCGTGTGTGATCATTTAGTGGTCTTTCCATTTGCCAAGAGGCTCCCAGTAACCATGTATCTTTTCCTCCTATGAATTGGTCAAAAAGGCCTTTACCAGTGTAGTGAGCTGCAATTGAGTGGTTCCAAGTAACTTCACCACCATCACCATCTTCTTGCTCAAGTCTCCATGCACCCTCATTACCATAGCCAATAAGTAACGCTCTTACATGAAATCCCTTCGGAAAAAGTGCCCCACCATTATCATAATGAAGGCCAGCTCTATGCGCTAGATTTGCAAACTCATTATACATTGGGCGTTCCATCATCAAAATACTATTTGAACTTGTGTTCTCCCAATATCCTCCAGCTGATTTAGCGTTACCAAACATGAAAGAACCAATTCCTTTGATTTTCTTTTTGATCAAAGCATCTTTAACATCAACACCCTTCCCGTTTGTATTAGAATCATCAGAAATTGTTTCGGCAAAGTCAGGTTGAAAGGCCAAACTCCAGCCATCGCCTAAACCTACTTTAATAGAAAATCTAAGTCTTCTAAATTCAGCACCAAAACTATCGAATTTATTTGCATGACCAACTGAACTATCATTAGTCATACCATCTATATGAGAAATATCATACATAGATCTACCTTTAATCTGGAAAGAATACTTTCCATCAGAACTTTCAATACTAAGTCCTTTTCCTTTCTTAAAGAAAGCCTTATTGTTAGTTCCTTTATTAATTTCTTGTTTCATTTTTAGTAATTCATTTTGTAATGCGTCAATTTGAGCACCGTAATCTTGACTGTGTGCATTTGAATATAACAAACTAATCGCTGATGCAGCCAATCCACAATAAAATTTTTTCATAATTCTCCTTAATCAATATTTATTAAAAAAGGTAATTAACAATTGTTACAGTTAAGTGACTGTTTAAAGGCAATTTGATGAAAAGATGAATATGAAAGTTTTTTAAAAGGCTATAATTTATCAAAGCTAATCGAAAATAAAGAGCCCTTGTCAATTTCAGAGTGAATTTTCAATTCAGCATTATGCCTATTAAGAATGTGTTTAACAATCGATAGACCAAGACCTGTGTGACCTGTATCCCGCGGCCGTACTGAATCTATTCTGTAGAATCTTTTGGTAAGCATTGGAATATTTTGATTAGAAATTCCAATTCCAAAATCTTGAACAATAAACATTACCTTCTTCTGTTTCTTCATTAATTTAATCTGTACGGGTCTTTTAGATTGGCTGTGAGTTATTGCATTCTCAATAATATTAAAAAAAACTTGCTGTAATTCTGTTTTATCTCCAATAATTTCAATATTGCTTTTAGGAATCGAAAATTTATATTTAGTTTTGCTCAAAAACTTTCTTTCCTGACATGTCTTCTTAACGTTTTCTAGAATTTCAATTAGGTTAACTTTTTCTTCTGGGGGGATATACTCTATCCTTTCAATTCTTGAAAGTGACAATAAGTCTTTAACCAAAGAGGACATTCTTGTAGCTTCATTGAACATAGTTTTAAGAAAATCCTCTTTTTTTGATTTTATTTTGGGAGGTTCATTTAATAAGGTTTCACAATATCCCATGATTGAGGCAATTGGAGTTTTTAATTCATGACTAGCATTTGCTATAAAATCTCTCTGAATATTCTGAATATTGTGTTGAGATGTTGTATCAAATAATCTGATGAAATTTAATTTATTTTTCCCCAAATCTCTTCTGCCAGAAACCCAAATTTTAAAAACTTTCTCTCTTGGATAAATTAAATTCAACTCTCGCTCAATGGGTTTTTTTTGCTTAACGGATTCGTCAATAAGTGAACTAAGCTCAGGGATTCTTATGGCTGAGAAGATGTTTTTTTGTTTTGAATCTTCACCAAATAATTCAATAGCTTGTTCATTCATATCAATAATTAAGTTGTTTTGATCAATAATTAGAAGTGGGTCAGGAAAAAATTTAAAAAAATAATCATAAAAAAAAATTCTCAACCGGGAGTACTTGGATTTTTCATTTAGCTTTTTGATAATTAAATTTAGGTTAAAAATAATTGGTTGGAAAAGGTTAAAGAAGAAAGCCTTATCTGATCGAATAGTATTTCCTTTGAAATCTTGAATCAATTTACTAATTATCCTCAAATCTCTTATGAAAATCACTAATAAAATCACTAGTATAAAAAACAAAAAAAGAAATACAATAATTATGTCTTTATGAATAAACATGAAAATGATTTAATAATTTGTATACTAATTTAAATAAATATGAAATTAAAACAACCTGATATAAAAGGTTTTAATCCTAAAGAAAAAAAAGACGAAAAATCACAGCCCACTCCTATGATGAGGCAATACTTAGAGGTAAAAAACCGTCATAGAGATTATCTGCTTTTTTATAGAATGGGCGATTTCTATGAATTATTTTTTGAAGATGCGAAAATTGCAGCAGCAGAGTTAGGAATTGCTCTCACAAAAAGAGGAAAGTTAAATGAGAATGATATACCAATGTGCGGAGTGCCTGCACACTCAGCTAGAAATTATTTATCGAGATTAATAAATTCCGGGTTTAAAGTTGCAATTGCCGAACAGTTAGAAGATTCCAACCAAGTAAAAACCCTAAAGAAAAATCAAAAAATTTTTACTAGGGACGTTGTAAAAATCATTACTCCTGGAACAATACTGGACGAAACACTTCTTGATGCAAAGTCAAACAATAATTTATTAAGTGTTTCCTTTATCAAAGGGGAAGTATCTATTTCTTGGACTGACATGACGACAGGTTCAATAAAGCTTCAAAAAATGAATCAATCTAATTGTCTTGATGAACTTTGCGAATCAATAATGAGGATTGAACCCGGTGAAATAATTCTTTCAGAACACTTAAAAAAAACTAAAATTTTAGATTCAAGATTTAGCAGA